>JBEIPI010000003.1:0-67096 GCA_040377165.1 Bacteriovorax sp.
AGCCATAATCAAATGCAGGTTTGGTATCTCGAAGAAATGCACCCGCAAACGCTGATGCACAATCTTCCGGCCTCGATCAGAGTCAAAGCAAAAATCGAGCGCGAAGCCCTGGAGAAAACGCTTCATTTTATCATTGAGAGACACTCTTCGCTTCGAACAGCGATCGTTATCGAAAATGGAGTTCCTGTACAAAAAGTTTTGGATAAAGGACTTTCGCGCTTTAAGCCCCGTTTAGAACTGATAAAAACGACAGAAGCAGAGATTGTTGATCTTCTTAATAAAGAGGCTCAGTTTGCCTTTAACAAAGAGGAGCCGCCTCTTTTTAAAGCAAAGCTCTATGAACTTGGTCCTGAAGACTATGTTTTCTTTTTCATGGTTCACCATGCAATCTGGGATGGATGGAGTTTTGATATCTTCTTTGAGGAGCTTAACACTGTTTACTCCGCGCTGGTGAAGAATGAAGCGCCAGCTTTTGCAAAGACTCCGGAAATCACATATGCCGACTACAGTTCGTGGCTACATAACTTAATCACTGAAAAAATACTCACTAAACAGGTAGAGTATTGGGAAGAAAAATTAAAAGGCCCCTTGCCAATTCTCGATCTTCCATTGGATTACAAACGTCCATTAATGATGTCGCATGAGGGATCTACTTTTCCTTTCACTTTAACCGCAGAGCAGTCAAAGAGACTGCGTGGTTTTGCTAAAAATAACAATTCATCACTTTTTAATGTTTTCCTGACAGCGTTTAAGATCACTCTTTCCCGCTACAGCGGTTTGGATGATATTATCGTCGGTCTTCCTGTGCGCGGAAGAACCCGCCCGGAGATCATGCAGACTATCGGGTATTTTGTTAATACAGTGGCGCTTAGAACTCAGGTTAATTTAAACCAGTCCTTTGAAGAAATTTTAAAGAATGTCGGTCAGACCTGTATGGAGGCCTTTGATAATCAATTGATCCCATTCCAGATCATTTTGAATAAAATCTCCTACCCGCGAGACACAGGCCGTACTCCAATCTTTCAGACCTTCTTCTCTTATCAGGATGTGAGCAACCGTTCCGCAGAGATCAACGGAAGACCATACACTCAAATCAATATTGATAAGGCCTCAACTCATACTGACCTGGATCTATGGATCAAGGCAAGCGACAGAAAGATTGAAGGGGCCTTTGAATTCAGAAAAGACTTGTTTAAGGAAATTTCAATCGAGCGATTTAAGGAATGTTTCTTCCATGTGCTGGACCAGCTGGAAGAGAATGTGAATAAACCGCTTAACATCGTGAAGTCGATTCCAGCTCGTCAAGAAGAGCTGGTTATGAAAGACTGGAATAACACCTGGTCTGATACTAGTTCACTTCGGCCATTACATAAATTAATCGAACAAAATGCGGCAGCAAATCCCGAAGGGATCGCTATTGAGAGCTCTCAAGGCCAGCTGACTTATGCGGAGTTAGATAAACTCGCTAACCGTTGTGCTAATGCGCTTTTAGACAAAGGGGTTGGTCGCGGTGATTTGGTTGGGATTTCACTAAGCAGAGGCCTTAACTTACTTCCAGTGATTCTCGGTGTTTTAAAAACAGGAGCGGGTTATGTGCCGCTTGACCCGGGATTTCCGCAGGACCGGTTAGAATATATGATCGGAAGTGCCACGCCGAAAGTTTTAGTAACAGAAGAATCATTAACTGAAAGATTTAAGCAGAGAGGAGAAAAAATCCTCGTTTCATCTTTTATCAATAATCCGAGCTTCGATCGTCCTGTGCCTGCAGTAAAGCATGAGCAAGGTGACACTATTTATGTCATCTACACTTCAGGCAGCACGGGGAATCCAAAAGGAGTTCAGCTGACCCACGGGTCTGTGACGAATTTTCTGCTTTCAATGCAGGATAAAATTGGTTTTGACCGCAGTGACAAGATCCTGGCGGTGACGACACTGAGTTTTGATATCGCTGTCCTTGAGTTATACCTGCCATTGATTTCAGGTGGGACTGTTTTCCTTGCCACTAGTGCGGAGGCGATGGATGGGGCTTCGCTGAAGAGTATTTTGGAGCAAAAAAGAATCACGCTGATGCAGGCCACTCCATCAACCTGGCGCTTGCTTTTAGCTTCCGGCTGGGCCGGAAGTAAAACGATCAAGATCCTCTGCGGTGGGGAAGCTTTCCCGATTGACCTGGCGAAAAAGCTTATCCCAATTTGTAAGAGCGTATGGAATATGTACGGGCCGACGGAGACGACGGTGTGGTCATCTTGTAAAGAACTGGGCGTGATCGACGAGTTCATCACGGTCGGTCGCCCGATTGCCAATACTTCTCTTTATATTCTCGATGACAACCGTTTTATGAAGCCGATCGGTGCTACTGGTGAGTTATTTATCGGCGGATTCGGGCTTGCCAGAGGTTATTACGGAAGGGACGATTTAACCAATGAGCGCTTTATCGCAGACCCATTTATTCCCGGAGCAAAAATGTATGCCACCGGTGACCTGGCCCGCTTCACCAGCGATGGCGAAGTGGAATGCCTGGGAAGAAACGACGGGCAGGTTAAAGTGCGCGGCTACAGAATTGAGCTTGGAGAAATCGAAGCTGAGCTGACAAGGGCCGCAAATGTTAAAGAAGCAGCAGTCATCACCAGTGAGTACCGCCCGGGAGATGTGAGGATTTTCGCTTATCTTTCTACTAAAGACGGTGGAGCTTTGGACGAAAGAAACCTGAGAGAAACTTTAAGTAAAAAGCTTCCATCGTACATGATTCCTTCCCACTTCACTCACATGAAGGAAATCCCGAAGACTCTTAATGGAAAAATTGATAAAAAATCGCTTCCTCGAATCACTGCCGGTGTTCAGGAGAAAGTGGAAGAGGTTGTCTCAATCCCAGTGACAATGGATACCCTTCAAAAAGAAATGGGCGACAAAGAAGTCATCCGCGCTATGTGGATGGATGTTTTAGGAGTGAGTTCGGTAAAAGATTCGGACAACTTCTTTAATATGGGTGGAAACTCACTTCTGGCAGTTTCTTTATTTGCTAAAATCAGCGCTCGCTTTAAAATTAATATTCCTCTGGCGACATTGATTGAGGCGGAAAACTTCAGTGGATTTGCTAAAAATATTGAGGCGAGACTTCCTTCTGCACAGAGCGCTTATGCTGAAGTTGAAAAAGAGACACATGATCATGCCTCTATAGCGATTACACCTCAATTTTTTAAATCGCTGGTGGCCATCAAGTCTACCGGTCATAAGAACCCTCTTTTCTGCTTTCACGGAGTAGGTGGAAACATTCTTAACTACGTAACCCTGGTGCCTGCGACAAAGAATGAAAGACCGCTTCTGGCGCTTCAGTCTGTTGGTATGGATGGAATCACGTTGCCTCTTCGTTCAATTGAAGAAATGGCGAAACATTACATACGAGAAATAAAACTTGCACAGCCTGAAGGTCCTTATCTGCTGGCCGGTGGCTCGATGGGGGGAATGATCGCTTTTGAAGCGGCCATTCAGTTGCAAAATAGCGGTCATAAAATAGACAAACTTATAATGTTTGATACCTTTGGCCCAAATCTGGATTTGAAATCCTACACCAGCGAAAGAAAGAGATCTTTCTGGGCAAAAATTAAAGACGCTTTTTCTGTCAGGTCTAAAAATATTATTAATAAATTTGTGGCCTATACTTATCGCCATCTTGGTCTGCAGGTTCCACTACCGGTTCTTCTGGTTGAAATTGAAAGAAAGAATTACCAGGCGATCTGGAAATACTTCCCGAAAGAGCGCTTCCGCGGCGATCTTTACCTGATCAGGTCTAAAATGGAAGAGACGGGGTGGTACAGCGATCCGGTAATGGGATGGAAAGGCATTATTGAAGGCGAGATAAAAACCTTCGAAATCAGCGGCACTCATGAGAACTTTGTTGAGAGCAAAGAGCTGATTAGTGTTTTAAAGAAATTAATTTAATCTAATTATGAAAATAAAATATATTCTCCTGTCGTTTTTGAGTTTCTCATTTATTGTCGGCTGCGCCTACTCCAAGAGTTTTAGTTTTACCGCTAAAGAGCCTCAGTGGAGCTTTTATGGCGAAGGCCAGGGCACCTATGTCTCCAACCAGGGGAGGGGTGATAAAAATAGCCTGTGGATGAGTACAGATTGGGGGGAGAGTGAAACAGCTTTTTTCACCTGGAAAGATTTATCACCAGGACTCTATAGGGTTATCACATATGTACGCGCAGAAGATGTGCAAAAGGGCGTGGAAGGCGCTTCATTTTGGCATTTTTATGACGGCGGGTTCGGCACAGAGTCTCCATTTATGGATCTTCATGGAAGTTATGAGTGGAGAAAAATTGAATACACCATAAAAGTAAAGGCTTCCGATCTCACGATCTGGTTTCGTCTGAAATCACCTGGTCAGGTCTGGGTTGATGATTTTTACCTGGAGAAAGTTGAAAAAAGCAGCGACAAGGTTTCCATAGAAGCACCGGCGGCACTCACTCAACTGGCAGTTAATAAGAAAAATCTTGAGAGAAGTGCTGCAAAAAAAATCCTTTACTCATTCGATAAGAGCGAATCAGGCCATCCCTTCGATGTAAAAAATAAGGCCGGAGAATTCTCGCCTCAGAAATTCTTCAATTTTAAAGTTAAGAGTATGCCGGTAAAAGACTGGTCGGCCTTTGACCGCCTGGAGATGGATGTTTTTAATCCTAATGACAAATACACTGATTTTTTTCTGACTCTGGCCGATGACCAGACAACTAACTATTGGTCTCAGGTCAATCATAAGCAAACACTTGCACCAGGCTGGAACAAGCTCAGTTTTTCCCTTACTCAATACGTAGGAGAGAGAGGTTCCCACCGCTTTAACCGCCCGGTAAACCTGGCAAAGCTGGAAAAAGTTTTTATTGTTATTGACCCGGATTCTAAGGCTTCTTTTGAAAAGAAAAATTTTCTGATCGACAATATCACTTTATCAAGCAATCCGATGCCGGCGATTCCGCAGAATGTTTATTCATTCGACTTTACGGGAGTGAAGGCAAACAGCAATACGAATGTCACTCAGGTCACCACTCAGACACTGTACAACGACCAGAGAGGGTACGGATTTGTGGAGCCTAAGTTTTGGCGAGTGGAAGACTCCCAGTACGCGAGTGAGCTTTTGAGGTATTCAATCGGCCTTACTGCAGGGAAATTCAAAGTGAAGCTTCCCAATGGTAAATACCAGATGAACCTGGTGGTGGATAAATTGGGATATTGGGATGTTCCTTTCTGGTCAGACCGTATGGTATCAGTCAACGGCAATCCGGTTTTTAAGGAAACCAGAGGTAGTGGAAAAGATTTTTTAAGTGATCTTTTGATGTTTGAATCGATTGTCCCGGAAGCTACGGATCACCCTTATGATCTCTACCTGAAAAAAGTTTTTAACGTCATCGACAAAACTGTTGATGTCACTAACGGTGTGTTGGAAGTCGAATTCGAAGGAGACGCAACCGGAATCAGTTTAAACTCTTTAGTGCTTTGGAATAAGGTCAGTGAAGCCCAGGGACTCGCTTACAAGGCGGCGCTGGAAAAAAGACAGAAGCTGGAATTCGATTGGATGTCGCGCTCAATTCAAAAGAGCGACAAGAGCAATGCAGGCTTTTCGGTCGCGGTTGTTGGGGCGGATCTTTATTTTAACCCATTGTCAGCGAAAAAAGAGATGCTGAAAACATTGAGCTTTCAGGGTGGAGAAGGTGAGAGACCCTATCAGGTTATTCAGATAACGGCCGGTGGAAACGATGAGAAAATCAGTTGGAATTTTGACGATTTCTCCAATGAAAAAGGCGAAAAAATTAAAAAAAGCGATATCCAGATCAGCGATGTGGTTTATCAATACACGTCTCCTGATATCAATCACGAAACCTATATGCTCACAGGAAAGTACCTGTCGCCGCTGAAAGATGTTTCTGTTGTTGTGAAAAAAGGCCAGACAAAATACCTGTGGCTGCAGCTGCCGATAAACGATAAAACGGCTAAAGGCGTCTTTAAAGGGAATGTTATTTTTCATAAAGGAGCTGAGCAGGTTTCGCTTCCTGTAGAAATTTCGGTTTTAAATTACTCGCTTCCTAAAATAGAATTCCCGGTGGGCTTCTTCGGTCTTGACCCTCTTCCATATAGTTACTTCTCAAAAGGTGGCTATGCCGAACTAAGAAAAAAATTTCGTCATATGGCACTAGAAGAGCTGGGAGAAGCGGGCTTCACTACTTTCACAGGATTGCCGGAAGATATTTCTGAACTCAACGATCTTTTTAAAGAGTCGGCAAAGTGGGGGATTCAAACCGTCTACTCTTATGGTGGGCAATTCCCTCAAAAATTAATTGGAACTGATGATGCTTCGTTTGAAAAGGCCGCCTCAGAGTTAAAGTCCCTGCTATCAAATAAAAAATGGCCTAAAATCGTCCATACATTCAGTGATGAGGCCGGCGGATACTCTGATAAAACAGCATCCGATATTGAGCTGGCCAAAAAACTCCAGAAACATTTCCCATTCATGGCCCTGGGAGGATTCGGCTCTTACCATGGAGGCGATTCTAATAAGCTCAACAGCTATTTTAATTACGGCTTTTTTTCCAGCCTGACAAAAAGCGATATTTCGAGGCTTAAAGATAACGGACAGCGCTGGGGATTCTATAA
Source organism: Bacteriovorax sp. (assembly GCA_040377165.1). Lineage (GTDB taxonomy): Bacteria > Bdellovibrionota > Bacteriovoracia > Bacteriovoracales > Bacteriovoracaceae > Bacteriovorax. The sequence continues at coordinate 6,646 of JBEIPI010000003.1, forward strand.
TGCCTCGGCAGGTAATTTGGATGACCCACGATTCTCCTTTGGCCTGGGACTGTATATCGCCCGCTTAAACGGCTTATCTCAATACCTGGAATGGCACTCTAGTGCCTTCAACAATTATCCTTATTATGACTTTGACGGACGGGAATCTGATGTGGTTATGTTTTTTCCGAGCAAGGACGGAAAGCTTTTGCGCTCGCTCCGTTTTGAACTCTCGACTGAAGGATTGCATGCTTATAAAAAGCTGAAAGTCCTGGAAGGGGCGATCACTTCAGGGGCAGGACCGGCCAGTGCCATCAGTGCCGCCAAGAGCTGGCTTGATTTTGTTAAGCGCGAGAATTATTTCTATTCCTCTACAACATTTATGAGTAACAAGAAAAATGATTTCCGCGAGTTTGATTTAAAGCTGGATGAACATTTGAAAAATATTTTTCTAAAAAAATAGGCAGAGTATGAAAGAGTTAAAAGTTTTTATCGGTGATTTTGAAAAAACCAAACTTGACCGCAAGCCTTTTGAGTTTCGTCACACGATGGTTGATCACCCGGTACTTACATTGGAGAATTTGTCTAAAATCCTGCAGGAATTGCCCAAAGAGAAAGTCATGTTTTCCAAAGGACTTAATGATCTTGCTGTCAATTTCGACAAGGCCCTTGATAACGATACAAAAAAACTCAACCTAAACGAGATGATTGAAACCATCCGCACATCTAATTGTTATATCGCCGCCAGAAACCTGGAGATGCATGAGTCTTTTAAAGGCCTCTATAGTGACCTGCTAGAGGATATCGGCAAACTATTAAAGCATCACAAGACCGGCAAGAAACCTCTTGAGCCAATGGTCTGGCTGTTTATTGCTTCACCAAATGCGATCACACCTTTTCACTTTGATCGTTCATCTAATTTTATTTTCCAGATCCGCGGCAGCAAGGAGCTTGCGGTTTTTCCTCCACGTGTGGAGGAAATTATCAGTGCTAAAGACACTGAGTCTTACCTGGATTGGTCTTCACAACTGCCGCCGTGGAGAGAAGAGCTTGATAAACATGCTCACAAGTTCAATTTCAAGGCGGGTGAAGCCGTCCATATTCCATTTGTCTCCGGCCATTACGTAAAAAACGGCCCGGAAGATATCTCAATAACCATGTCGATTTTTTTTCACTCCAATGAGACTAAGCGCTGGAGTGGGGCAATGAGATTCAACAATCGCATGAGACGCTTTGGACTCAAGCTTAAACCGGTCGGCAATGCACCTGTTGCAGATAGGATTAAAGCGGGGCTTATGCCGGCAGTGAACGGGGTGTTCAAGGCCGCGGCTAAAATTCTTGTTATTTTTGAGTATTTTTAGTGCTTTAGAATTTTACCCTAAGAGGTAAAGTTTTACAGACTTGCTAGTTTGGTATCCTTTTTTTGGATACAATAAGTTCTTCAAACTAAGCAAGGTAAAGCATGAAGAATTTAAAATGTCTGAGAGGCGATATTAATCCAAAAGACCTGGACCGCAGACCTTTTGGCTTTTCCCATAATATGGCAAATCACCCTTCACTGACTTTTGAAAATCTCTCTAAAGTCATTACTTCACTTCCAGAAGAAAAAGTCATGTTCTCAAAAGGTCTCAATGACCTGAAGAAGGATTTCGAACAAATCCTGGTCGACGGGAAAAAGGGTTTTGACTTAAGCGAAGTCATTGAAAATATCCGTTCAGGAAACGCCTATATCGCAGTTAGAAATCCTGAACTTCACCCGTCATTCAAAGAAATATTTGAAGGCATCTGTGATGATGTCTCGACGTTTATGCAGGCAAACGGCACAGGAACAAAACCAATTGAGCCGATGTTGTGGTTGTTTATCGCCTCGCCAGGAGCTGTGACGCCATTTCATTTCGACCGCTATTCAAATTTCATCTTTCAAATCCGAGGCAGCAAAGAGCTGGCAGTTTTTCCACCGAGGATGGAGCAGGTTATTAGTACAAAAGAACTAGAGGCCTATCATGACAACAAGCCAAGTTATCCGGAGTGGAAAGAGGAGAAAGACCAGTACGCTCACAAGTTTAATTTTAAAAGCGGCGAAGCTGTTCATATCCCGTACACTTCAGGACACTATGTGAAAAATGGTATGGATGATATCTCCATTACTATTTCGATTTTTTACCACTCAGAGGAAACCGAAATGTGGAGTAAAGCGATGAAGATGAATCATCGTTTAAGACGTTTTGGTATGCTTCCCAGACCTGTCGGGCAGTCTGGAGTTGTTGACCGCTTGAAGGCCCATGTGACCCTGCCTGTAATGGATGGGCTTTATGTCTTAAAAGAGAAATTGCGCATAAGTAGATACAGTGTTGCAGGGTATCTGGGATTACTTAACGGTTTCACTCCTGACACAATCTTAATAATCGATTCAATCCTGCTTTAAGAAAAAAATCCTTATAGCATTTGTTCAATTGGGGCATTCTTTCAGGAGTGCCCTGAAGTCCTTCTTTTTTTAAGATTTCTAAGGTCTTATAACTTCTATTTCCCCAATAGTTATCCACATGGTACTTAACTTGCTTTATGGCTAGTAATTATTACTGGGTCAGCCTTTGTTTTGGCACCCAGAAATCATTTGTGGTAATAAGTGTGCCATAAAGCAGTGATTGGAGTTAATGGTTATGAGCAACTTAGCTGTATCAAGTACGGGAACTTTAGACATCGAAAAATTTGACATGAAGAGCTTCTTCTATACGGATTCGTTCATCTTCAGAAAGCTTAGGATGGGAGAGAATGCTGTAGGTGTATTCGAAGCGGCCTTTGCTATCACCCTGCTAGTTATCTTCGCGCCGATCATGCTTTTAGTAGCAGCCGCTATTAAAATCTCTATGGGCGGAAAAATTCTTTACTCTCAGACCAGAGTAGGAAAAGACGGGAAGCACTTCTCAATTTATAAATTCAGGACAATGATTGAAAATGCGGAAGCAAAAACTGGAGCTGTCCTTGCCACAAAAAACGACCCAAGAATCACAAAACTTGGAAAATTTCTTCGCGCCAGTCACCTTGATGAACTTCCACAATTATTCAATGTGCTTCTTGGAGATATGTCTTTTGTTGGGCCTCGTCCTGAGAGACCAGAGTTCGTTGAAGTGTACGAAAAAGAAATCGCGAAATATGCTCGTCGTCGCGAAGTAAAACCAGGAATCACTGGTCTTGCTCAGATCTGTCTTCCATACGATGCAACTGCAACTGAAAAAATCCAGTATGACGTTTATTATATTGACCAAAGACACTCGGTTCTTTTTAATATTTTAATCAGCTATTATACGGCGATTAAAATGGTTTCTTTCTTGAAATTCATGAAAAACTAATCTGCTTTTTTTATAAACATCAAAATATGAAAAAGCCCTCTTCTCGAGGGCTTTTTTCGTTCTGCCAATTTTTTCTGCCAATTTTTGGTCACTCTGACACCGTTAAATAAATGCTCTATGTAGGCAGAATCTGCCAGATTCTTATGATGCTCATAAGCATGTCCTTTTTGCAGATAAAATTTCTTAACGCCTCTCTTTATTAACCTGCAAATTAACGGAGAAGTTCATGAAGTACTTACCTCGTAAGCAATTATTGCTATTTTTATTTTCCTTGTTTTTCATTTTTTCATGCAAGAGTGAAAACTCTGGTGGTGAATCTACCAATCCTCCAGGGACAGATGTCGGTGGTGGTGGAGTCATTGAAGAGCACACCAACGAAGCTGGTTATATCTTTAAAACAATTTCAGAATACCAATTCCCTGATGACCCAAGCACTCATATCTATGAACCGCGCGGAATTGGTGGTGGTGGAGCGATGAGTGGTTTTTCGATCTCTCCTTACAGCTCGCTGTGGTTTGTGGGGACTGACATGGGGACGCTCTTTAGAAGTATTAACAGAGGTCAGAGCTGGATTCCTGTCAATCACTTCGAGACAACTTATTCATCCGATTTAGACAGTGCTGCCGGTATTGGTTTTTCTCCGGACACTGATATTGTTTTTCACGCGCCAGCTGGAAGAACTCCGATGAGAAGTGATGATGCCGGAGTGAATTGGAATCGCATTTCAAATTTCGCACTTGCTGGTGGTGAGAAAATCAAATACTGGCGCGCTAACAGCTACGATGCAAACTATATGTACGCCGGGACGACGACCGGATTGTGGCAAAGCCGCGACAGCGGTCTTTCGTGGTCGAAGCTCTCAGGAGTTTCAGGAGAGGCCCGCGGGACATATATCGATTACCATACTAACGGGCATATCATTTTTCACGCGACACCAACCGGGATCTGGAAATCAATGGATCAAGGTGCAAGCTTCACCCGAGTGTACCAACCGTCAGGTGTGCAGATCAGGGCCTTTACTGCCGGCCGTGACGATGAAAAGATCACTTTCGCTTTTATCGATAATAATGGGGCGAGTGCCTGTTCTTCTGTTGCCGGATTCGCCAACGACTGGGGAGCGACGAGCATGAATGCTCATTACGCCCACTGCGGTTACGTTTGGATCGGAAATGAGGCCATGTCTTTTTCCCGTACCAATAAAGAGGGCGGAGACCACATTAAGATGTCGGAGAACAATTCAAAAGTTATTGTTGTTACGGGATCAACCGACTGGATTCGCCAGTACGGGACAAAAATCTGGAAGAGCACGGACTCAGGAGCGACCTGGGGTTTGAAGTTCAATCAATACAACTGGGACGTGGTTCCTTATGCGGCCTGGGGGCAGGACAAGCTTGAGTACAGCGCAGCTGCTCTTGATGTTGGATGGGACGATAGTGGCTATGAAAGTTTTGACATGCATTTAAGATCTCCGGCAACAATGGGAGGGACTGGTTACTACTTCCTGCACACTTCAAAAAATGGCGGGGATTTCTGGAATGCTCCGTTCACTAAATACGCCGACACAGGAGTGAGAGCGAAAGGAAAAAAATGGAAATCAACCGGACTTGAAGTCACCAGCGTTTATCGTTTTAAATTTCATCCGACGAATCCGCAGATCGGTTATGCGGCCATGGCCGACATGGGCGGGATGATGACAGAAGATGGTGGGCAGAGTTTTAGAATCAGCAAAGCCGCCTACAACAGCAATTATGACTACGCTTTTGACCCCAACAATGACCAGATTGTTTTCGCCGTTTCAGGCTCTCAGCACGACTGGCCGATGGGGTGGCATGCAAACGCCGCAAGCGGTGATGAGGGGGGCGTCTACAGGTCTAATAACCGCGGACAGACATGGACGAGAATCTCGCCTAACAACTCAAGCTTTAACCGCCAGTTTCTTTCAATTGGGTACGATGATAATACAAATACACTTTATGCCGGAGCACATGGTTCAGGAATTGCCAGAAGTTTAGATGGCGGCTCTACTTGGGCCTTCTTTAATTCCGGTCTTCCGGCCGGAGATAAAATCGTTCCGCAGATCGAAGTCGATCCGGACACTGGGGGAGTTTATGCCCTCCTATCAGGAAATGCTCCCAGCTTCACTAATCAGGCGAGCACCGGAATCTACTACCTGGCCCCAGGAGCAAATTCATGGGCGCTTTTAAGAGGGACAGTCAACCGTCCAGCTGATGTAGATGCCAACACTAAACTTTGGTATTACCCGACAGCTTTTGCCGTGGATTTCTCAGCAGGAAGCAATAGAGGCACTCTTTATTTAGTGGACTACGAGAACAACTCAAACTGGCTTGCCACTGGGGTGTGGAAGAGTACCGACAGAGGTGCGACCTGGAACCGCCAGGTGCAGATGACCCATCCAACTTCAATCACTCTGGACCAAGAGGACCCTTCTCATGTGTATGCTAACGGGCTTCACACTATTGATGGAAGCTGGGGGAACGGGGGGATGTATTATTCCTCTAATGGCGGGGCAAGTTGGGGCAAGAATAATACTCCGGCATTCCAATCTAATGCGAGATCGGCTACCATAGATCCAAACGACAGAACAAAATTGTTCTATACATTTTTTGGAAGTGCGATGCTTTATGGACCACGCCCGTAATAAAAAACTGATTTGTCTTTTTCTCATAATCGTTCTTCAGGCCTGTTCGAAAAGACCTGAAGAACATTTAATAAGCAAACTTGAAGACCGCTATGCAAACCTCTATTTCAATGATGCCGCGGAAAAAAGAAAGGCCCTCGATTCACTAAAAAATTTTTTTAAGAAAAATGCCTTGAGCGATGCTCGTATCAACGAGGTTCACACGCTTTTAAACGGTTTCAATGATGGGCACGTTGTTTTATTCGATGAGAGGCCAGACCGAAATGTCAGCTATGAGAGCAGACTAAAATTCATCCCGGGGTCGCTCGCGGTGGAGTCCTGCCTTGACTGCACTCCCGTGCTGGAAAAGGGCAAGTACGAGATCCTGGAAATTAATCAGGACAGTCTTTTAAAGCATTTTGAGAAAGAGAGAAATTCGGTTGCCGCCTCTTCAGTATGGGGGAGGCAATACAGAATCTCCAGGCTGTTAATCAATAAATCCAACGACCGTGATGAGATCCTAAAAGTTAAGGGCCAAAACGGAAAGATTATCACGACTACGATTCCTTACCACAAAAATGAACCTAAGCCACCGGTGTGCGTGAGCGGAGAGAGACTGCAGGACGGTGTTTTTAAGCTCAACATCTACAGCCTTTGGTGTGACGACCCGACGATTGCAGGACATTCCCGCGATCAGGTGTTCCTGAATTTCAAGAACCAGTTCGATAGTGTGATTGCTCAGGTTCAGGAGAATGATCATATCGTGATTGATTTAAGAGAAAATGGCGGAGGCGGCGACAACGAAGTCGAATATGTTCTCAATACCTTCTATGAAAAACCAGTTTTCATGTATCACTACAAATACCTTCGAAAAACCCATCCAGGGAAAAGAAAGTGGTTGGAAAAAATGTGGCCGTTTGAGCTTTCACTCTGGTCTGAGGATGAGTACCAGTATACAGATCCTGCAAAAAGAACAGGGAAGGCATTCTTTAATAACAAACTTACGACAATGATTTCTGCTGGATGCTTCTCTTCATGTGAGGGGATAGCTTCTTCTCTAAAATTCGGCGGGCGCTCTAAACTCATTGGTGAAACCACTCACGGTGGAGCTGGAGACCCGGTCATTTTTCCGATTAAGGACACTCCTTACTCCATTAATATTCCAACCTGTGTGGTCTGGCAGAAAGACGGCAGTCTTTTTGAAGGGCATGGGGTTATCCCAGACATCACATTATCGCAAAATATGAAATTAGCTGATGACAATGTCTTGAGACAGGCTATTGATCAAGTTCAATAAGATAAGCAAGGCCTAGTTTTGTAAATAAGCTCGCATGCTCTGTCGTATTGTTGGACTTATCAAAAGTGTCCTTGGCCGTATGGATAAAAGTGTTTTGCTCGCTATTGATCGCTTCAACCGGAAAGCTCGCACGGTAGCCTTCGTAATTCCAGGCCGCGTGGTCAGAACATCCGTACCCGCATTGCTCCCATGTCCATGTTGCCTTCACATATTTATCGATCAGTGAGGCCAGGAAGAGGTTCTGCTCCTGATTTGTGCTGTCACTGATCAATGCCATATCAAAAGTTTTCTTTACGTTGTAATTAACTCCATCAAACTGAAAAACGCCCAGGACTTTCTTTTTGTTTTCGCGATAAACACGTGCAAGTTCATAGGAGCCCTGGATCCCCACTTCCTCTGCCGCATAGGCGATGAACTGGATGGTGTGTCTTGGCCGATAATTCTTATTTACGATCACTCTGATGATATCGCTGACAACCGCAATTCCGGCCGCATTGTCATCTGCTCCAGGGGCGTGTGAGTGAACACCTTCATCGTCTGTGTTAATTGAATCACCATGGCCGCCAAGGATAATGATCTGATCTTTTACAACAGGATCCGAGCCTTCAATGGTCAAAATAACAGTTGGCTGGTCGTGGTTTTTGTATTGGTAGTATTCAACCTTGGCATCACTTCTGACCGCAGTTAACCTCGACCATTCAGCACCGATCCACTTTAGTGCTTCGACTCCTTCAGGGGCCTTGTAATAACGGGTCTTATAAGAAGACAGGTGATTAACAACACCATTCATATATTCAACTGAAATTTCCGGTAGAAATGTCTCTACAGTACTTTCCTGATTGATGGAATAGTCAGGAGTAAGCATGGTTTGAAAATCGTAATAGCCAAATGATTGTGATTTAAAAAGCGATTTATAACTTAGTGCTTTTGATTCTTCCTTCGGTTCCTTGTGAAGCACTCGGTATCCGCCACATCTTTTAAAATTGTGGTGGATGAAATGAGAAATTTTATCCAATTCCGATTCTTTGATTTTGAAGAAAGTCTCTCTCTCGCCCTTTACCAAGTCGCTGTACTCAAATACACGGACCTTTTTTTCAGCGAATGTTTTCAAAACGAAAGGCTCGATCCCAATCCATACTGATTTGTCGGAACTAAAAAGTTTTGCCTGGGCGTCTGAAAAACCTAAACCAAACAAAAGCATAAATGCGAATAATTGTGTTTTCATGACCGTATTATAGCGGACTTAGTGACCGCTTTTCCTCTCTGAGTAATTATTACAGGGCCCGTGGCTTATCTGTCAATTGAAGTCTAAAACAGCGCTATTCGGTAAAGATTCGTGATGGGGATTTTCGTGATCATATCTAAATTGATCAGGACACTCGGGGTAGTGGGCCTTTTCTTCTTTAATTTTGCTCAAGCTGGTGAATTGTGGAGTTATACACAATTAACCACCCGCCAATTCCTTTCAGTTGAAAGAATTGATGGGGCAGTAAAACTAAATCATTACTCTCAGGAAAGAGGAGAGTATCAATCTCTTGTCTCTTCTTATGAATTTAAAAATCAAAAAGAACTCGAGTCATTTGTCGCAAGCCGCTTCCCGATTTTTAAAGAAACAAAAAAGTTGGCAGCGTGGCCGATCCAATCCTTTGTAGAAAAAGAACAGAATAAAGGTCTTTTTGGTAATAAAAACCAATTCATCTGGCAGGCCAACAACCGTTGGAATGATGAGTGGGAAGCAAAATACTCTCAGTGGCTACAAAATGAAGTCACGCCGGAGTTCTTTAAAAAACATAAAATCCAGACTGACTGTGCGGATGCACTTGTTGGTCTTCGTTGGATTTTTGCCCGCATGAATTCACTTCCGGTGGCCAATACGGTGGCAGACACTGGCGAGCTGTTCGGAAATTTTTCAATGAGAAAGGATTGGAGAAGATACGACACGGCCACAAACTGGTATCAGGACGAGCTTTTTTTGGCGGCACTTGATTACATCATGAATTTAACCAGCACCAGAACCGTCATCCACGACGGTTTTCCTGTTTCAATCACTAAAGAGGGTCTGGTTCCCGGAACTTTCATCATCACTCAAAACAACGGCTCAGGGCATGCGAAGATCGTGACAGAGACACATTATGATGAAGTCACTGAGCTTCCTCTTTATACGCTTGCTTCAACCAGCCCGCGCGCCCTTCGTGTGTTGACTAAAGAAGTTTTCCTGGACCAAGACTGGCCGGCGAGAGGAGCAAAGGAAATTTTGGCCTTTAGGTGGCCGGTCATTGTAAATTCAAAGTGGGTATTAGAGCCAAAGAATGCCCGCCCGACCTATTCAGAAGAGCAATTCGACGACAATTTGAAATATGAATTCCCGGCCTTTATTCAACTGGTTCTTTCAAGAGTTAAAGGCAGCTATGATCCACTTAAACTAGTGGAGATGGCCGTAGGTGATATTCTTGGCTATGCAGACCAGCGCATTCAAGTGGTCAACAAAGGTTATGAATTCTGCAGAAAAAATGACTGCCGTCCAGGGTCTCAGGGGGATGATGACTGGGGGACAACAAGCAGAGACGCCAAACTTCTAAAGAAGTTTCAAGATATCGATAAACTGGTGGAGGAATTCGAAAATCTATCACCTGGTTTGTATCAGCGCTGGATCGCAGGGCTTAGGTCAGCGAATCTCAAAGTGGAGGGTGTGAATCTGAAACTTTCAAGCCTGCGCTTCATTATAGAAAACAATTTATTTTCAAGTCTTGCGAGCGACGTTCCCTCAAAAAGATGGGGCTTAAATGGTGATGAGCTTTTGACCAGGTGGATGGCGACGTCCGAGAGACTTTTAAATGAGAGAAATGATATTATTTCTCGTCCGGAAAATCCATGCAGCGAGGATTGTTATCCGAAAACCAATCTATGGGTAGGACTTAGCACATACCATATAGATGCAGAACTCAATCAGCTCTACACTCAGATTGCGACTTATTGTCACCTGATCGATTCAAAGATGTGCCAGAATTTTTTTGAAATGAAGTCGCAGAAATCCCTGACATATAACGGAGTATCGAAGTCGCTTGAAGACTGGTTTAAGACCATTCCGCTTTTCCATTCAGATGCCAGAGTCTCTCTGGAGAGAAGATGGGGAATCCTTCCGGATGAGATCGTGGCCCGCGCGCTTCCATATTTTGATTCGATTAAGATTTCTAAAAATTCTCTGGCCTTGCTGGACAATACAAAGCTGATTAACCTAAAAAACGGCAAGACGATTTATGAAGCTTCTGAAAGTTCAAGAATCATCCTTACTGAGGCCGGCGTGGTTTACAATCTCAACGATTTAAAAGGAGAGATGAAGCGCTTAAAAGTTGAAGGTGATAAGGCCCAATGGGTGCCGGTTGCCGATGCAGACAAGCTTTTGAATCTAGAGAAAGAGAGACTGGTTTATGTTCAGGAAAACAATGGCCATACAGTGTTTAGAAAACCGCTGGCGCAAGGACAGATCACATTCAGAGTGATTAACGATCAAATTGAATTTATTAAAGAGCACACAGGCTCAATTCATCAGCTCGGGCCTCTGGTAACAATGGCCCTGGATAAAAATACGATGAGTTTTGTGGACCTGGATAGAACTCTGAATGTTGATATTACAGTTGCAGGTAGCACCAATTTTTACGACATGAATCTGGTTAAGATTTCTTCATACAGCTACCCTGAAGTCGTTCTCGAATACAAAGACCGTGATCAAGATCTGTATTATTCAGTTGTTGTGAATCTTGAGAAAAAATCGTGGGTAAAAATCGCACCGATGATCGAAGAGAAGAACACTCTTTTATGGTCGGACGTAAAACTAAAGAAGGCCTTGATTCAAACCAAGTTTAATCAGGAGTTCCCAGACCTGTATGCAGTGACTTGGGATGATTTATATAACTTCAATACGCAGAAGATGGGCAATCTTTTGATGGGAACAAAGACGGTTGGAGAGACTGTTTATTTTATTGAAGGAATAGGTGGTGTTTGGGATCAAAATCCCAAGACAAAACTAATCGAGTGGGATAAGAAGCTCATCCCAGTTGCAGGACCGGCGAATTTTGAAGTGAAATTTTTAACTTCACTTGGAGCATATTTTTCTTCTGATGAAGGAGGAATGCTACAGGTGCTTGGGAATACAAAGAGTTTCAGGCTCCCTAAAGATTTGCTCGCAGAAGACGAATTTTGCCAGATTCAAACGAAGTCAGAGCAGATTTTTAGTTACAGGTTTAGTTCAAGTTATGGAGATTATTCGTGCATGGGCGGTAGTCTTTTGAAATCGCAGATAACTACTTCAAAAGATGAGCTTGTCCCTCAATTTTCTCAGTACTCTTGGATAAACAAAGAAAGTTTGTTAGACCTTCGTTGGCACAAAACTTTCGCGGAGTTTGATGTGCAGGATGGACTACTCATCGGCCTTGGAAGAAACATTGGCCTTTGGTGGAGTTTGAAGTGAGTAATTTTTACAAGATTTTTTAAGTGGTGGAAGGATTCCTAAAATAACGTGTTAAACAGAGATATTAAATTTTTGGAGTGTGTATGAAAAAGATTATCGGTTTCGTAGTGATGTTGGGGTTATTTTCCGGCCAGCTTTATGCTGGTGAACAGTACTCTCTTGAGAGAGCTAAAGAACAAGTTGTTAACGACAACATTAAGGTTTCGATTGCGTATGAGCAGTACGTACTAGTGAAGACTCAGGCACAAGCTAAAACTCTTTCACTTTTACCTACGCTTTCAGTAGATATGCTTATTTACGATTACCAATACGCGATTCTTCGTACTCTAGTACCAGAGCCTTCGAGATTTTTTGAAGCTGCTGCTCATAAAGACCTGGCACAAGCTGCTCTAGTTAACAAGAAAATCGTTCAGAAGAACCTACTTGAAGACTTGGAAAAAACTTATTTCTTATTCCAATTCCACGGTGAAATGATCGAATCTTTCAAGAAAGAAGCGGCAATCACAAACGAAATCGCAACTCGCTCACAAGAAGCTTACGATCTTGGAGCAATCGACTTTAACGAGTACTACAGAACTCAAAGAAACGTAGTTTCTATGAAAACTCAAAGTGTAAACGGAAACGAGCTTTTAGAAACTGAAGAGTACGCTCTTAAGTTAATCCTTCAAGCAGATAACCAAGCTCCTCTTGAATTAGCAAACGTTGACTTCTACAACTCTGAACTGGCATTCCCGGCTTCAGTAGAAGAAGCGACAACAATCGCTGTTAACAATTCAAAAGAAATCGAGCAATTCAACCACCTGATCGACGCTGCTAACAAGCAAAAGAAAGGTGTGGCGCTTTCATGGATCTCATGGGGTGGTGTAGGATTTGATTACTTCGCGAAAGTTTCAATCGCTAAACACGAAGTTAACAAAATCGAACTTATGAAGAAAAAAGCTACTTACGAAATCAAAAACCAGGTAGCAGCTCAATACGCACAGATCGCTTCTCATAAAGAAAAAATGGCCTACCAGGCTCAGTTATTAGAAATGGCGAAGGCAGAGTACGCGGCAGCTCAAACAGCTGAAACTGATCTTCTGAACTCTTTCATCAGCACAAAGAAAGCTGAACTTTCTTTAATGTACGCTGAAAGAGAAGCTACAAAACTTAAGTACGAACTAGAACTTAAGTACATCAAGCTTAAGAGATTAATTGGCGCGAACATGTTAACAAACGAAATCCCTCGTTCATAATAACGGCAAGGTAAAAGGAATACTTATATGAAAAAACTAATGATTTTGGTCTTGGTTTTGACGATGAGTGTGGCAAATGCCAACGTCGTTAATCCACTTCCTACAGTGAAGTCAAACCTGGATGGAATGCTTAAAGCTGCTGAAGGCAGAAAAACTTTCAGCGAAATGAAGAAAATCGCCAACGACAGAAACACTGACGTTGACGTAGCATTCGAAAACTATATCATCGCAAAAAGAAACGTTTCTGCAGCGAGAGCTCAATTTAACCCGCTTACAACTGGTCATCTTCTGGGGATTTCCCTAGGGCTGACATATTTTTGGGCGCCAATCGCGATTGAAGCAGTTCTTTCAATCCCGACAAAGATCTACAATGTTTCTAAGAACAAGTACCTTGAGAAAGCTGCACTATACAACCTATACGATGCACGCGATGTTCTTAACAACGAACTTGCTCACCTTTACTACGATATCCTTACTCATGAAGTCATCCTTAAGACGATTGACCAGGAAGTTCAGATCCTTACTTACCAACAGGATAGATGGACGGAAAGAAAATTCCCGGCAGAGAGAATCGCTGATCTTAAGAAGTGGATCCTTCGTCTAGGAATGGAAAGAGTAGACATCTATAACATGTATACTGCAGAGCTTGCAGCGATCAGAACCCTGATTAGCACGACAAGCAACAAGTATGAGCTTGCTCAAGTTTCAACTTTATTAAACAAGAACATCATCGCTAATCTTGACGAAGCGAACCTTCAAAAGTTCTCTCTTGTTAACAGCGACAAGTACAAAACAGCTATCAATCTTCACCGCGCTTCTGAGCAAAATGTGAAGGCGGTTAAATGGTCGATCCTTTCTTGGTCAGGTTTAAACCTTTCTTACAAGAGAAGAGTTCAGGAAGCTAAAAACGAAGAGAATATCTCTGAGTTAAGAAAGCAGACAGTTGCCCAAGAAGTAAAAACAAATGTACTTCTTCAACTTTCTAAGCTTGATTCATCAATCGATGTTTTCTCGAACTACAACTCAATTTCAGACGAATCTCTTCAAATGTTCGCTGACTCTTACGAGTCAAGCCAAATGGGTCAACTGAGTGAAGACGCTGTTATTGAAGTAGCTCTTAGCGCGATCCGTGACTTCAGAAACAAAACGGTAGCTCACTATGCTGCATGGTCATCATTTGATGATTTCGCAACTTCAGCTAACCATGATTTTTCTACTGCAAAACTTTCTGAGAAATCACTTCAGGATCAGATGGAAAATAGCCCTTTCTATCAACTTGAAGAAGGAGATTTTTCTATCGTGAAGAAATCAGAAATGAACGCATTCGTTCTTTCTCTTCAGACTGATAAGACAGAAGCTGTTGCAGAAGTTGATTACATCTTTGCTAACGGTGGATTACCGAACCGCTCAAACGACAACGCTAAGACTAACTTCTTAGTGACTGTTCGTGGTGAAAACCTTCCAGACCTAGTGTCTGGTGTAGCGATCGTAACACTGAAAAATGGACATCAATTTAATATTAAATTTAAGCTATAGAATTTAAACTGAGGTAAATATGAAAAAACTATTATTGATTTTGGCACTAGTTGCATCTGTCCCGGCCTTTGCACTAAACGCAAAGCTTGAACCAGCTACGAAAATGGTAGAAACATGTCTTGCAGAGCAAGGTGTTCTACTTTGTAACCCTGAAATCACTGAAGTGTTAAAGACTGTAAGTCTTGATGCTCGCGGTGAATTCGTTTATTACCTAAAAGACCTGGTAGTTAAGAATGAAACAGAAGCGGTTATCAAGAACCTTTACACTGAACTTCAAGTTCTAGTTCCAGTTTATGAAAAACTAGACGGATGTTCTGAGTGGTCATGCCGTGACCTTAAGATCTTCCTAGGGGACGTTTCAGTTCGTTACGTAAAGATCTCTCCAATTGACTCTGCTCTTTACATTACTCTTTATAAAGCTCAAGCGGTTCAATCTGGACGTTACAACCTTCTTGTAACTTTATCTGCCAAAGCTCAGACAGCTAAGACTGTGGAGGAGATGGATGAAATGGTAAGATTCGCTGAATTCGCGAAAAACTACTCTCGCACTATTGGTGATGAGTATTATCTGTACCAAGCTGGTGTTGCGATCGTAAAAGACATGACTCTTGCGGCCCTTAAAATTCGTCCAGGACACGAAGGTGTTTACAGCGTGACTTTCGATGACCCGGCCGCTGCTAAGAACCTTAGAATCGACAACGTAATTGTTATGGAGTCTAACGACCGTGATGCTCTTGTTGTTAATTTTGTTGCTTCTCAATCAAGAATCATTAAAGTTTCTTTTAAGCAAGCTGGTCTTCTTGGAAACACGTTCTTCTCTAACGAAGCTGTTTACAACAACGACAATAATCAGGACATCCAGTCTCCATTCTTTAAAATGGAGCTAGATAGAGAAACAAAAACTGTAAAAGGTTATTTCGCTTCAGCTCGTTACGGGAAAGCTACTTTTTCAGGGAAGCTTACTCAATCAAACATCGCTGTTTACGGACAAGCTAACGTAGAAGGTCTTTCACTTGAACAACTTCTTGGTAAGCACTCGGTTAAAGTTGGTAACTACGACATGACTTTAAATATCATCAAGAGAAGCGAAGACCAAAAAGCTATTTACGAAGGTTCACTTGTTAATAGCAACGCTCTTCTGACTTTCTCTAAAGTGACAATCGATTCAGCTAAAGGAATCGTATCACTGGTAGACTCTAGAAACGAAAGAAAACTTACTCTTGGAGTGACTGATGTTTCGAATTCTCCTGTATTCAAAGGACAATTCTTAAATGCTCCACAGGCTAAGATCTTAGATGTTGTATCAAAATAATCTTTTGGTTAAATAAGATATAAAAAAGGCCGCTCGGATGAGCGGCCTTTTTTTTGCCATTTTTAGAAGTAGAGGAGAAGACCGCCGCGGACAACTGAGACCTTCTGGTTGTAATGGAGAAGGCTTTCGGCATATCCACTATAGTATTGAACATAAAATGTAGGGTTGAAGTTTTCAGAGCCAAGGTTGTAAAGAAGCCCCAGT
This sequence comes from Bacteriovorax sp., assembly GCA_040377165.1. Lineage (GTDB taxonomy): Bacteria > Bdellovibrionota > Bacteriovoracia > Bacteriovoracales > Bacteriovoracaceae > Bacteriovorax. The sequence continues at coordinate 22,665 of JBEIPI010000003.1, forward strand.
TCACGACCACCTTTTGCAATATCCACCACATCTTTTCCGGCAAACAATCTATACTCCACGTCCAGCCTGCTTGCCCCCCAGACCAGGATGTGGGTGATCATCATTCGAAGGTCCCAGTACCCCATGTGGTCCACGATGTCCTTGTTACCGTCCGCTTTGCTATAAATATGCTGGAGTTTTAATTCCCCAAGCAGATTATGCCTCCCCCATGAAGTGGCCATATTGGTTTTTAAAAACACTCTGTTAATTGAGCGGGATTTATCGCCATCTTCCCCGTTTGATGTGTGAAGCATTCCAATGTCCATAGATCTAAGAAAGCGATTTTTATTTTCAAAAAGCCTGTAGAAAGCTTCAGGATTGTAGTTGATATCATCGAAGGGAGCTGATTGTTCGTAAATATTCCAGAACATTGTCTGGGTGAAAGCAAGATACAGATTATAGTTTTTTGCTACTCTATACTTGGCGGAAAATTGCAATTTTAAGTTGTCCTTCCCAAAGATGAAATAGGTCGGTTGGTAAAGGGAGAATTTGTTGGCAGGATCGGCCCCAAAGATTTCACTGGAAGCCTCTTTAATGTTCTCCTTTTGCTCCTGACGAATGTCCTCAATCTTTGCCCGCTCTTCTTTTGAATTGGCAGGAGGGAGCGTTTGATTATCAATTGTTTCGGTCTGAATATTGTATTTTGAGTTTTGTGTTTCAGCTTCAACGGCGAAAGCTGGGATATTGACTAGAGTCGCGGCCGTGATCACGACTCTGGTCCATAGAGATTTTAGCATCAGAATTCCTTAGTAAATTTAATTCATTAATGGCCTGATATTTTTCTTTTTTTCATCTATGACAAATTCTTATCAACGCGGATGTTTCGAAAAAGATTTTTAGAGACCCAGGCTTCGTATTATGGGCCTTCTGTTACCTGCAGGGTAGAGAAAGCCCTATTACTAATTATTTAAACAGCTATGGAATGTGCTTCCCGTTTCCACCCCTGATTAGGCCAACGACGAAACTTAGGATGGCCAGGACAATGAAAACCATTAATAAAACCTTGCCAACTTCAATTGAAACCCCGGCAATACCGTAGGCCCCAAATAGCATGGCAATTAGCCCCAAAACGAAAAAAACAATGGCTGATCGCAACATAATATCTCCTTTAGATGAGGTTGATAACTCTCGGCTTTTTATAAAGCACATATTATGCCACATAGGACTTATTTGATTACTTATACTTAAGTTATCCTCTTGACATTAAAAGGGAATTATGCCACACTTGCCACATCAATGGTGATAAATACCACAGAGAGAAAAAATACCCCATGAAAACAAAAAAACTATCAACGTTAATGATTATTGATGATGACAAAGACCTACTAGAACTTCTGTGCTCTTTTTTTAAGCAGAGAGGGTACAACGTAGTCACATACGAGGATGCACGTGTGGCCTTGGACGATATTGAGAGTTCAAAGGTGGCTGCCGATGTTGTTCTTTCTGACTTCAAATTGCCGGTAATGTCGGGTGTGGATTTCATCAAGAGAATCAGAAAAATCAATTTAGTACTTCCCATTATTTTGATGACAGCAGAGGGAAGCCTTGAAGTTTCTCTGGAGGCGATCGAAGCGGGAGCTTATGACTTTGTCTTAAAGCCACTGCACTTTCCACAGTTGTTAATCTCGGTTCAAAGAGCGCTCTTCTTAAATCAGGTTCAGACTGAAAATACCAATCTAAAAAGTCTTTTTACTGAACAGGATTTTCTTGGTCTAAAAGGCGTTATTGGTAGAAGCCCAGGCTTCAAGCAGGCAATGGAGCTTGCGAAACGTGTCTCTAGCAGCCAGGCCAATATTATCATCAGTGGGGAAAGTGGATCGGGTAAGGAAGTTGTCGCCCGCGCAGTTCATGAATTAGGTGATAGAAAAAATCAGCCCTTCATTGCTATTAACTGTTCAGCTATTCCTGAGAACTTACTGGAGTCAGAACTTTTCGGTTACGCCAAAGGGGCCTTCACCGGGGCAATGGGAAGCAAAATCGGTCTTTTTGAAGAGGCCAATAACGGAACGCTTTTCCTCGATGAGATCGGAGACCTTGCTCTCCCACTTCAAGCTAAACTTCTGCGTGTCTTGCAGGAGAGAAAAATTAAGCGCATTGGTGAAAACCAATCGAGAGATATCACGGCCAGAATTATCTGTGCGACTCACAAGAATTTAAAGAAGGAAGTTGAGGCCGGAAAATTTAGAGAAGACTTATATTTCCGTTTGAATGTTATTCCGATTTATATGCCGCCGTTAAGAGACCGCAAAGAGGATATCCTTCCATTGTCAGAATACTTTTTAAAGAAGTTCAGTCTGATGAACAATGTAACACTGAAAGGTTTTACTAAAGAGGCAATTAAAAAACTTGAAGGACTTCCTTGGCAAGGGAATGTTCGCGAGCTGGAAAATGCCATCGAAAGAGCAGTTGTCCTTGCGACTTCTGAATACATTGAGCCAGATGATCTTCCAAGCCATGAACAGACACAGTCAGAAGGGAAACCAGGAGAGAGTGTGAACAATTCATTATTCTCAATTAATTCCTTGATGACTTTGGATGATGTTTGCAAAAAATATATTGAGTTCATCTTTAAAAGAAATAATTTTGCTAAAGAACAGACAGCAAAAGAATTGGATATTGACCGTAAGACGCTATACCGTAAGTTAAAGGAAATAGAGACCTATGAACTTAACTAGTTTTGCGCGTGGTGTTTATTTAGAACATCCTTGAAGAAATCTTAAATGTACTGCTTCTTGGATTAGCTTCCAAACAAGTGTAGATTTATTGTATGGAAATCATGAAAGAGCAAAGACTTGTATACTTAACCCGAAGGCAAACAGAAGTGGCTCAACTTAAAGAAAGCTTGGCCCTGGAAAATTTTGATCTTGCACAGGTTGTAGGGCATCGCCTAAAAGGGCACGGAGAGACTTTTGGCTTCCCTTACATAAGTAGCCTGGGGGTTCCGATGGAGCAGGCAGCGAGGGATAGAGACATGGAAAAACTAAAAGAGATAGTAAAGTCCCTGGATGAAAGTGTCGAAGAAAATATTCAAAACATAAATAAGAATCAAAATTAAAAAGGGTGGCAATGCCACCCTTTTTTTATTCTACCTCTGAATAATCCACCATAATGAGCGCTTTAGAAGATTTGTTGTTCATGAATGAACTCATTTGAGTGCCAGCAGGTGCAGATCCTGGTTTCTCAAAAATTCTTTTGGTTTTGTAGTCATCACCACGGAAGAACTCATTAACCTTGTTTGGTCTTTTGGCCATGTTATAAGTGGCATAGTCACCATCAGTATCAAGGTCGTCTTTCAGGTATTTTTCGATGGCCTTAGAGCGCTCGTTTGCAATTTTCACATCCTGCTTTGTAAGCTTACCACCTTTGGCAGGATACTCTTTATCGGCCCATGCCAGAATATGAATATCATCAAACTCTCTGCCATCTTTCTTGGCGGCAGCGACAAATTCCTTTAGGTCTCTTTTGCTTTTTTCGCTCAGTTTTTGTGTCCCTTTGTCGAACTCTAGGACTGCGTAGTAAGCATCATTATCGGATTTCTCTGCTACAACTTTTTGAGGGACGGCATCATTGGCCTTTGCTGTCTGTATATTATCTGAAGAGGTGCACGAAGCCATAGACAAAGCGAGAACAAGAAAAGGAAAGACATACTTGATTTTCATTTTTAACTCCAAACTAATTTGAGCTTCTTCATTGAAGCTTTTTCATTTCTAAAAGCAAGACTCATTCCCATATTTAGCGTGGCTATTTTCTTTTAAAGAAGACAATTTGCCTCAAGGTTTTTGACGGTTTTTTCTCCGCTCATATAATTTTAGTACGTTCTCTCATGCCTCATATGGAGACAAAATTGGCGAGCAAGTTGCTAATATCCACACGGGAGGTAATTATGAGCAGCATCACTTTTTTATTAGGTACAAGTCTTTTGAAGAAAGACAAAAAGATCAAAGTAGATTTGAGAGAGAAAAAGGCAAAATTTCCTCGTCGCTCCAGAAGAGATGCATCAGTAGAATGTTTTCTTCGAAAGGCCCTTGGAAATGGACTCATCCAGGTCGAAGACAAACTGCCATACAATAATGGTGTTCCATTTTGATTTGCACTTTCAATTTTTTGATTTTGAAATTTTGTTAACACTTATTAAATCAATTAGGTAAGTTTCATGAATAGAAGTCACTCTTGAATAATCTAGTTCATGAATCAAGGCTGCCCAAATAAATCATGCAAAGTATTTCACCAAAAAGTCTTTCAAGTTAAAGATGGGTATTTTTTTCGCCGTGATGACTCCCGCAGAATCCAACGCTTTAAATGTAAGATTTGCCTTATCAGATACTCCAAATCCACTCATACATTAGAGTTTGCTCAAAAAAAGCGACGCTTTAATATGATGATCAGATCCAATCTTGCTTCTGGCATGTCAATGCGCTCGTGCGCATACAATTTGAAGCTTGCAAGAAAAACGATTGAAAGAAAGTTTGTCTATTTGGCAAAAAAAGCTCGGATCAATCAAAAAGAGTTACTCAAAAAATGGAGTGAAAATCCTTTAAATGAAATCCAATTTGATGATCTCATTTCAAGCGTGCACACCAAGTTGAAGCCTATTTCTATTTCAGTGGTTGTTGACCCAAAGTCATTTCAGGTGTTAGGTGCGCGGGCGGCTGAGATCCCGGCATTTGGAAAAACAGCCGAAATCTCGAGGAGAAAATATGGAAAAAGGAAAAATCGACATCCAAAAATTCTCTCTGAACTTCTGTTTGATTTGAAGTCGAGTATCGCGAGTGAAGTGAATTTTAAAACAGACGAGCACAAACGTTATGCTGAAATTATCGCAGGCCACTTTCCTTGTGCCAAACACCAAACCTACAAAGGTCAGCGCGCTTCAATTGTTGGCATGGGAGAGCTCAAAACCAGAAGCTTTGATCCGCTCTTTGCGATCAATCATACACTCGCTTGCTTTCGTGGTGGGATGAACAGGCTTTTTCGAAGGACCTGGTGCACGAGTAAGACGCTAAAACATACTCAGGATCACATTGATATTTTTGTGGATTACTATAATGAGAAGAAAGAGAAGATGAGTGCTAAGAAGTAAGAAAACCTGAAAGAAGGCAAAAATTTTATATCTTTAAAAATAAAAAAACGAATATTAAATCTTCATCTTTTTCTTGGTCACCATTATTGTATGGCAGTTTTTTCGTTTACAGTCGGTGGTTGGGCCGGAGTTGTCGGAGGTGGTGTCTCCCTGCTACAGTTGGTGATTATTGCTAAAAAGAATCCAATTATTGCGAACTTTTTCATTTTTACTCCATCTTGCCTCTAGGATTTTATAAAATAGGAAGATTGTGAAACTAATGCCCCGATATAACGATTTACTTTTTTCATGAAATCGCCGGACCATTGGTAGATATTCCTCTTTGCCCCGTGGACGCTGTAGTAAATCTCTCTTTGAAGATAAGGGTGGTTCTCCAGGTCCTGAGGAGTGAACTGTCTGAGGATCATGTATTGAAAACCCATTTCGTTGAGGATTTCAGGGTAAAGTGACTTAAGTAAAAGAGGAAGAAAAGTTTCATTCTTTTTAGTTATGAAAAAATCCACCTGTCGGGCCAGTTTTTTGATTTTTGCATAGGTGATATCGTCTAGTTTTTTCAAGTCATTGATCCTCGAAGAAAGTTTTTCGGCGGAGCTGGCGATAAGTGTGCATTTAATAATTTGTTCAAGCACTTGATTGTGAAGTTCATCCATATCGATGAGTGAATCATAGACTGTTTTTTCAGTTGAAGATGTATATTTGGAAAGTGTATCAAGGAACGTTCTGGCATAAAAAAGTCTTTCTTTGTCATGAACATCTTCAGTCAGTAGAATACAGGTGCACTCTTTAAGATAGGAGTGATCCACTGAAAGTATTTCAATGATGTTGAACTTATTGTTTCCCGTAATTTCTTCTTTGATGTTTTCCATAAACTCCCTCCGTAGACTCCATAGATTTATATGTATTTTTTTTGATTGATTAAGAATTAAAGCTCTGCCCGCGAGGGCAGAGCTTCAACAAGCGTAATTTAAAATTACGACTTCTTTTTAGCATCGTTAGACGACACTTCGGATGAAATAGGTGCAGCTTTCGCTGTAGATATTTTGGTTGCAGAAGATTGTTGTCTTCCTAGGGGGATGTCCGCGCCGGGAAGGTTTGGACCATGAGAAAGGTTGAATTCATCCGGTGAAGTAAAATGCGTATAGTTTTCATTGTCATCATAAGCGTTATCGTAATCATTGTAGCTTTCATCCACTTGCTCATCATCAAGAGATGTATGAGATGAAGTTGGGGAATAAGCTGAGAGTTCATCATCTGTTTCACGATTTATATTGGCACTGTGTTCAACTTTTGCGTAGTTTGCATTCAGTCTTCTTTCTGGAGAATCTCCCAGAAAGACATCATCCAGGTTGCTGGTTGCAAAAGAGGGTTCGACACTTTTAGAAGAGTGAAAACAAGACTGACAAAGTTTCTCGTAAGTCTTTTTAAACTCTTCATTATGTCCGTATCTATTATGGACTAATTTCTCAAGAGCAGCTGGAGTTCCATGAGTTCTCTCAACTTCGGACTCAGACAATTTGGTCCAGCGGCTTAAGACTTGATTCTTAATCGTTGGCCAATGACTTTGTATTTGTTGGTTATCTAACATGGTAAACCTCAATGTTCTTGTTTGTTGATCTCATGATCACATTTCTAATCATTGCACCAACGATGCCAACTGATGCACCAATCATATTTTCGATAGTTATATTGTGAAAACATATAGCGTTAGGGGCAAAAGTCTCCGCTTGCGTAGCAGAATTCTTGCTGGAGCACAGAGTAATGTTCCATATAGGGAAGGGTTTGTGGAAAACTTCCTAGGCATACAAATTGCTTGTTAGTGTTGGGGCACTATGCATAAGTGCATTAATCTTTTAGGAGACAAAGTTATGGCAGTAAAAAAGAGCGCACACAAAAAAGGAAGACAAAAGAAAGTTATGAACATGGTAACTGGTATTCGCAATGCTAGTTATACTAATGTTGAGACTCAAGAAATTAGACATGAAGAAGATGCTATCCGTCGTCAGTTTTTAGTCATTAAAAAAGACTACAGTCGATTGGTGAACGATGTGGCGACCGGTTATGGATTGATTAGAAGCTGGGTCGAGATGCAGGCAACAAGTAGGGGCGAGATGCTCAAGGCCAGATTTATAAAGAATTAAAAAAGAGGGAACGTCGTTCCCTCTTTTTTAATGTCTCATCTCTTCTGCTGTAACCGGCGCTTCTTTTCTTTCACGCGAAGGCTCGAACTCTGTCGATCTTTTTTGCTCTCTTTCTTTTACGAAATCAGCAATTAAAAGTGCCAAAGCATCCTGTAGCGGGTGAGACGTTCCAACAGTGGTAAGCGGCAGATGTTTTTGCTTTTTAGTATCATTGTCCTGAAAACTTCTGACAATAATTGCTCCTGTCACCAAGCAGACCGCACTTAAAGTAAGGCCCATTATAATCATAGAAGAGAAATAAATATAGCCGTTCTGATCATATTGAGCACCCATGTCTACTGCAACCAGAATCAGACCAGCAGAAAAAATAATCGCCAGTGATGTGGCCGTAGTGTAGAGCATTAGCGCTTTCATTGCGTTGGCGCGTATCATGTCCTTTATTTCTGTTACCGGATTAATTGTTTCATGCCCTGTTGAAAAGAAAGGTTTGATTATGGAAAAAATAAGCAACATCCACTTCATGGAAGAACCTCCTGAAAAAAATAAGGGCCTGGTTAAGGCCCTTATTTTTGCTATTCATAATTATTTTCGGCGGAAAAAGTAGGCTCCCGCAAGGAATCCCACTGTGGCCGCACCAAGAATAGCGTATCCAGGGTTTTCTTTTACTAAGCCACTGGTTCTGTCGACAACTTGTGCCCCCAGGTCTTTTGCGCGCTCAATATACTCTCTTGATGGTTCGACGATTTCGTCTTCAATCAAGTGCGAAGCTCTGTTTCTGATTTTATTGGCATCATATTGGCCGTTTAGTTGTGAAGCCATTCCCATAGTTTTCTCCTTGGTATTAGTGTAATCGCGGTCATCGCGAAAATAGTTTTTGTGTTGAGATTTGAATTTTTCGAATTCTTCAGTGGCCCTCTCCTTAGTAAAGCCGTAAGCTTTTTGAACTTTACCAATTAGTTGGTCGACGCCACCATCAAGATAGGCGATGTCATCATCTGTTAGTTTTGACCAGGTTTGTTTTAAATCACCTTTTAGTTCTTTCATTGAACCTTTAATAATTTCTGTGTTCATTTTCTTCTCCTTGAAAAAAAATCGAGTAAATTCTCGATCTTCTTATTCCAAAGTTTATGCCAAGGAATAAGTATAGTGATTATGAATGTTTAAGTTTTTAGCGCACCTTGATGGGGCATTTTGGTCGCATGAAAAAGGGCATAATGGAGTTAATTGTCCTGAAGCATATAAGGAGTCTATTTTGGCACACAAACTGCTTGTTGCTGTCTAGATATAGGCAAACATCAAAAAAGGAGGATGTATGTTGAAAGCTGCAATCGTGTTTTTCATTCTTGGCCTGATTGCAATGTTGTTCGGGGCCTTTGGAGTTGCGGGAATGTCTATTGAAATCGGGGAAATGATCCTGGCTATTTTCTTCATTTTTGCATTAATGAGTTTTATCGGAAGTGCGGAAATAGAAAGAAAAAGACACAAAGATCTGCACTTAAAAAAGTGATGAATATATAAAATAGTTCTATTAGAAGGAGAATTTATGAAAATGACCTGGAGAAATGCAATTTTGTTTTTATCAGTTGTTACTTTAACTGCGGCACATCCATATGGTGCAGCCTTTGCTGCCGATGACACTGCAAAAGAAAAAATGGAAGAGGCAGCAAATGACACAAAGAGGGCGACTAAAAAGGCCGGTCGAAAAGTTAAAGATGAAATTTGCGAAATGGTTGATGGAAAAATGAAATGCATTGGGAAAAAAAATGAAGCACGCCGCTCAGAATGCTGGTGATAAACTCGAAGACGCCGTAGATTAAGAAATTCAAAAAAGCAGTTTTCGCGGCTTGAGCTTCCTGAGAGTAATTTAGTTTTCCTTTACCTCGTCTTTTCTAGGGATTTTTGGGTAGAAAAACATGGCATCCGGCCTGCTGTTAAAAATTGTAGTGATGCCGCTGATACTTTAGCGAATCAATCTAAAATTAAGGAGGATACATGAAGTTGTGGTTAATTTTAATGATTGTTGTGAGCAGTGCTTTTGTAGGTGTTGTCGTAGCACGGCAGGACATAAGTGCGAATCCTCGTATCGTCAATCAGGCAACAGGATTAACGGCAGGAGATCAATCCAATAAGCCTGCAGATATTTTGATTACCAAAAAAATCCGCTCTGAACTAATGAAGGACGCAGCCCTTTCAATGAAGGCGAAAAATATTAAAATCATTGCAGTTAACAATGGGGTGACGTTAAAAGGCACAGTATCGAGTGCTGAAGAGCGAGCGCGCATTTTAGAGCATGCTTATATCACGGCACCAAAACACAGAATCTATAATCAGATCAGTGTTGTGAAATAGTTTTCAAGGAGGCTAGAGATGAAAACAATGACAAGAGATAATAAGAATATATCCGTTTTTGGTATTTTCGACACACGTTCGTCGACAGAAAGAGCGGTAGAGCGTTTGAAAACCTCAGGATTTCGAATGTCTGATATTTCAGTGCTGATGCCTGATAAAGACAGTACAAGACAATTTGCCCATGAAAAGCACACCAAGGCCCCTGAAGGAGCTGCAACAGGAGCAAGTACGGGAGTTGTGGTTGGTGGAACGTTGGGATGGCTTGCCGGTATGGGTGCACTCGCTCTTCCGGGGATCGGACCATTGGTTGCGGCAGGACCGATTATGGCCGCAATCGCGGGGGCCGGAGTCGGCGGAGCTGTTGGTGGCGTGAGCGGGGCCCTGGTTGGACTGGGGATTCCTGAATATGAAGCTAAAAGATATGAAGGATCAGTAAAAGACGGAGGAATTCTTCTGTCGGTCCATTGTGACAATAGTGATTCGATAAAGAGTGCAAAACAATTATTGGAAATAACCGGAGCTCACGATATCGCTTCTTCCACAGAAGCTTAGCGATGTCGTAGTTATTCCCACGGATGCTTAGTTAAACATCCGTGGGTTATAAAAAATTATCAAGGAATGAAAGATGAAGAAAAAAATCACGGATTTGATAGAAAATGTTGAAGGGAAGGTTGCTGTTCCAATTTTAATGTATGTCCTGGGAGTTCCGGGATTTTTATGCATTCTCGCATGGTTTTTTTTCTTTAAAGGGAAGTAAAGGAAATGTGGAGAAGGTATGACGATCTCAGGTATTTCCAGAGCGGGGTATCGCTTCGGTTTAAGAATCAGGAATTTCATTTATCTTGTTTTAAAACATAATATTTTTTTCCACTCTTCGGCCATATCTTATTATACAGCTCTGGCCATTGCGCCTTTTTTGCTGATTCTCCTGCAGGTAGGCTCTTTAATGGGGCACACCTTACAGACAGAGCTCATTGGTCAGACCTATTTTATTCTGGGACCAGAAGTCGGGCGAATCACTGAGATGATTTTTAGCAATGTGAATGATGAAATGAACCTGGCTTCAATTTCAGGGATTGTTGGGGGGGCGGCCTTGCTTTTTACCGCATCCATGGTTTTTTTGCAGCTTCGTTTCTCGCTGGATACTATTTACGGATACCACGACCCGAATCTCTCACGGAGTTTTAAAGACATAGTGAAAGAGCGGCTATTTTCAATGGGAGTAGTAGTATTCGTTGCTATACTTTTTTTCTTCTCGCTTTTTATTTCAAACATCGTGAAATACCTCGTGGGGCCAGCTTATAATGATAATCTTTTCGGGCAAATTCTCGCGCATTTTATCAGTTTTACGATATATCTTATGATGTTCACAGTTTTGTACTATTTCGCACCTTCGCGCACTCCGGAGTTGAGGACGGCGGTTAAGGTGGCGCTTTTTACCACTGTGGCCTTTTTGTTCGGGAAAATTCTGATTGGTCTTTATTTCAAAAATGTCGCTGTCAGTTCGGTCTATGGAGCGACCGGCACCCTTTTAGTGTTTTTAATCTGGGCCTATTATTCATCCTTCACGCTTTTTTTAAGTCTCGAGGGATTTCTTTTTATCCACAGGAAAGAACACAGACTTCCGCTTTAATCTTGGCTTCAACTTTGCTGATTCAAAGATAGGTCATTAACCTGGAGGTTAGACATGACAAGAATAGAAGAAATTGCCCAAGACAATAAGTTCAACATTGTCGATGTACTACAAATGGATCACAAGTATTTAAAGGAATGTATTAAAGTTCTTAAAGGAGACGGCGATAAAAAAGAAAAAGTCAGATATGCCAAAACTTTTTTGGACGCTCTCTATAAACATTCCGAAGCAGAGAAAAAAGTAGTTTACTCTACACTAGTGAAGATTGAGGATTTGAAAAAAGAGATTCTTGAAGGGGAGGTTGAGCATGGGATTGCCGACGCCAAGGTGAAGATGCTTATTCCAAAATTAACAGGACTTCGTACTTTAACTGATGAACTGGAAGTGGAATTGAAAGTACTGGCAGAACTTGTCGAGCACCACATTAAAGAAGAGGAAGCAGAAATGTTTCCCAAAATGAGAAAAGACTTGGATAAAACAATTTTGAATGAGATGGGCTTTCAGTTCATGAAGCTTAGAAATTTTACTACGAAGGATCTTAAGCAATACCCTAAATTGCAAAAAGAAGTTTCAAGCTTGAAGAAGCTCGGGCACAGACTTTCGGCGAACTTTGCAATGAAGGTGTTAAAACACACGACGAGGGTTGCTCACACCCGATAAGAACGGGAGGTTTATGAGACGCTACACATTTTTACTCATAGCTTTTTTCCTCTCGATGGGGGCACTTGCCTCGATTGACAGTAAAAGCGAAATGAAAGAACTAGGGAATATTGAGGAGTCCATAGAGAAGGCAAAACAGCCGGTGGATAATATACCAGTGGGGTCAGTGAGTTCCAACCGGAGCCGTACCAAGATGAAACAGAAAACAAATGCCTTTAGTGGTGTAAATTGTAAGACATATGAGGGCGATGTATATGGACGCGGTGAGGCCGGATACAATGATTGCATCAAGGCAATTAAGACGGATCACAAAGGCACCAGGGCGATTAAGTAGAATATACCCAAATGGTTTGGTCAGTTTTGGGAAAGAAATCCCGCTGATCGCAGGGGGGCTGCCTATGAGTTAAAATAGAGAGAGAATTTTCAAAGAGGGGAATTATGGTTTTCAGGCCAAAGGCTTTGCTCCTGGCGGGCGTGGTTTTTATGTCAACGAATGTGCAGGCGGGTTTTCTTTCATGGAAGGAGATTGAAAAGCGCTTTAAGCAAGAAAACTTGAATCTCAAGGCCCTCGGCCATGTAGAGTGCTTTTTTAAAAAGCACGAGAGTACGGTGTTTAGGAAAAAGATTTCCTTTGCCGAAGGAAGCGAAAACCGCTGCTCAGGCGACCCTGAAATTACCATTGATTCAAAAAGAGTATTTGCTTTAATTGATTATGTGGCCCCAAGTGATGAGCAGAGAATGTTCCTTGTTGACCGTCAAACAGGAGAGATCTCGAAAATGGCGGTGGCCCACGGTCGTTATATGGCCGGAATGTTCAATACTAAACTTTCGGAAAATAAAAACTCAATTCGCCTTGCCCGCTATTTCAGCAACGAGATAAATTCCAATGCGCCATCAAGCGGATTTTTTGTGGCGGGAATTGATTACGAAGGAAAATTCGGCAGAAGTTTAGTGCTGCATGGATTAGAAGAGGGGATTAACGATAATGCCTGTGAGCGCGCGGTTGTCATACATAAGCACGCAATGGTCTCAACTTCCGGGGCCAATATTCTCTCGAGTGGCTGCCCGATGATTAACAAAAGTTACCTCAATCACGTCATCAATATCCTGAAAGCACCTGAAGACGCAGACGGGTCTGTAGTCTTTATTTACGGGCCACGTGAAGCTGCGTGGGAGACTTCAAGCTGTGAAGGGAATTTTAATATTTAAATTTATTGCCCGCTAAAAAATATTTAAGTATCTTATTAGGCATAAGATAATATTATTTAGTGGAGACCTATATGAAATGTTCCCTGACATTGTTGCTACTGGCGATTTCTTCAACATCATTTGCAGCATCCTCTGGTATGAAGGCCGGGCTGTGGGAGCATAGCTTCACAATGAAAAGCCAAAGTGGACAAGTAGAAAAGAGCATGGCGGAAATGAAGAAACAAATGGAGAAAATGCCTGCTGAACAGCGCAAGTTCATGGAAGATATGATGGCAAAACAGGGGCTTGGTTTATCGGGGGGGATGAACAGCGTTAAAGTTTGTATTTCAAAAGAGCAAGCGGATAACCTTGATATTCCTCAAAAACAAAACGACAACTGCACTCAAGAGATCACTTCACGCACGGACAAATCAGTAAAAATGAAATTTGATTGCAAAGGAAGCCAGCCTTCTTCAGGGGAAGGAGAGTTCACACTGACTAGCCCAACTGCCTACACAGGAAAAGCTGTCATCAATACAACGACTCAAGGTAAACCAGACCGCATGGACATGGACCAAAAGGGTAAGTGGCTCTCTGCTGATTGTGGCAATATAAAACCTATTCCAACTAAAAAATAATGTACACGGGCGTGCTGTTTGTGTACCTTATGGTACATGCTGGCCGCCCTTAAAAACTTCTTTTTTTACAACGTTTCTCCTCTTGTTAAAAAAGGGCAAGAGAAAATTCTTACATTCGATGACCTACTGGAAGTCCCTAAAGAATTAGAGCTAAGCCGCAGTCCCGAAATTGTGCCGATTGATTTAACATCCGAAAAAAAATTCCTGAAGACGATTGTTTCTGAGCAAAAGAAATATATTATCAGGGCCTGGTCATTTTATCTTCTCGGCATTTGCGCCAGTCTTTCCACGCCACTTTTTGTGAATCAGTTCATTACTCGTCTGACCAAGATGACAGAGAATGGTGATTACGCTTCAGTTATCCCTGTCGCCATCGGTATTGGGATGATCGGAATCACTATGGGAATAGGTTATCAGCACAACTTCTATGGAGTCTTGCGCGCTAATGTGAGAATCGTGGCAAGGTTGAACCGTTTGATTTTCGAGCACGCTTTAAAACTTTCTCAGAAGTCACGCCAGAAAGTAAACGTCGGCGATGTGGTCAATCACATGAGCTCAGACAGTGAGGCGATTGCCGATGTTCCGATGTTGATTGGAGATATGGGGTGGGCGACTCTGCTTCTAATTGGAAGCATCTCCATGCTTTTCTACTACCTTGGGTGGACGGCACTGATTGCGGTTGGAATTCTTTTACTTCTAACACCGGTGACAAGAAAGATTGCTAAAAAATTCATCCATCTTGAAGATGAGATGATGAAAAAGCGCGACCACAGAGTGACTTTGATGGGGCAAATTCTTCAGTCAATGCGACTGGTGAAATATTTTGTCTGGGAAAAAGAAATATCCCAGCAGGTTGCGCAAGTAAGACAAGAAGAAGTGAAAGCAAGAAGAAGTCTCGCCCATGCAGAGATGCTCTCGGGGCTTAGTTTTGTCGCTATCTCCACACTGGTTCTTTTTATCGCCCTGTGGGTGCACGTCTTAAGAGGGATGGAATTGACTCCGGCCCTGGTATTGACTTGTGTTTCATTGTTTGGACTTTTACAGGAACCGATCGGACATCTTCCAGGAGTGCTTTCACGTTTGACCAACGCATGGGTTTCAGTGAAGAGGATCATTGCATTTTTAAGTTCGGAGACAGTGGAAGGCCATGTGGTGGCGGATGCTCTTGAAATGGAAGGCAAAGCAGTAGTTTTCTCCGGTGTTAATTACTCAAGTGACAACGGCAATTTTAAATTTAAGAATTTGAATTTTTCGATTGATAAGGGCGAGAGTGTTGCGATCGTCGGAGAGGTGGGGTCAGGGAAAACGACATTGATCCAGCTGATCTTGCAGGAAATGAGGCCTGAAGCGGGAAGAGTACAGGTGGCAAGTGATGTCCTGGGGTATGTGAGCCAGGAAAGTTACATCATGAATGCAACCGTGTTGGAAAACCTGAAAATGGGCAGGGAGATCAGTGAAATAAAACTGGATGAAGCTCTTCATGCGACGGCAATGGAGAGGGATATTCGTTCTCTTCCTGGTGGTTTATTGACTGAAATCGGTGAAAAAGGAGTCAACCTGAGTGGCGGGCAGAAACAACGTCTGTCCCTGGGAAGATGTTACTTGCAGGATCCTGATATCGTGCTGCTTGATGACCCTCTTTCCGCAGTCGATGTTCATACAGAAAAATTTTTGGTGGATAAGCTCCTTTTTGGGGCATGGAAAAATAAAACTTTGATTATCGCTACTCACAGGCTTGAAGCGCTGGAGAGATTCGACCGCATTCTTTTCCTTCAGAATGGAGAGATTTCAGCGGAAGGAAAACTTCATGAGCTGTTAGAAAAGAGCCCGGGTTTCAATACATTTTATGCTCATCATCTGGAAGTGCACTTGCTGGAGAAATCAGCAGAAGTGCAGGAAGCAGAGAGCGCGGGCAAGAGCGAAACCGAAAGCCGTCTGATGAGCGATGAAGAAAGGGAAGAGGGAGCGGTAAAAGGCTCGCTATACTGGGACTATGTCAGAGCTTTAGGGGGCGAAGGTAAAAATCATAAACTGATTATTGCAACCCTCTTTATCGGAGTCCTGACGATTTCTGTCTTCCCGCTTTTTAATCAATGGTGGTTGAGTTGGTTTTCAGGACATCCGAAAGAAATCACGCCGATTCAAGGGGTGATGATTTATGGATTGATCGCCCTCATCAGTTTTTTAGTTCAAGTAGGCAATCAGGTTTTCTGGCTTCAGCGCGGGATTAAGGCCGGAGTTGAACTGCACGATAAAATGCTCGCATCCATTCTGAAAGCGCCGGTGCGCTTCTTTGACACTACCCCAGTGGGAAGACTGCTTCAGCGTTTCTCCAGGGACCTGGAGTCTGTCGATATTCAATTACAGTGGAGTTTTGAAGCGGCCGTGCAGTCGCTGTTTCAGATCTCAGTTTCTCTCGGGTTAATTATTTTCTCCGTTCCGTTTGTACTGGTTATTATCATTCCGGTTGGCGTGATTTATTGGAAACTTCAACTTCTTTACCGTGCGTCCGCACGCGAGGCCAAACGAATTGATTCCATTTCACGTTCACCGAGATACGCTCATTTTAAGGAAACTCTTGGAGGATTACCTGTTATCCGCGCCTACAAAAAAGAAGCATGGTTCAGGGAACAGTTCTTCACTTACCTGGAAAGAAGCCAACGCGCCTTCGTAAATAATTTTTTACTTAATCGCTGGTTCTCTATCCGCATTCCGATGATTGGTGGGGTTATTTCCGGCTCAACCGCGCTCTGCCTGGTGTACAGCGTGCACTCAGGGTACCTGACAGCTCCGACTGCCGGGCTGGTCATTCTCTATTCGATGTCTTTCTGGGGAGCGCTAAACTGGGGAATCCGCATTCTTTCTGATCTTGAATCGCGCATGACTTCTATCGAGAGAATCAGGTTCATGACTCAGATACCAAGCGAGAGGTTGTACTTAACCGAAGAAAGGCAGATGGTGGACGAATCATGGCCGCTGGCAGGGCAGATTCAGTTCAAAGGTGTTTTTGCCCGTTATGATGAAAGTCTTCCCGAAGTAGTAAAAGGTTTGAATGTGAAAATTCCGGCCCGCGCACAAGTCGGGATTGTCGGAAGAACCGGGGCCGGTAAAACCACGCTGTTTCAGATGTTATATCGATTTATTAATGTCCATGCAGGAAGCATTGAGATTGATGGTGTGAATATCGCGAGTGTTGACCTTGAGACATTGCGCTCGAGACTAGCGATCATTCCACAAGATCCGACACTTTTTATGGGAACATTAAGAAGCAATCTGGACCCTTATTCCAGAAAAAGCGATGCCGATATTTGGCGAGTGTTGAAAGACACTGGTCTTGAAGAACTGGTAAAAGGACTTCCAGGAATGTTGCTTTCTCCGGTGAGTGACGGTGGAGCTAACCTGTCACAGGGGCAAAGACAGCTTCTATGCCTGGCGCGAGCGCTGCTTCTGGATGCCAAGATCATCATGCTTGATGAGGCCACGGCCAGTGTGGATGTCGTCTCAGACGCGAAAATTCAAAGAGTGCTCAGGTCACAGTTAAAGGATAAGACAGTGTTGGTGATTGCCCATAGGTTGGGGACAGTGGCGGATCTTGATTATTTAATGGTTATGAATGACGGACGACTAGAATCGTTTAAGGCACCTTCAAAAGAGTATATTGAAAAAAGCGCGGCTGAGTTTGGGTTGCAGACTGAAGAAGTTTAGGCCTAAAGATTATTTCTCCGGCAGTTCAACCGTAAATGTTGAACCTTCTCCAAGAACACTCTGAACATAAATACGCCCATGATGGGCCTCTACGATTTGCTTGCAGATATAAAGCCCCAGACCAAGTCCACCGATGTTTTGCTTATCGCTGACACGTTCAAACCGCTTAAAGATTCTGTCTTGATTATCCAGAGAAATTCCCGGCCCCTGGTCTTTGACTTGAATTTTAATAATTGAACCACTTTTCGTTACAGTGGTTATAATCGGTTTTTTCGGAGCGTATTTCGCGGCATTGGTCAGTAGGTTGATGATAACTTGTTCAATGCGAACCTTATCCCAGCTGCCGATCATATCATCCTCAATTTTTATTTCTACCGGAGACTGTGAATGTTTGAACTGGTGCGAGTACTGGGCCACAACATCAATGATCATTTCCTTCATGCTGAAGAACTCTTTATTGAGCGAGAGTTTTCCGGCCGAGATACGTGTGACGTCCAAAAGGTCATCAATTAAAACTGAGAGCCTGGTGATTTGTCGGTCTGATGTTTCAATCATTTTAAACAGGCGCTCTGGAGTAAGAGCGGCACTGTTTTCATTTTCCAGCTGGCGTGCCATTCCCTGGATCTGCATCTTGAGTGGAGTCAGCGGGGTTCTCAATTCATGGGAAGCGATTGAAAGGAATTCATCCCTGACTTCAATTGCTTTTTGAGCGTTATCATAAAGCTGCGAACGATGAATCGCCTGGGCGCATTGGCGCGCCAAAGAGATCATAAAGTCGCGCTCCAGTTGATCAAACTCTTTGTTAGTGGGAAAACTAAACGACAGCGCCCCTAAAGATTTTCCTTCCACGCGAAGAGGGATGTAAGCGATAGCATAAGGTCCCTCCATCGGACGCTCCAGATCGCTGTATTTTTCCAGCATATTGGATTTTAGAAACTTTGCTTCACCAGTTCTAATGGCCTCGGCCACTGGAATATTGGAAGAGGTCGGGAATCTTTTCCATTTGTTGAAGACTTCTTCGCTGTAGCCGACTAAGCGCTTGAGCTCCAGAAAGTTTGGGTCCTCTGAAACGAGGACAATCGAACCGGTTGTGGCCTCCATTGATTCAAAGGCCTGGGCAAATACAACATCAAAAACCTGATCGGGAGTCAGTGCTTCGGAAAACGATTCAGTGATTGTCTGCAGTCTGGTCATTCTGTCGATGGCGAGTTTTAATTGTGTTCGGTTGGCCCTGAGAGAAGTGATCATTCGGTTAAAGGCATTAGTCACGCGACCGATCTCATCTTTTTCAATGATCGGCGCTTGGTAATTGAGATTTCCCTGGGCAACTTTTTCAGTAGCATCCAGCAGGTTGAGAATCGACCTTGAAGCGTTTCTTGCCATGGCCCACCCGATGGTGAGTACGAAAGTAAGAAAGAGCAGAAACAAACTGATCGCCAGAATCAACGGGCGGTAGCGGTTTTTATACAGGTAAGAGAAAATATCATCGTTTTGCTTAGTGATATGAATCTGAATTTTTCTTAAGATCTCTTTGGCGTCCATTAGGTATTGGCTTGCTACTAGCAGATCAGCATTCAGTTCTTCAATCTGACTTTGGCTGGAAATATTATGGATGTTTTTCAGCTTTCTAAAAATGATCTCGTGATTTGACTCCAGGTCATCAAGCGCCAGAATGGCGTTGTTGAGATGAGTGGTGAGAATGTCGTCGTCCTTTGACTGCAGGATACTGTCGTACAAAAGACGCTTTGTGACTTTCAGGTTCTCTTCAAAGCGGTAACGAAGTTCACTAACATCTTTTCTGACAAAGATGACGTTCATATTCTGTTCTGTCGAATTTAAGCTTTCAATCGCCTGAGTATTAAGACTTAAAAGCAAGTTCGCCGTATTAAGAGTCTGAATGTCCTGAAGCTGATTGTAGTTTGAAATATAGATAGTGAGAAAACACAAAAGGATAAAGACAATAATCGACAGCATTACTGTCCTCAGTCTTTTTACAATTGATGATGATTGTTCAAAAACGTCTTTTTCCATTATTCCTTCACGACCTCAATGTATTTTACATCCTTTGGCAGCCTGAATTTTTTAGATACATAACCTACACCTCCAGGAAAACGGCCGACCATTCTGGCCATCATCGAGTCCGAGGTTATTTGAATAGGAGCAATGTGGCCGGTGTAGATTTTTTCACCAATCCAGTAGAGCTCGACTTCGCGCAAGGTTTTCCCAACGAATTTTTTTAGGAATACATCTCGGCTTTTATTGTCGTCGCGGTGGTCGAAGAATCGCACAGCAGTTCCATCGGGCCATGTACGGTCCTTCTTCATAAAATAACCCAACAGTTCTTTTTGTCCGATTTTTGTGAGCGGATTTTTTTGGTTCACAATGAAAACGATATCGTCAGCGCCCCAGGATCTGGGCATAGGAAAGCAGAAAAATAAGGTCAGGACAAAGATATGAAATTTCACCCTTTTATTTATAGCCTGAGCGAAGAGTCAAAATCAATAGTCGACGCATGAGGAAAGCTCTTTAATCAAGGGAGAATAGCCAGAAAAAGTGGCCAACTAGACAAGTGTAGGGGCTTTAGTGGGCCTGGGCCATAAGTGACGGTATTTATGCAAACTAAAGAAAAAGCGGACTAAAGGGGTAAGGTATCCTTAAAGGGATTGGCGCAATGTTGCGATAATAGAGAAGAGTAACAATGGGGGCCGGTGATGAAGAAGTTAAAAGTTTATGGTTTGTTAGGGGCCTTGGTTATAACCAATGTGCACGCTGACCCAACACCTGAAGGCGAACAACCAACATTCTATAATGCCGAAGGAAAGCCCTTCACTTATTACGATATTAATGGAAATCCACTTCCACTGGGGACAAAAATCTTCTTAGGAATGGATGCTCGTGGTGGTCCGATTATGAATGCTGACGGCACGGCTTCAACCGGTGAAGTTGGTTATGCCAGCAAAGAGATAGCTTCCTACTGGAAAGAAAGAGGGACCCCTGGTTTAAATGATTCAGCAAGTGGCGGAGCAGTCTTCGGACCAAGTGCACCGGCCTCTTCAAGTTCGGTTGTTTTTAAACAGGACGAATACGATAAAAAAGTTTTTGAATTAAACGGGGTTTTATTTGCGGCCAAAGAAATTGGCGCGAATGCCTGCAAGCCTGCGGGTGATAAAATGCCAGGTTCACTTTCAAACTGGTGGAGCGCTGTAAAAGAGTATTCAACCGGTGAAGTGAGCAGAGATGAGCTTTTAAATACACGTATCGCTGCTTTAAAAGAGAAAATGGAAGCGATTATTCTGCAGAAAGCATCAAAAGAGCTTCAGCTTGAAGCTATCCAGATCCAGATTGATTCATTGAATGTCAGTATTGATAGTATCTCGGGGACAAATTACTACACAGGTGATGGGCAGAATGCTGCAAGCACAGGAAGAATTCCTTTAAGAGAGAAGTTAATTCTTGCTGCTAAAAAATCGGGTGCAAGTAATGCGGAAGAGAACCTGAAGAACGTTGATACATATAACAAGAAATTAATTGAGGCAGGTCTGAATGCCGCGACAAAAATCGCAGGAGAGGCCTGTGAAAGAAAAAAGAAAGTTCAGCAGTGTGAAACAGTGACAACTTTCCAGGGAAGAGGTGAAGCAGCTGAGACGACTGAAGAAGTCTGTAAAGAAGTAGAAGTTGCCGATCCGGTTCCAGGTTGTAAAGAGGCGCTGGCCGAGATCCCGGGGATTATTTCGGGACCAGTGAAGGCCTATGCTGATATTTACCTTCTTCCAAAAGTTCCAAGTAGAGAACTTAACAATAAGATGAGTAAATTAGAAGACGACATTAACGCTAAAATGATGGCCATCCCTAAGTCATCAGATGAGAAGTATGACTGGTCAACTCCGATGCAAAAAGGAATTGAGGAGATGAGATTGGCGAGAAAAGAGGCGGGGGCAATATGCCCTAGTTCGGCCAACAGAAAAAGTTATGACAGAAGCAAGCTTGATACAATCGCAGAGGATACACTAGAGACCAAGCCTCTATTTGTTGGTGTTCTTGTAGAAGGTGTAAATGATATCCATAATGCAGCAGTTTCAGGAGCAGCAAGCGCTTCGGCCACAAACCAGATGAATGATGCCATCGGGTCTTTTGTAAACGCTCTTGGTGTCTCCAGCAGTAAAGAGGCCGTAACGTCTTTAACTGAAGCGTGGAACACTGCAGATCTGATTATTGGTCAGGCCGGACAGCGTGGGAATTATTTTACAGTTATCACTGAGAAAGTCGGTGAAGTTCTTGTCCTGGATAAAGCGAAAGTCGCTGAACTGGTCGCGCAAAGAGCGAAACTTGAAAAATATTTAAGCGATTTAAAGAAAGAATTAGCAGCACCAAAAGCTAATCCAAGCAATGGGTCTGGTTCTCTTGCTAACAATACGCCGAAGAAAACAGAGCTGGCAGTTCAAGGTGGATCTAAAATGAACGCTGTTGGTGGATTGGAAGGAAATGTTTACACAATCGCCGCAATGGATTCAACACTGGATTCTTTGAACAACCTGAAAAACATTAAAGAGAAAGTTGTTTCTCCTGAAGGTCCTGCTATGGCCGCTGGTTTTTCTAACCTGAGCGTACTGGGAATCGCAGGTGGAAACATGACTTCAAATACTCTGGGGCTTTCAAGCGGATCACAAGCGGTTGCTAAAAAGTACGATGGAGAGTTGGATAAGGTTGATGCGAAACTTGCGAGTTTAAAATCCAGTGGACCTTCAATGGTTGCTGAGAAAACAAAAGGGAAATCGACACAGTCATTTTCCGATTCACTAAAAAAAGCTTTTGATACAGTGGCAAACAGTCCTGCAGCGGCCAGCATTTATAAAGCGGCAGCGGTGTCAAAGACGCTTAATGCATCTGTTGCTGCAGGATCAGGCACTGTGGCCTCAATTGGAGGAGGAAAGTCTTCTTCCGGCACAAGCGCTTCAGATGCTACAGGAGCTGCGACTTATAAAAAGAGCTATGAGAAAGATCTTGGGTACAGTTATAGCAGTGGTAGCGATTATAGTGGATCTACTTCGAGATCATCATCTTCATACCGTACAGTGGGAAGCTCATCCTCTGACTCATCTTCATCAGCGGGTGTGGGACGAGGAATTGCCAGCGTGCCTGGACAGAGATCGCAGGATTCTAAAATGATCTCTCAAAGTATTCAGGCCAAGAAGTCAAAAAGAAAAGACGCTTATCAGCCTTCAGAAAACGACACTCTTTTTGATCGTGTAACAAAGGCCTATATCCGCAATTATGAAAAAGTTGAAGAAAATCCAGTAGGCGAATAGAACTTATGTAGAGAATTATATGCCTTGAATAAAAATGCCTCTTTTATAGAGGCATTTTTTGTTTTAATCCGGTCTTTATCTTGCATTCTACCTGTCGTGGCGTTGTCACGAAAATTAAACGATTCAAGGAGGGTATTATGTTAGTGAAGGATTGTATGACCAAAACAGTAGAGCTGGGGACGCCAAAAATGTCGCTTCACGAAGCTGCAATGAAGATGCGCGATGGTGATTTTGGAATGCTGCCAGTGCAGGATAATGACCGTCTAGTGGGCATGATCACCGACAGAGACATCGCTATTCGCTGTGTGGCCGAAGGTCGCGATTCAAAAAACGTGCATGTGGGAGAGGTAATGACAGAGCGTGTGCTTTATTGTTTTGATGATCAAAGCCTCGATGAAGTAGCAAGAAATTTAGGAGAAAACCAAATAAGACGCTTGCCTGTAGTAAATAGAGAAAAAAGGTTGGTGGGAATTTTATCCCTTTGTGACCTGGCCCGTGCCCATTTAAATCCTAAACAGCTGGAGAGTACGATGAACCGCATCTCTGAGCATGATTCAAAAACCAATAACGGATTTATGTACTAAATATACTTTTGGCGTAGATTTCTTAAGCTAATATTAAGCTTTAACAAAATCGGTGGCAAAATCTGGCAGAAAAGAAAAGATTTTGTTATCGTGAGAGTTCAAATTGAAATGGAAAACTCTCAATGCGCAAAAATGTATTTGCCTATTTTTATCTTATCGCTCTTGGCGCATTTTTTTTATGCGCACAGGCCGTATTCGCTCAGGACAAGACTAATTACTCCTGTGGCATCGCCACAGGTTTTCCTCCCTATCAATTTGTTGATCAAAGCGGAAAAAGTTCGGGGCTTGATGTGGAAGTCGCATCCCTCGTTTTTGAGAAAGCTATGTTAAGTGTTTCAATGCTTCAGGATGACTGGGAAATTCTTTTATTCAACCTGGTTCATAAAAGGAAAATGGTTGATATGCTTTGTGGGGCTGAAATCACCGAGGAGAGGCAGAAGCTTTTGGATTTCACCATTCCTTACTATAATAGGCGTACGGTTCTTTTCACGCTAAAGAGTCGTCCTATAAAAAAGATCGAAGAGCTTTACGGGAAAATTGTGGCAGGGGATCTGCACTCTTCATTCGAAAAAACTCTGGGCAATCGTAGAAACAATATCAGGATTATGAAAACAACCACGAAAGAGGAATCTTTTGAGAAGTTGAAAGACGGGAGTGTTGTGGCGGTGATAGCCCCCATGGAAGTAGGGCTTTATCTTTCAAAAAAACTCAAGATTGAAACAAAAATTTTTGATAATGGAGATCCTGGCACTCCAGTAGGGATTGCAGTTAAAAAAGGAGACCAGAAGCTTTTAAATCTGCTTAATTTGACCTTAAAGAAATTATTAGATGGCGGGCAGGTTAATAAAATTCTCAAGAAGTATGGGCAGCTTGAAGGTAGCTTACCAAGTTCCAAAAGTTATCAAAAAATACCTGTCTCTTTGCTGGCCTCCAATCATGCTATTGAACGATAATATCGTGAGATTTGGCATTATCTTTTTTTCCACCTTTGGTGTTGAATTCAAAATCAAAATTTACTTCACCTTGATGCCTTCCTTTTGAATCGAAGGTCTCAATCGCGCAGTGGCGGGTGTCGATTGTGTAGAGGGTTTTAGGATTATTCGGGTCCCGGTAAACCTTATGGTCTTTGGCCCTGTTGAGTTTTGAGAGGTGTTTGTCCTCTATGAAGCCTCTTTCAAAAAAAAGTTTTTCAATTCTCTGTTTAATGAACCCAACCTTCGTGGTCGTGCCTTCGAGATGCTTGCTGATATAGGCAAGGGTCTTCTCGTAATCAAAAGTCAGGATGTGGGGGAGGTTGGCCTGGTTGTAGGGCAATTCCAGATCCGCTTTATCCAGACACTTTTCAAGCTGAGGCGATGAGACTTTTTTAGGTTTTTTCGCTTCTTTGGCCTCGATCTGCCAAGAGAGCAAGAGAAGCAATATTAAAAGGATGATTCTTTTCATAAAAAGCAGGCCAACCCGTCCAGTGTGGAGGTCTGGCTTCCTTTATCAGGGGAGCTCAACCTCGCGCTTAGAATTTCAAGATCATTATCATTGATTTCGTTATTCAGTATTTTTCTGGTCAAGGCGGACATTTTGTCTTTAGTTAATTTCAGACCTTTTTCACCGGCCTCATATAGATTTTTCATTGCTGTGAACACTTTCCCAAGAAGAGTGGCCTGTTTACTGATTCTCTCGAAAGTCAGTGCCAGTTTTGCTGCACCACCACCGGCAGTTAGATAAACAATAAGAGCATCAATGCCAAGACCTGTGATAATTGAGCAGGTCATTTCAATCTTTACTTCGGTTGGAAGATTTTTAACCTGGTCAAAAATAGCGATGACTTTTTCTGATGCCTCACCATATTTACCTCTAAGCATATCTGCGGCTTCAACAGGATTTGTAATCATTTTTGCAGTGAAGAGGTAAATATCTTTCACCACCATCGCTCCCTTGACCACGCCGTCGTAAAATTCCCCCATTTTCTTTTTCGGATCAGTGAAAACTTCACCAACAGCTCCACCAAAAGAGCGTAGACCATCCCAGGCCGAGGTCGCAGTTCCAATTGTGGCATCATAGGCACCACTTTTTATTCCGGAGCCACAACTCATGAGAGACTGAAAGATCATTGAATCAGTTACTTGTTCATAAACAGAAAAATTCTGCACAGGCAGATCGCGAATGTTGCAGTCAGCGGCCGAAGCCTGGCCAATTAATGAGAAATTCATGTTTGATCTGGTGATAGAGATACTTTTTATTTTATCGATAATTGTTTGTGCGCTTTTAGTACTAAAGCCTTTGATAAAAATCGCGTTGGTCTTTCCATTCGCACGGTAGTGATAAACCCTTCCTTCGCCAGTCTCCTCCCACTGATTCATCACAATGTCGCCGGTTACATTATATTTGAAGGCAAGGAGTCTTGAAAAATCGTGGTTGGCGAAAATCTGATTCACTCCAAAGAGTTCGATACCACCAGTGCTTGCATTGTTTAAAGGGTACAGCCCTATTTCTACAGCAACACCCTGGAGTTTCTGCAACGATGTCTCACTCATCGGTTTTAGTTTATAGCTATCGTAAGCGCTTGCATGCACCAGCGAAGAAAATAGGAAAATGTGAATGAAAATTAGCCATTTCGCCATACTTGGACTATCGGTTTCTTGATGGATATCTTAAACTTAACTTTAGCCGTACTCTTGTGTCAGGTATTTAGGAAGGTGCTACTCTTATGAAAATATTGAGAGGTATATTACTCAAATATTGCTTAAGATAGAGAGGACGAAAACCATAGGAAATAAATGATTGTCTACCTGGGTCTCTTCTTATTCTTGTTTCAATTTAATTCTTCGGCATTCGCCGAGGGGAAAGGCTGTATTGCTGTGATTCCCGCAGGCACAAAGGCCGATTTCTGGAATATTGTGGCCGAAGGTGCGAGAAAGGCAGGTAGAGAGCTGGGGGTGGAGATTTATTTCCGCGGCT
Organism: Bacteriovorax sp.; assembly: GCA_040377165.1. Taxonomy (GTDB): domain Bacteria; phylum Bdellovibrionota; class Bacteriovoracia; order Bacteriovoracales; family Bacteriovoracaceae; genus Bacteriovorax. Next base: position 48,940 of record JBEIPI010000003.1, read on the forward strand.
CTTATGATGAAAAAGATGAGGAGATCCAAAAGCAGATTATCTATAAAGCCCTGGAGCGTGGATGTAAAGGAATGGTGATTGCGCCTAATTCACCTTCCCGAACTCAGGATGTGGATTTTTTGAAAAAGAAGGGAGTCTCAACAGTCTATATTGACCGTTCGATGGGGAAAGCAAGTGTACTTTCATTGATTGAAACAGATAATTATGAGGCCGGAAAAAAGGCCGGTGAAGAGATGATCAAGGCCCTTAAGGGCAGAAAAAAGGTGGCGATCCTGAGATTGAAAAAGGGAATTACCTCAACAGATGCCAGAGAGAAAGGCTTTTTGGACGTGATTCACAAGGCCGGGCTCAATGTGGTGGTGGATGAATACCTTGGAACAACAATCTCTGATGCCAGGAAAAATGCGGATAAAATTCTCTCAAATAAAAAGAGCATTTCATACGATGGTATATTCACACCCAATGAAATCACAACACTTGCTCTAATTGTCCATTTAAAAACGATGAAAAAAATCAATAGTTCAATCCATATTGGATTTGATTATAACCGCTATATAAAAAATGCGATTGAGGCGGGCACACTTCATGGTGTGATGATTCAAAGACCTTTTGAAATGGGTTATCAGGGAGTAAAAATCGTTCATCAGGCGATGAAAGGCACACCTGGAACTTACAAGAGAATTGATACAGGCTCTATTTTTATTTCGAAAGAAAATATAAATGACCCGGATATGTTCACGGAAATAAAGTTAAGCGAATGAGTCCTTCGTTAAAAATGGGCCGCAGAGGGATGTTCCGGTGACTCGTCCTGGTCAGCTGAATCCTGCTGATGAAAATCCTCCTTAAGCCTCAAGTATTTTTCTCCCAATTCAAGTCTCCGGTCTTTTTTCGAGTTCTTCTTGAATTCCGGCAGATGTTCATCCTCTTCCTCGTGAATATGGTGTTCGACTAATTCAGCAAGAACTTTTACCTTGGCACTCCAGACGTTCATATCATTAGTTTTTCTTATTTCTGCAACAAGCTGCTCGGCCAGGGCATGCTCGACTTCACCCTCAATGCCCTCAATTTTTTGATCACCATATTTTTCGATCTCAGCGTACCAGGTCAACTCCTCTGGTCTGGTATGGGCCAGAAGAAGTGGGGCAAAATGGCGGAACACCTTTTGCCTTTCTGGAAGAGCTGTCTCGAGGTTTTTCAATGCCTCAGCATATTCCTTTAGTCTTTTATGATCTTCGAGAATGACGTCGATGATATCATGTTCACTCGTGTTGAATAAATCACTCATTCGCTCCTCCTGATAATTTAGTTTCATCATATCCTCACAAAATAACCTGCAAAATAGAAGCCACTGGGAGTAGGCATAGGATTTGCTCATATAAAAATGGGCATTATGTGATGACCTGTAAAAAGGAGCTAGGTATGAAAGAGAAAAAAAAAGAGCAAAAAAAACAGGAAATGCGGCGAATGGAAAACAAAATACCAACACAATCAAAAGCCCCCGGAGAGATCCAGGGCTTCAGCAAACATCTTAAAAAGAACAATGGCCAGGGAAGGGGACAGAGAGTGAAGGCCAATCATTGAGGCGATATGATTTATATAGGAACAGCTACCTGGAATATTCCGAAAATGGCACAGCCCTTTTTCCCACTTGAAGGGAGTCATCTAGAGCGTTATGCCCAAGGGTTAAATGCAGTGGAGATAAACACTTCGTTCTATCGCGATCATCAGCCTAAAACTTATTTAAAATGGTCAGAGATGGCACCTTATGACTTCAGCTTCAGTGTGAAACTCAATAGAAGGTTTACCCATGAGTGCAATCTCGAGGTCGATGTTGATGACTTAAAAACTAACCTTATTGGGATCAGCTTGCTTGGAAAAAAATTAAAAGTCCTCTTAATGCAATTTCCGGCAAGTCAGATTTTTCATCAGGAAAAAATGGAATTATTTTATTCGACGATTAGACAAGTTTATTATGGTGCCATTGCAATGGAGGCCAGGAATTTAAGTTGGATGAGTGAAGAGTCTTTAGTGCTGATGAAAAAATTTAATATCTCAAAGGTTAAGGCGGACCCAGAAAAATGCCCGGGAATCATCGCAGGAGAAATCGATTATTACAGGCTGCATGGATCACCTGAGATTTATAAGAGTAATTACTCTCATGCGTATCTGGATAAATTATTTTTGGAGATCGAAAATATTAAAAAAGATGTTTGGTGTATTTTTGATAATACAACTTTTGGGCATGCCACCTTAAATGCAGTTGCATTGACTGACCAGTTCATCCGGCAACCATTTACTTAAAAACTAGGGCCCTCTAGAAGTACTTTTCTTCTTGTCGAAATGGGTATTGCTTCAATGGAGAATTGCTATAGAAGACCACAGGCCTTGCTTCGATGCTTTCAATACAGTTGAGCAAAGCTTCTCTTTCACATGCTTTGTCGATATTAACCAGCAGTGAATTAATTTCTGTTTGTTTCAGGGTTTCAATTGTCTCTTTGTAGTTTGAACTCAGGTAAACCTTGAATCCACGCGCGGATAATCTTTCATCAGCAATTCTTAAAAAAGCTGGGTCAGTATCTAACACTAGAATTTTTGAGTTGAAATGATTCATACAATATCCTTGTGGAAAAAGCCTATCCGAACCGTGTAGGGAAGCAAAGCCAGAAAGCATAAGATTACAATAAGATTCGGATTTACTAAATTCCAATATCTGTGATAAGGATTATGAATCTCAAGGAGAACACCATGTCATCGACAAAAGATCAGAAAACAACACAAGAAGAAACGCAACACGAACACACGCCGATTCATATCCATGGGCCGCACTGTAACCATGGGCATGAAGCATTAAAGCCTATCGTTCGTGAGAACCCAAAAATCGGTCGAAACGATCCATGCATTTGTGGAAGCCAAAAAAAATACAAAAAGTGCTGCGGCTAGTACTTTCTGTATAGAAAAATAGTTGAGTGTCACAAAATCACTTGCTGAAACGTATGGCTAATTGAATTGCAAAAAAATATCGCTTAAGTTATTATTTAGAAAATGAAAAATTTGATTCTTAAATTCAGCATAGTCATCTCACTTGTTTTGATGAACATAAATGTTTGTTTTCCAAGTGATATTGATTGCTCTGGAACTGGGAATACGATTTCTAGTTCAGCTGCGGCCCATGCCGATGATTCGGCTCCGGAAAATCATCACTGTGTTTGCTCTTTAGCGTGCCATACCTTGTTTCTAAACATTACAGTTACAACTTCAGCGGATAGCTGTATCGGTCATTTTGACCAGCAATATTTCAACCCATCTTCTTTTTATCCTAAAATCTCCTTTTCATTTGATAGACCTCCGATGGTCTAAGACCATTCATCTGTATTTTTATCATTAAACTATTTTAAGGACACGTTTATGTGGAAGACACTATTCCTTGCAGGAATGGCGCTTTCACTTGAGGTCGAGGCAAATACTTGCAATATCCAGGATATTGAAGGCCTTGTTGCGCTTATAAAACAAGCCCCTCAAGAGAAGCACTATAGAGAGACTATTAATAAATTTTTAGAGCTCAAATACGCTCAAGACATACAGAAGAAATCGCCGGAGTTTTCTGTCAATGCGAATTTCGAAAAAGCTGATTTTAGCAATAACGATATTGAGGCCGAAGTATTGTTTGATGTTGATCAATACCGGGTTTCTTCTTTAAGAAATGATACTGGTCAAGCTGATAAAAAATTAAGGCAGGCGCAATACCAAAAAGAGCATTTGAATAGAGTGAATACAGCTGTTCTAGCACTCTATAAAATTTCCCAAGGTCAATTCTTGCTTGGAAAAATCAGTGAATTGTCGGCGACTTTAAGCTCTTCAGAATCAGCCTATAAAAATAGACCTATCAGAAGCCGTGAAGAGGAGATTGTTTTAGGTTCGCTGGGATTGCTAAGAAGCAATTTGCAGCTCAAAGAGTCCGGCCTTAGAAATGAAGTTGCTGAAAACGCAAGCTACTTAAAGAGATGGAATATTGTAGATTGCCAAATTAGATATGAGTCCTTCGCCAAAATGATCGGCCTTCTTAAGAGGAAGGATGATAAAGAGAAGGATTTTGTCCCGTTAAGGTTGATTCAGCTTCAAAGCGATCTTGACCAAAAAATTGTAGAGCTGGAAAAAATCAGGTCGTTTAACAACCTGAAGATCGGGCCGAATCTTACCCGTGAAAAAGTTGCCAGCGAAATTAATTATCGATTTGGGGTGACTCTCTCTTTTGATTTGCCTTCATTTAGCAGTACCAATACTGATTATGTCAATCAGTCCAAAATTTATTCTGCTTTTGAGGCCGACCGCCTTCTTCAGGATGCGGAACTTGAGCGAACTCTTATAAATGAGCGTTTTAAGAAACACTCAGAATCGCTTTCCAGGATCCCTTCTTTTGAAAAACTGGAAGCGGACATTAAAAGAATTAAGCAGTCATTTGATCGCGGCATAGTATCACCACTGGTTTACCTCGATTCTTATCGATCCTATGTAGATTTTTTGGAAGCGGCGGAAGAGGTCAGGCTGGGCACGTTGGAAAGTTATTTAAATTTAAGAGGATTATATGATGAAAATAATATTTAGCTTTTTTCTTTTATTGTCGTTTACAGCATTTGCTGAGGAGGAGCATCAGGAAAAACATCACGATCATAATGTTAAGGTGGAAGCTCCTAAAGAAGATCCAGGACATTCTCATGAGCACGAAGAGGAGCACGAGGAAAAATCAAATGAAGATGGATTTAAACTTGGCCCTGCCGGAATGAAAACCTTTGAGATTAAGTTGTTGAAGGTGACAACCGCGCAAGTGAATATTCAGAAAGCAGCAATCTATAAAGGACTGAATGAAGTCAATTTGTATCGCTTGCGTGAAGGGCACTTTAAGCGGATTGATTTTAAGACGATTTCAAAGACCCCGGATGGTCTCCTGGTTTCGTCTCCTGATTTAAAAAATGGTGATGAGATTGTCATTCAAGGTGTTGGATTTCTCAGAATGGCAGAGATCGCCGCGACCGGTGGTCTTTCGGATTTCCACTCACATTAATCAGGACGCTTTATATGTTAAATAAAATTATTCATTTCTCAGTTTTCAATAGATATGTGGTGCTGCTCTTAACATTGATGGTAGCGATTGCAGGGTTTTATGCATTTCAAAGACTGCCGATCGATGCAGTTCCCGATATCACCAATAACCAGGTGCAAGTTAACACAACCGTGGATGGGCTTGCGCCGGAAGAAATCGAGCGAACTATTACTCGGCCAGTGGAATCGGCCTTAAGAGGAATTGCGGATGTTGAGCATATTCGGTCAATCACGCGTTTCGGGCTTTCACAGGTAACGATTGTGTTTAAGGATCAAGTTGACATTTACCGGGCAAGGCAAGTGGTATCGGAGAGATTGCAGGGAGTGCAAGGGAATCTTCCCAAAGGTGCCACTGCTGAAATCGGTCCAATCTCTTCTGGTTTGGGAGAAATTTTCCAGTACATTATCGATTTTGAGACTCCATCGGCAAATAGAGAAGATCGGCTAAAGCAGCTAATGGAGTTAAAAGGTATTCAGGAGTGGGTGATTAAGCCAAGGCTTCTGACTGTTGAAGGCGTCGCTGAAGTCAACACCAGTGGTGGTTACGAGAAGCAGTTTCACATCATGCCGGATATCGAAAAGATGACTTCTTACAATATTCATTTCAATGATATTACCGCCGCCTTGGAAAAGGTAAACCGCAATGTCGGGGGAGGTAGTGTTCAGCAGACGGCCGAGCAGTTCTTAATTCAAGGAATCGGTCTTCTGAAGAATGAAAAGGACATTTTAAATGTCCCGGTGAAAAAGCTGGAGTCATTAAAAATCATTCGCATCCGTGACTTTGCCAAAGTTTCGTTGGGGCGCGAGGTGAGAACGGGAAGTGCCACGCTCAATGGCAAAGAAGCTGTACTCGGAACAGCGATGATGCTTATTGGAGAAAATAGCCGGACAGTTGCTCTTCGAGTGGCCGACAAAATCAAAGAAGTTGAAAAAGGACTTCCTCCTGGTGTGAAGCTCACCGTGGTGTATGACCGTTCTGTTCTGGTCAATGCAACATTGGGTACGGTTGAACACAACCTTTTAATGGGAGCGACGCTGGTTATTGTTATTCTATTTTTGCTCTTGGGGAACGTCCGCGCCGCAATTATTACTGCTATCACGATACCACTAACTTTACTTGCTACTTTTTTAATCATGAAACCATTGGGTCTGTCAGGGAATCTAATGAGTCTTGGCGCTCTGGACTTTGGTATTATTGTAGATGGGACAGTTATTGTTCTGGATAACTGCGTACGCTACATTCACGATTTGAAACATAAGCTTGGTCGCAATTTAACCAAAGCTGAGGTCATGCAGGCCGTTTACGATGCCACAGTTGAAATCAGGCTGGCCGCAGGTTTTGGTGAACTTATTGTTGTCGCTGTCTTCATCCCGGTCTTCGGTCTTACTGGAGTAGAAGGCAAGATGTTCTTGCCGATGGCAATGACATTTGCCATCGCGGTCTTTTGTGCGCTGGTTTTTTCTTTCACGGCTGCTCCGGCATTGGCATCAATCATCTTAAAGGGAGATGCTGAAGAAAAAGAGCCGAAGTTTATGGGGTTTTTCAAAAAAGTATATGAACCACTTTTAAACTTCTCCATTCTGAATCCGGGAAAAATTATTGTGATAGCTGTCTCTAGTGTCGCTATTGGAGTTGGGCTGTTTTTTACCAGAGGGTCTGAATTTCTCCCACAATTAAGCGAGGGCTCTTTTGCTTTTCACATGATCCGCCCAGTGAATATCAGCCTCGACCAGTCCATTGCCTTCCAGGAAAAAGCCGAAATGGTTTTAAGAACATTTCCTGAGGTGGAAAATGTTTTCTCGCGGATTGGAACAAGTGAAGTGGCAACAGACCCGATGGGTGTGAATGTTTCAGACACTTATATCATGTTACATGATATCGAAAAATGGCCAAAAATTGACGGCAATAAACAAACCTATGCTTCTTTGGTTCAGCGAATGATTGCGAAACTCCAGGACGAAGTGCCTGGCCAAAATTACCTGGCCTCACAACCAATCCAAATGCGATTTAATGAGCTACTTGAAGGGACCAGGGCCGATGTTGCAGTCAAAATTTTCGGGCCAGATCTTAAATTGTTGATGAACTACGCTAAAGAAACAAAAGAGATAATTGAGTCAGTTGAAGGTGCAGGAGATGTTGAAGAAGACTTGGCCGGAACCTCGCCAGTACTTCAAGTTACACCGAAAGATGAAGTTCTAACTAATCTTGGGGCCTCTTCAGGTGATGTTCTGGACACTGTGGAAATTGCTTTAGGGGGCTATGAGGTTGGCACACTTTACGAGAGCGAGAGAAAGTCGCCTATCATCGTCAAACTTAGTGAGGAGCAAAGAAGTGACCTGGATGTAATCAGAAAGCTTCCGATCGGTATTTCCGAATCTTTGACTGTTCCTATGGAAAAAGTGGCCTCAAGCGAATTTGCGGAAACATTCGGAAGCATTACCCGGGAAGAGTCGAATCGCAGGTCTGCGGTACTGGTGAACTTAAGAGGTAGGGATACTGAGAGTTTTGTAAAAGAGGCCCGGGCCTTAGTAGACGCGAAAGTTAAATTACCGCAGGGATATTTTTTCAAATGGGGCGGAAATTTTGAAAACTTAGAACTGGCAAAAAACCGATTATTACTGTTGACTCCGATCGCTTTAGCATTAGTTCTTCTTATGATCTATGCGGCCTTCGGAAATGTGAAAGAGACGGCATTGGTGTTCTCATGTGTGCCAATGGCCTTAGTCGGTGGTGTTGTCAGTTTAATTCTTAACGATCTGCCCTTTAGTATTTCAGCAGGAGTGGGGTTCATCGCACTTTCGGGAATTGCAGTACTCAATGGAGTTGTTTTAGTGAATTTCTTCAACCAACTCAAAGAGCAGGGAATTGAAGGAATTGAGATCCTAAAACAAGGGGCCATGGTCAGGTTAAGGCCGGTACTTATGACTGCACTTGTGGCCGTTTTTGGTTTTTTGCCAATGATGCTCTCAAGCGGCATTGGTTCTGAAGTACAGAAACCACTGGCGAGTGTGGTGATTGGAGGGATTATTTCATCCACGCTTCTCACGCTGGTAGTGATTCCATCTCTCTATGGAAAATTAATTTTGAAGATTAAATAACAAGAATGCTTTCAAGTGCGGTCTCCTCGACGGCTTGAAACATAAACAGCAACTGAGGCAAGGCAATCACGGTCTTGCCTCTTTTAAACAAAAGGAGTTTTTATGAGGAAAATTATTGGTTTGATGTTAGTTGTATCTAGTTTTAGTGCTTATTCTTTCGACCATGTTTCAGATGTACTGGTCAGTGGGAAAGCGCTGGTTTGCAAAGGGCCGGATCAAAAAAGAAGCGGAGACAAAGTGGAGAATTTTAGAGTGGATGGTTCGAGCAAAAGAGAATCGGCACTGATAAAAACCGGGGATTTCAAATTGCCGGCAGTGGGGCAAAAAGTAAAAATTGTCCGGTCGCAATTAGTAAGGAAAAATAAAAGTGATTCAAGCTTTGTTCATGCCGAAGTCGGTGAAGCTCTTGTCGCGGATGCAAACTTAATGAATGAATCGAGAACTCAAGTTAGCTACCCATTCAGAGGTCCAACGGAAACAGCTCTGGTCGCGTTGACACCCGCAGAAGTAGAGAGAATTAAAATTGATTGTATTGTCCTGGCACCGGTCGGAGAGACAAAAATTCAAACTCATGATTTAGTTCAGTTTTAGGTCGCTTAGGCAGGCTCCAGTTTTGCTGGGGCTTGCTTATATCTTTTTTAATTCTGTTAAAAGATAATTTTTAAAAATGCCTTTATGTTCCTCAATAAAGCGCTGGTCAGCGGTTATGAGTGATAGATGATAATCTATTCTTTTGTCACTTAGCTGGATAAGTTTCTTTTCCTTAAGTTCCTCTTTTACGCTGGAGAGAGGAAGAATGGCGATTGACTTTTCCTGTTGCAGGAATTTTTTGATTAACCTATGACTGTTGACAGAGAGTTTTATATCAAGGTTTTTGACTTTTCTTTTTCCGAAGGCCTTTTCCATGAAAAAGCGCAAGAGTGAATCATCCCGGTGATAGGTTACATACTCATATTCATTTATCCTGCTGTCGTCGAAACTCATTTTTTTATTGCCGACAAGTACAGAGGAGTCGGAGAGGGCCGGGAAAATTCTTAGCCCCTGAGGGGCAGCAAGTTCAAAAACAAGCCCGATGTCAAGCAGACCGTTTTTAACATCGGAGACAATTTGCGATGATTGTTTGAGTTCAATTTGAAATTGTATATCCGGATGCTGCTGTTTGAACTTTGATATAAGATCAAAAAGGAATTGTTCGCCAGGCTCAACGATGCTTCCGATGCGAATTAGTCCTTGAAAGCTTTTTTTCTGGTTTTTTAAGTCGCTCCAGCTCTGATTCATCTCATTTATCAGTGGACGAAATTTGAGCATTAACTGGACCGCCTCTTCCGTAGGTTTTACCGTTTTTTTAGTTCGCAAAAAAAGCTTGTAACCCAAGTCTTCTTCCAATTTAAAAATGTGTTTGCTGACCGCGGGCTGGGCGATGCCGAGCTTTTGGGCGGTTTTAGTGAAGGAGCAGTTTTCATAAAGAGTAAAGAATGTTTCAAGCTCTCTTATGTTCATTATAATCCCACGATATTATTCATTTATCTATTATTCCATTTTGTTATAAGTACCATAAATTAATAATATTTTCAAGCTTTCCCTCCTCAAGGTAGATATGGACAACCATTCAGGAGGCCCTTATGAAAAAAGAACTTATGCTCTCTACGCTAATGCTCTCGACAACAGTCAGTGCCCAGTCTTTTGCCGCAATTGAGACCACTATCAATAAAGCAGCTGAAACCAATTTAAAAACATTTCAAACTCCGGTTTTTCATCTGACAAATCCTTTTACCAATAAAAGCTCAGAGGTCTATGGGGTCATTAATATGACGAAGGAAGGCTATCGGTTAGAGGATTTGAACTTCGGTAAAGTTACTCATAGTGTATTTTTTAAAATTTTCAATAAGGATGGATCTGAATACAAGGATTTTGAGATGGTAGATAGTGATGACGGAGGTTGGTTCATGGAGCTTAGAGGCTCAAGCCCTGATCACAAATCCTATGTTTTGTGGAGTTGTTCATCAACTCTTAACTGCGGATTTGAGTCGCCAGGTTTTTTGCACCTATCTTTGAATAAACAGAACACCAAAGAGGTTCATTATACAGTTAATTTGCCGGTGGCCCGTTATTCTGAGACAGGACAAAGACAGTTAGAACGCATCCATATGCATTTCGACGCTGAATTTCATATTACAAAATAGTGAAACTTCAAAGCCAATTTACAACTGATTCATATACAGTTCTGGCCCTGGCCCACTTTGACAGGCTAAGGCTAGAGCTTGCTTCAAACAATCAAATCAATCACGCTGAACGAATGTCGGTCGTAGCTCATGCGCGGTTGATGAGTTCGAATTCCCTCAGAAGGCAAGAAGAGACCGGGCTGGAGCGATGGAATTTAGCACAGCAACTGGCCTTTACATCGATGGATCAGTTGGGATCATGGGATTTGATCAAGAAAATTAACTCTATTTTAACCGGGAATGAAATTGAAGTATGTGAACGCAATTCAGATATCTTTGCGGGCGGAGTGGCCTTCATAGATAACGAAAGAAAAAATGAAATGCTGGAAATATTTAAACATCAACTTTTACCATCCTTAGGAGACCTTCATCCGATTATCGCCAGCACTATGCTTCGTTATTGGATCGTCTCCCTGCATGCGTTTTGCGATGGAAATGGTCGAACAGCGCAAACAATTGCAGATGCGTGGTTGTTAAAATATGATTATCTTCCCTTGGTTTTTATTAATCCTTATCAGGGGCAATTTGCAGCAATGCCTGAGATCAGGGATGAATTTACTTTCGAGGACGCTCTCGAATCGTCTTTTGCAGGATTGGCCAACGCATTTAAACTTTACACACCTTAAGACAGGGCTAATCCATAAGACTCTTCAGGTACTCAAGAACTTCCTCTCTTTCTTTTTTGGTCAAGGCAGGTTGACCCAACGGCATTCGTATCGAATCCGCTATTTCAGGGTCTGTTCTTTCTTCGATGAGCTTATATAAATTCTTATTCTGCTTTAATTTCTCCGTGAGCTCCAGCTCATTTAGTAATGGCATTTCCGGCCCGGATTTTATTACCCCTGCTTGATCATGGCATTCAACACAGCTTTTCTCCCGCATCAGTTTCTGGAAACTGAACATCTTATCGTGCTTCATCTTCTTATTGATTTTCTCAATTTCATCTACAAATCCAGTTGCAACAGAAGGTCGGGCCGTATTTGGATGGCATTTTGCGGGATCATCAACGATTGGGCGATCGAGCTCGTGTTTCATAAGAGGCTTGAGCTCCTTGCAAAGACTTGCCTCATTGTAATCCGAAAAAAAGGCTTCAGATGATAAGGCCGAAATAAATTGAGGATCTGTTCCCTCAAGTTGTTTGGCGAACTTTTCCTTGAAGTCTGATTCCAAAGAGGATTTGCCTAAATCGGGATGCTTCTTTTTCAAGTGTTCTAAGAGATAGTTCCTGAGCATGATTTTTGAGTCGTGGAAAAAACCGGATTCAGACGAGCTTTTTTTCCCTTTTTCGAACTCCAGGCTCAAGTCATCAATGCCTATTTTAAAAGCTTCACGTATTTTGGCAGGGTAGAAAAAGCGGTTGGTAAGAGGGCCCTCGACACTATCGGTAGAAAAGTATTTCTTCATTTTTAATTGATCGCTACTGATATTGTTTCCAATCTCAGAGATGTCACTATGAACACCTCTATAGGCCAATAGGGCAGTCAAGGCGTCAATGTATTTTTGATCTTGCAGCTCAAAGGAGCATTTCGTTGCGAATAAGAAAGTAGAAATATATGGGTCCTCTGTTATTTTTCGACCTTGGGTTTCAACCAGGTGACTTATTAGTAGGGAGGCAAGCCTCAAATTGGGTAAATTTTTTACCAATGGGCTTTCTTGATCGGAGTAAGGATAGAATTCGTCTTCTTTTGGCAAATGGAGCTTGCTGTAGCGAGGGTGAGTCTCAGCTTCTTTTCTAAAAATTTTGTACTGCTCTTTTTCCTCTTTGCTCAGCCCTTCTATGGAGGCACCATAAACACCACTGTTGGCGTCATTATAATCACCCCAGATGGGTCTTGGAGGATTTCCATGGCAGACCAGGCATTTAGCGGGATTGCTCTTAGAAATTTTTGGGGGATTTTTTCCATCAGGATCGAATTCAATCTCACGCATTTCAAAGCGCGGTGTGGGAGTTTTAGTGAACTCCATAATCTCCATTGCGTTTCCGCCTTTTTGTGAAGAATCACTGTTAAAAGTGACAATTAAGTTTCCTGTATTGCCAAAAAGAATCGCGCGGGGCTTTTCATAGCTGGCCTCATGAAGGCTGCGGCTGGTTCTCATTAAGGTGTAATTCTTTTTTAAATCGTCAGGCAGCACCTCTATAAGCTTATCCATCGAAGTTATTTTTTTCGATGAAATGAGACTGGTAAGACTGGTAAAATTAAATTGCTCGTCCTGGGCCTTGAGCTGATAAGGCAGGATTAGAAAATAAATGAGGAGCATCCTAAAAAGCATGAACTTCTATCGGAATAAAAGAAAAAATGTTTAAGCGGTAGGTGTTTTTCCGACCAAAGAACTCAGGATAGTTACATGCGAGATAATAGACTAATATTTGATGACAAATCTTAGTACTGTAAATGGCTGCATGTTGGCGTCTGTCCCATCTCCACCATTAAAACCATCAGTTGTTGTGGTAACACCTCCAAGCAAGACTGGAGCAGTCGCTGCAGCGGCATAAATAGAGGCAGAAGAAGGACCTGCAAGCGAAGAAGATAAGATGCTTCCATTTGAAGCGGTAATTGCCCCATCAACTCCGGTGCTTACACTGATGTCCACAGAAACATCACCATTAACCAACTCTGTACCTCCTGATGAACCCAGGGTGCGGTTGGTGAGAGCTGTTCCCTGGCCGGCGCCGATAACACTGCGGCCGCGAAGATCGGGTAGATTAAAGGTTGTGCTTCCGTCACCAGCGCCGTAGGTGGTCCCAATAGCAGCAAATAAATCAGAATAGGTTGTCCTGCTTACGGCTGAGCCGTCACATAGCAGATATCCAGTAGGCAGAGTTGCAGAAGCAGTAGAGATAACTGTCGCAACCGGATTGGTTGTGGTTGTTGCGGAGAAGCTGCCCCAGCTTGTGCCGTTACAAAACTCCATAACTTTTGATGTTGAATTATACCTCTGAGCCCCTTCATTGCTTGCCGAACATGCCGTTGATGAGTTTCCTAATTTTATCTCTCCCGATACTTCAATACTACTTGCTACGAGCTCTCCGGTATCCAACGTGAAAGCGATCGGGAATGTGGCCTCCCCTTGAGCGTTGCTTAAAATAAGCTCGAAGGCCTGGTCAAGAGTTATGGAAATAGCGCGAGTGCTTTTAGCAATAATTTGCGATGAAGATACTGACTCGATTGAGAATTTTTCATCGCTGTTGTTATTTTTTAATTTAAGTGAAGTGATCTTGGAGAGTCCTGAGCCTGTAACTTTTATTTGATTGTCAGCAAAAGAGACTGCTTTGACTGAAGGTTTTTGCCTATTGATATTGGTAAGCTTGATCTCACTTTTTGTCAGGACACAGCTTGTCTGTAAGAATAAGGCCAGAATCAGCAGCAGGCCTTTAGTGTAAAACATGTAAACTCCTCAGAAACATTTTTCGTTAGGTTCGATTGTTACATCATCCGTATTTTTATGAAAAAATAGGGGGTTAAGAGCAGGTAATTCACTTTAAGGGGATAAAAGTGGCATTATTTCGGGCCATGTCCATAGAAATAAACTTAATCACTTGTGCTATGTGGAGTGACAGAACTCACAGGTGGATATTAACTATTCTTGAATAAAAATAGCCCTAACCAAGAGAAGTCATGTTTCCTGAAAAATTCATTTCACTTATCATCATTGCAACTGCGATTCTTTTTTCTTCATGCACTAAAAAGCAGGACGCAACTGAGCGAGTTTTAAATATTACAGCACCTAGTGACATCAAAGGGTTTGATCCGATGATGGCCAGTGATGTGGGTTCAGCTGCACAAATCGCAAAAATCTATGAAGGTCTTTTGACTTATCACTGGTTGAAATTGCCATATGAACTTATTCCCAATCTCGCCGAGGCGATGCCGGAGATTTCAGCAGACGGGATGACTTACACGTTTAAAATTAGAAAGGGCGTTTTTTTTCAGGATGATGCCGCTTTCCCGAATGGAAAAGGAAGAGAGCTTAAGGCCTCGGACTTTGTTTATTCTTTCAAGCGACATGCTGACTCTAAAAACCAATCAACAGGATGGTGGTTGTTTGATGGAAAGATTAAAGGTCTCAATGAGTGGAGAGAGAAGTACGCAAATCTTCCTGCGGCCAATTATGACGAGGAAGTCGAAGGTGTAAAGGCCATCGATAATTACACCCTTCAGTTTAAGCTGGCGAAAGTGTTTCCTCAATTCATGTATGCACTGGCGATGCCTTTTTCATATGTTGTGGCAAAAGAAGCGGTTGAGAAGTACGGAAAAGAGTTTATCAATCATCCTGTCGGAACTGGCCCGTATGTACTTCCGGTTTTTGACCAGGGCAAGCGTCTTGTTTTCACAAAAAATCCGACCTATAGGGAGAGATTTTATCCGTCAGAAGCATCTCCTGAGTTCAAGCATATGCTGGCCGATGCGGGAAAAAAACTTCCTCTGGTAGATAAAATTATTGTAAGTGTCATGGTTGAATCTCAGCCGGCATGGTTGAAGTTCAATAAAGCGGAAGTGGATTACCTGAGTATCCCAAAGGATAATTTTAGCAGCACGATCGTTGATAATAAACTTTCAAAAGAGATGACGGATAAGGGGATCTCTCTGACGATCACGCCGGCGCTGGATGTTTATTTTTATGGTTTTAATTTTGATCACAAAATTTTCCAGAATGTGAAAATTAGGCGAGCGATGAGCCTCGCCTTTGACCAGGCAATGCTTAATAAGCTTTTTTACAACAACACAGGTTTTCCAGCGGAGTCAGTTGCTCCTCCGGGAATTGCAGGGAATTCGCCAGGCTTTAAGAATCAATGGAAGGGCCCAAATCTCGAGCTTGCCCGAAAATTACTGGCCGAAGCAGGTTATCCGAATGGAAAGGGCCTACCGGAAATAACGGTGGACACATTTAGTTCGACATCTGCCCGCCAAAAAGCGGAGTTCTTTCAAAAGCAAATGGAGAGTATTGGAATTAAAATTAAAGTGGTTACTAATTTGAATCCAGAGCTGCAGGCCAAGATTAAAAAAAGATCAGTGATGATGATTGATTATGGATGGATTGGTGATTATCCGGACACGGAAAATTTCCTGCAGATTTTTTATGGACCTAATTCTTCTCCCGGGGCCAATAGTGCGAACTATAATAATCCTGAGTTTAACAGGATGTATGAAGTAGTTGCTAAAATGCAGGACTCGCCGGAGAGAACCAGGCTGTATGAAGAGGCCAGCCAGTTCCTTGCGAATGAAGCCGTGGCCATTTTTACCGTGCACACTCAAAGTTATATGCTTCAGCAGAAATGGGTGAAGAATTATCACGACAGCGATTTCATTTTTGACTTCCACCAATACATCAATATTGACCAGAAAGAGAAAGGCGAATGGGTGAAGAAATTCTAGTTATGGCTGTCCCGTCCCGAGCGTTTCAGGGGCATAAAAGCAACAAAAATTAGTATTTCTCCCTCTAATGCCCAAAATAATGGACACTTTTTTTCGATCGGAACTATCCTGATATTAGTCATTTAATCATTTTTTACAAAAGTACGATAAGAAATTTTGTTGAGCAAGATAGAATAAGTTTGAGTCAATAATCGATTGAAGGGGAAGATTATGGGGATAAGAAAGAGTTTATTAAAAGTTATTGCACTTTTAATTATCACGCTGAATGCCTTTGCGGCTGCACCTTTTTCTTCGCTTGATGAGTATATTAAGTGGGAAAGAAACTTAAAGATGAACGCTCATTTCCACAGCGACTATAAAGTGCCCGACTATATTCGCGTGGCCTTAATGGACAGCACGAGCCCGGAAAGCGCCTATTACAGATACCTGTTTTTTACAGACAATCCTCAATATATAGAGGACTACACTAATATTCACAATGGAAAACTCAGCTCATTTCCTGTCAACGGTAGTACCATTACAAAAAGTAAATTAGATGGCATGCCTGCGGATGTTGCGGAATATTACAGAAATCACAATGATGAGCTTTTAGCGGCGGAAGGTTTTGGTTTTGATCCCGTACTTGCCAGAAAAGTCTACACTGGTGAAATTAAACTTCCTTATGGAACAAGTCATACTGAGTGGCTGAGAACTCATGCCTGGACACCAAATGGAGTGGTTGAAAAAAACAACGTGGTGGCATACGCACAGACAGACTATGACAACTATGCTTTAAGAAGAATTGACCCGGCCACTGGTAAGATTTCAGACAAACCAACAGGTGGTGGTAATGGTGGTAGCGGTGGTGCTTCAACTACTCCTGGAAATGAACAGGTCCAAGGGCAGATAGAATTATATAATAAGTATCAAAAAGATATGGAAGTGATTGCTAAAAAGGCCCAGGTCGTTCGCGATTCAATCGCTCTTTCTTTGCAGACCAGTACAAATGGAGCAGCATCTATTGATTGCTCAGGACAGGTTCAGGACAGATTTAAAGGACGCTGTAAGGAGCTTGCGGTTTTAATTAAGTCTTACAAAGACCTTGAAGCGAATTGCGAAAAATTGAAAACAATTATCAGCTCTCTGGATAAAACAATTCCACTTTCAAGCCTGGTGTCTCCTTCGGTCGCCTCGACTGTAGTAAAGAAAGGCACAGGGGATATTTTTGCAGCAGAAAAAGAGGGTGCAGAGTGTACGGCAGCCTCACAAAAAGGCTGGAGATGTTTAAAGACAAAAATCACTACACTTGAAGGAAAAAGTTATAACATTCTTCTAAAGTGGAGCCGCCCTTCACAAAAATCCAAAGGGACTGTTTTTTACGGTGTCGGAGGACATGGTGGTGGAGACATGCTGGAAGATCCTGCACAGCGATTGGTTTTCAATGAGATTGCTGAAAAAAACCAGATCAGGACAGTTCTTCTAGAGATGCTGGATAAGGATACAAAATTTGACTTAGGAGGGGGTTATTGGATCCACGGTGGTGGTTATCAAACTCTTTCTCAAATCTTTATGGCCGTGTGGGAGGTTGTAGTTAACAAAGGGCTGATCCACGGGGATTTCACAACTTATTATGGTGGAAGTAACGGAACGATGCTTTTGGCTTCGGCCATGGCCAGATACAATGCAGATGTATTTTTTGACCGCGTTCTCTTTATGATCGGGCCTTTTTTACCTGATCTCGCTTCGGCATGTGATAAGAGCTCGGCTTCCAGCTTTTATCTCAACAATACTGAAAAATTCAATTGGGTCATGACTCTTTTAGGCCAGTGGAATTATCAGGATCAGAAGAAAAGTGTTTGCGACAATCAAGGGGAAGACAGAACATCTATTTTAAAGAATTTTAAAAAGGATTACCCTAATACCATCATCCACGTTGTGGTGGGAGGCAAGGAAGACACTGTGGGCTTTGGCCCGTGGTTTAATGCTTCCAATCTTCAGTGGTACAATAGCATTACCGCAAAATACAAGGATCGTCTGATCAGGCCAAACCTAGGACATGATAACTCGTATGAGGATATGCTCAGCATTTTAAAACTTTCACCTAACGAGACTCCTGATAAATCTTTTGATCAGTGCCGTTCAGGTAAAAGAAATGTTGAAGGAAAAGTCGTTGAGTTCAGTTGTGGTTGTAACGGGATGCCTGGCGGTGTTTTTAAGGCCGACGGGTGCTATTATAAAGAATAGTGGAACATTTTTTTGAGTGCGTAATAAAATTTTTTTATGGGTATTGTTTTTAACGTGACCGACGGGAAGAAGAAAAAATCATATCTGCTTCAAGAGTTGCTTACAATTGGCAGAAGCCTAAAAAATGATATTGTGCTTGAA
>JBEIPI010000151.1:0-5994 GCA_040377165.1 Bacteriovorax sp.
CCAGGACTCGCCCTACATGCCATGGTCAACAAAGACCAAATACGTTTTGACCGTTCACGATTTGAATGCGCTGTATGAAACCACTCAGTTTGGCAGTGGCGAATTCTACAAATACAATTTGCAGAAAAAAATTGACCGCGCTAGTGTGGTGACTTTTATTTCTAAATTTACAGGCGAAGAAGTCGCTCGCCACTTTAAGATTGATCCCAAAAAAACGAAAGTCATTTACAATGGCATCTCATTGGGAAAAACCGCAGAGAGGCCCGACTTTACTCCAGAAGGAGACTTCCTTTTTTCAGTAGGCACAGTCCTGCCAAAGAAAAACTTTCATGTTTTAATCGATTTTTTAAAATTAGTTCCCGATTATAAAATTGTTTTAGCAGGGACAACTTTTCATTCATACGCCAAAGACATGCAGGCACGCATTCAAGCAGAAGGACTCAGCGATCGTTTCTTTTTAATTGGCACCATCGATGAAGCTCACAAAGTCTGGTACTACCAGCACGCCAAGGCCTTTTTATTCCCATCCCTGCTTGAAGGCTTCGGACTGCCTGTCGCCGAAGCAATGAGCATGGGGCTTCCACTTTTTATCTCCGATAAAACATCCCTGCCTGAAATCGGAGGGCCGGACGCTTATTACTTCACTGATTTCTCTCCCGAGAAAATGCGCGATGTTTTTATTTCCGGCATGAGCGAGTTCACACCGGAGAAAAAACAGCGCTTAATTGAGCGTTCGAAAATGTTTGACTGGAAAAAGGCCGCCGACGAATACCTGAAAATTTACAGCGCTCTTTGATTATTCAATAGGAATGTAAACATCGATCTCTGAGTCTGGGTGGTCGAGCTTAAAGCGCTCATCGTACATCTCCAAATCAGGAGCGTGCCTTAATTTCTTTCCTGACTTTGGAAGCCATGATCCGTAGATATAATTCATCGTGTGCTCAAAAGTGCTTAGCACTCCCTTGTGAGTGAAGACAGCGTATTCTCCGGCCGGGATTGTGAACTGATCCATTCCCTCTGGGGTATTGTCAAAAGATGTCACCTCTGTGGCCGCATAATAAAGGCATTCATCAGGACGCTTTCTCTCACCTGCTGGAACTTCCATACACACACCAAGCACTACCGGTGATTTTGCATTTTTAACTTCACGGACTCTCGGCATGAACTTCTGCCACAGGGCCGGGATCACTACCATATTGTCTTTTTCTGGCGAAAGAACTGAAATAAAAACGCCTTTGTGACCAACAATTTTCATCTCACCTAATTTCTTAAAAAATGGCTCCATATTAATCCCTCCATAAAGATGATCCAGGTACTCATAAGTGATCCTGATTTTTTTTACATGAGAAGGATTAATTCCGTTTTTTCTGCACTCGCCTGGTGTGCTCTTAAACATGGCCTTAAAAGCGCGGGTAAAAGACTCCTGCGACTCAAAACCGGCATCCAGTGCAATATCCAAAATACGTTTGTCAGTGGCAAGCTCACTCATCGCTTTAGAGAGTCTTCTGGTGCGGATGTACTCTTTTAGCGAGTCACCGACAGAAGCACTGAAGATAATCTGAAAATGCCACCTGGAAAAACCGGCAATCCTGGCAATGTCATCCACCTGAAGGTCACTGTTTAAGTGATCTTCAATGTAATCTACCGCTCTTTGAATTTGCTCTAAATGATCCATCAATCCTCTGAAGCTAATTTAAGCGATCGGGGCCGGTTACATTTGATATTTTGTGCGCTTTTTAGATTCTTTTGTAGTTTTTATACTCACCGAGCCTGTAACCGGTTAATGCTTCGATCCCATCGGTGAACATTAATCCCGGAACATTCCAGTCAAGCGTGATTGGCAGGGCCATCAGGTCCATAGGATTTCTATTTTTCTCAATCCAGTTTGCCATGACTTTTGGATGGGTCTTCTTGAATTTGCGAAGCCCCCAGTTTCTTTCGTATTTAAAATTTTTTGCGCGCTCTTGCTCTACATCGCCGTGATAGAAAGTATCAAAGACTTTCACTTTTTTCTTCATCACCTGCTCAGCTCTCGCCCATCCGTAATGGAAAATGCGCGCAGAAATCAGGCGCGCTTTGATTTTAGTATCGTCAGCGGCCCTAAAGCCCTGAGCGTCTAACCAAGACTTAATCCCTTTGTGATTTCGAATGAGTCGAACTTCGCGGCGGTAAAGATTGCGGGTGTATTTATAAGTGTCCACGTTGCCGTAGAAATGCATGTAATTAAAAATCAGCCCGTCAATTGCCTTATTTTTTTCCATCTCATCAACGCCTGCAGCGATGGCCGGGAGATCGTCCTCATGAACACATTCGTCGCCCTGGATATACATGCAGTAATCACCAGTGCATTCTTTGAGTGCGATATTAGTTTGCTGAGAAAGAATTAACCCACTCTTTTGAATTTTTGGGTCCCACCAGCTTTTTACAAACTTGAATTTCGGGTCAGTTAAACTCTTCGTTAAATACTCCCAGGTACCATCATCTTCCGTGCATTCAACATTGTTGAAGCCCACGTTGATGATCACCTCATCACAGATCGGTGCGATCGATAGCACACTCTCGAGTATTGGATACCCGAGAGTGAGACCGTTTTTTATAAATGAGAATCCTGAGATTTTTTTAGACATTAGATGCACTTGAATTTCATATCGGCAGTATAAGCTTCCTCGTCCTGGAAGATAGAGCCTACAGCTCCAGCTCCGACTGCGCCTTTACCTACATTTCTTTCTTTTTGACCGCCAAACACACCTATCATCCCACCAGCAACTGTCGTCGCCTTTGAGATTTTTCCGATTGTTTTATGGGTGCTTTCATCCATTGAGCCGGTGTATTTAGTGCTTTCATCGACGAAGGCCGGTGCTAATTTTCTCTCACTGCAGAAGCTCTCTGCCTCATCAATTGCCTGAGTCTCTACAGCTTCTTTTTCTGTCCCTCTGATAACCACACGGTGAACGCCATCTGCGCCTGCGCGAACATGCTCATGAGAAGCGCAAGAAACAAGACCCAAGAGAGAAACCATTGCCAATGCATTAATTAACTTCATGTTAACCTCCTAATTGCATTTAAACTTAATATCAGTCGCCACCGATTCAGTTTCCTTGAAGAGATTCTTCTCCATGTTCACTTCTTCGGGAGTCGCCTTAACTGTGTCATTACTCAAAAATTCTACGGTCTTTCCCAAATCTTTACAATATGACTTTGCCTGTCTGTGCGCGTCCGTCTCAGTGTCTTTAACCACTTCACCTCTAACACTCACTGAGTGAATGCCATCCATCCCCGGACGTACATCCGGAGATGAGGCGCAACCGAAAACAACTAAAAGCGAACTTAAAGCGGCAATCTTTTTCATTAGAATAATCCTGCCGGGTCCATCGTCTGAAGCGTGTTGATCACATGACGAAGGAATTTCGATCCCACTTCTCCATCGATTACACGGTGGTCGTAAGTGTGAGTCGCATACATCATCTGACGGATAGCAATTGCATCGTCTTCAGTTACGATAGGGCGTTTTGCGATCGTTCCAACACAGAAGATCCCAACTTGTGGTTGAAGGATTACTGGAGTGGCCGCAAGGATTCCGAATGAGCCGTTGTTAGTGAATGTATAAGTTCCACCAGAAAGATCATCCATCGTTAATTTTTTGTTTTTAGCTTTTTTCACCAATACATCCAGGGCACGCGCGATTCCACGGATGTTTAAGTTATCTGCACCTTTAATAACCGGAACAACCAGACCATTTCCTGGAACTGCTACTGCACAACCAAGATTAATGTCTTTTTTGTAAACAATGTTATCGCCATCGATTGAAGAGTTCACAATCGGGAACTCTTTAAGCGCCTGAACAAGAGCGTATAAGATGAAGTGAGTGTAAGTAAGAGAGAAACCTTCTTCTTTTTCGAATTGTTTTTTGAACGACTCTCTGAACTTCACAAGTTTAGTCATATCGACTTCGTCGATTGAGTTAACGTGTGGAGAAGTGAGTTTAGACAATTGCATGTTTTTAGCAATCGCTTTTCTCATATTGTCCATTGGCACGATTTCAACTCTCTCACCTGGTTTGTAGGCCGGAACGAATGGGGCCGGCGCTGATGGAGTTGGAGCTCCTTTTGCTTGTTGAGCTGGAGCTGTCGCACCTTTCGCTGATCTTCCTCCAGCAACATAGGCTTCAAAGTCCGCCTTGTTTACACGTCCCGCTGCCCCCGATCCTTTGATGTGAGCTAGTTCTGCAAGTGAAACGCCGGCTTCTTTGGCCATTGCTTTAACAAGTGGTGTGTAGAATCTTTCGTCGTGAGCAGCTTGTGCTACAGTTGCTGCTTTTGGAGCTGCTGTCGTCACTGTAGCTTGAGTCTGTGCGGGTGCAGAAGTAGTTGCTGCAGACGCTGCAGCTGGAGCTGAAGCATTGCCATCGCCGATGACTGCGATTAATTTCTGAACATCAACCGTGTCGCCTTCTTTGTAAAGAAGCTCAAGCACTGTTCCCGCGTATGGAGAAGGAATTTCTGATTCTACTTTATCAGTGGAAATTTCAAGTAGAGTTTCGTCTACTGCGATTTTATCCCCTACTTTTTTGTGCCACTTAGTGATTGTACCAGTTGTGATTGACTCTCCCATTTGAGGCATAACCACTTCGTATCTTTCCCCAGATGAAGCTGGTGCAGATGCTACAGGTGCTGGAGCTGCTGCTTTTGGAGCTGGTGCTGATTTAGGTGCACTCGCTGTCGCTCCAGCTGAGTCATCAACTACTGCGATTAATTTTTGAACGTCAACTGTGTCGCCTTCTTTGTAGAGGATTTCAACAATTGTGCCTTCAAACGGTGAAGGAATTTCTGACTCTACTTTATCAGTAGAGATTTCAAGTAGAGTTTCATCTACGGCGATCTTCTCACCAACACTTTTGTGCCACTTTGTGATAGTTCCCGTTGTAATTGACTCTCCCATTTGGGGCATTACGATTTCGTGTCTCATATAAGTCTCCTTAGATCTTTTAAATTAAAAATTGAGCGCTCTCTTCTTAGAAGCAAGTACGGCTTCACCTAACCACTCACCAAGTGTCGGGTGTGGGTGAACTGTCGCAAAGATCTCCTCATCGATTCCTTCCATGGTTTTGAAAAGAACATACTCATGAATAAGTTCAGTCGCGTTTGTCCCAACAATGTGAGCTCCCAGCATCTCGCCGTGTTTGCCCATTAATGTTTTAACAAAGCCGGTATTTTCATTTGAAGCCACGGCCTTTCCGTTAGCTGTGAATGGAAGTTTTCCAACGTTGTACTCGATGCCCTTAGCTTTAAGCTCTCTTTCTGTGAATCCGACAGAAGCCACCTGCGGCTGACAGTATGTACATCCCGCGATATTCATTTTGTCGATGGCGTGTGGGTGCAATCCCGCTAAGTGTTCTGCCGCTGTCACACCTTCGTGAGAAGCTGCGTGAGCAAGAAGTGGTGGTCCAGAAACGTCACCGATAGCGTAGATGTTTGGAACGTTTGTCTGGTACATACTGTTGACTGAGATGAACCCGCGCTCCGTTTTGATTCCGAGTGCTTCTAATCCGATGTTGTCGATGTTTCCAGTCATACCAACAGCGATTAGTCCCATTTCAAACTTGTACTCAGTTTCTTTCCCGCCCTCTTTTGCGAAGATTGAAACGTCTTTCCCGTTATTGACTGCGCGAACGCCTTCAATCCCAAGGTTCATTTTGATTCCGTATTTTTTGTAAGCTCTTTCCACTTCTGTTGATGAATCATCGTCTTCGATGGGAAGTAAGTGTTTTTGAAGTTCGAAAATATGAACGTCTACACCAAAAGCATTCCAGAAGTAAGCGAACTCTACTCCGATTGCTCCTGCACCGATAATCCCGATAGACTTTGGAAGAGTCTCCATTTTAACCGCTTCCCAAGCGCCGATTAAACGTTTCCCGTCATGCTCTAATCCCGGGAAAGTTTTGTAGTGAGCACCTGTTGCTACGATAAGGTTTGTGAAGTTGATGGTCTCAACTCC
>JBEIPI010000112.1:0-8997 GCA_040377165.1 Bacteriovorax sp.
CCTCAGAGCATGAGCGGGGTTTAGCGTAGGTTTTCGATCTCTCTTCTATTTTCGAAGTCGAAGTTGTTTTTTTCAAGGAGCGATCTTTTAAAAGACTGGCGCTCTCTCTCATTAACAGTTAAATACCCTGGGGCCATGATCTGTCCTTTGATCTCCAGACTCCCAAGGTCAATGACTTCATATTCTTTATATTTGTAGATGACGTTTTTCTTTTCTTCCTGCGCATTGGTCGCAGTCGTTAAAAGTAGTGTTGTCATGATTGCAATTATTGTTTTCATGGTCTTCCTTATTATTTTTTAGCGACTCTTTTTTCCTGGCACGCAGACTGAAGACCGAATGAATAATCACCCAGCTCATCTGCCCAGAAAGATCCGTTGAAATCAAAAAAGTACTGGCTGGTTTTTCTGTTTACGTTCACATCCGAACCACGGTCACGGGTATTGGCCGCCAGCGCTTTCGCATTGTAGATATCATCACGTTTTTTTGACAGCAGCTCTAGTTTCAGGTTGAACATTGAGTAGCTGTGCTTGTGGATTTCATTTACGAAAGTAAAGATCTCTTTTTTGATATAGTGATTTATTTTAGCACTGATGAAACTGATAGTTGAATCAAGGTTTCCTTCCAGGTTCTCAGTGAAGTCGTTTTTGTTTTTAAGTCTCTTTAAAAGTGCAAGCTCGTCTTTTGCTGCCTTCAGGCTGGCCAGGTCGAGGTTGAACTTAACTTGCTTTCTGGTCTGTGTAATCAGGTTTCTGATGAACGGATTAAGGTTTCCTCTTGTTTCCGCATCAGCATAATACAGGTCCAGGAAGTAGGTGTGAGACGTTTTGTTTTTTCCTATAATTTCTTTCAGTACCAGTGCTTTTGGCTGGTAAAAATCATAGAAGTGATCAACTACTTTCAATGAATCATCCCATAAGCAAAGGTTGTAGTAAGAAAGGGCCATCAGAACTTCTGCTTCAGGAAAGAAGTAACTTTCCAATAGGGGAGATTTATAAGTAACAGTTAAACCAAGTGCACGGTTGTAGTCTTTTAAGTAGTAATGTGCCCAGGCTTGATCCATCAGAATATATGGCCATTTGTATGAGCGTTTATCGATCTGCTCATAAGTTGTTAAAGCGTCTTCGTATTTTTTCTCTTCGATTTTAACTCTGGCCGAGCGGATGATACAAGTCTCTTTCAAGTAGTTGTAATAGCGTTTTAGCTTTTCTCCTTTTACGCCAGATTCTTGTGCGCTGGATTTTTTCACACATGATTCATAGAGGTTAAGGGCCTCAATATTCTTTCTCTCAAGGTTTCTTATTGTCCCTTTTATCAGGGCCGCTTCGCCTGAGAACTGATGAGTTTCTGGGATGCGCGAGAGGATTTCATAGGCCTTGGCATTCTGGTCTTTGTTAAAGAGCCTCGTCCCGAGGATGAGTGAAATGGAAGGAATGTTAAAGCTTTCCAGGCGCTTTTCATCCAGGTTTAAAACCGCCATTGTCCCGGTTTTTAAAACCAGGGTCTCAATGTCAGCTTCCAGTTCCGCATCAATCTCATTATTGTTTTCCAGATAATTGTTGATGTAGGGGATGGCGCTAAAGTAGTAAGAACCTTCAATCAACTCATGGGCGATTTTTTTATCGCGAGTTTTTGACTTGTCCTTTTGATAAAGCTCATAGGCACCTTTAGCAGAAGCGTTGAGTTCCGACGTGAGCGAGAATAGAGCGATGAACAATGCTAAATATTTCATATGACCTCTAAAAAAATTGAGATTAGAACGAGACCCCGATTGTCAGGATGGCATCAGTGTTTTGTCTAAGCTTAGAGCTTGGAGTGACACCATTGATGGTTGGTCCTGGGGCCTTGTAGTTATTCATGATCAGGTCTAGCCCAATATGAATATTTTTTGTTGCGTGAAAGCTCAGACCAGTCTTGGCGATGAATGAAGTGTACTTCTCATCTGCATAAGTATTGGCCTGCGCTGGGACGGCAACAGATTTCGCGTTACTTGTCGTATTCAATTTCCCCAAACCAAGACCGAATGACCAGTCGAAGTAGAAGATCTTGTTGAACGTGTTGATCTTCCCGTAGAAAGGAGACCACTTTGCCAGCACACCAAAGTTACTGTCGGTTTTTCTGATGAACGGTATTGAGCCGTTCAATCTCTTCAAGTTCGACAGGGCCTCGTTGTCACTATTGCTGTATTTCGTATAAAGTCCTTCAATGGCCCACTCTTCTGTGAAGTAGAAACCAAAGTTGGTATGGATCATAGATGTGTCTACGAATGTAGAAGTAAGGCCTTGACCATATCCAAGATTCAAATATACTGTTTTATCTTTTTTGTGGACTTTGTTCTGAAGAACGTAAACCTTTTTATCAGGGTCAAGCCACATAAAATCATATAGGTCTTTCTCATCAGCCCTAAGCGCGGGTGCGCTTAGGGTGAATGAAACTAGAGCAAGAGCGAAGATATTTTTGTAATTAAGACGTTTCATTAAATAGCTCCTAATACTGTCGCTTTAACTTTGTAGCGAACTTCAACTTTAGATCCTTCGGCAGGTAGAGAATTAGCGTTAAACTTTACAGTTCTTTGAGCAGCGTCGAATGTGTATCCTGAAGTCACAAGAGAGTTGTTGACATACACATCAACTTTATTTTGATATGGAGATTCGTTAAGCGCGAAACTATCCATTAAGTTAACGATCTTCCCACCCATATCAAGCAGGGTAGAAGAGAAGTCTTGCTTAATGTCACTGACTACGCCGGCAGTTGCATTTGACACTTCCATGTAGCGTTTACCAAGTGTTTCCCATTCGTAGCCGTAATTCTTCACGGTAACGATTGAATAGGCCTTAACCATCCCTTTGTTTGTTTTCTGAGACTGAAGTTTTGCCAGGTACTCGCTTACTTTTTTATCAGACTGGTCTTCTTCATCCGAGATATAAACCACAACCAGGAAAGCGTCTGGTCTTAGGAAGCTTGAAGCATAACGATCCATAAAACTTGCAGATGTCTTCAATCCTTGTTCAATACCTGAACCGGATGTCCCTACCTTTACCCATTTTGTAAAGTTGTTAAGGAACGCAGTTTTATTTCCTTTCGCTGAAGCGCTCGTCAGCTTCGCACTGTCTCCAACCATTTTTCCATTTCTGGTTGAAGTCCCGTCCGTAGTCGTGATGGCCATTTTGAAATCCACGTCTTTTTCAATGAACTGGTTAATGAAAGACTGGAAGTTTTTCCCTAATGCATCCTGCTCATCGGCCATAGATCCCGAGTCATCAATAACCCAAAGGATGTCAACATCACCACTCTTTGCTTTGTTTTGAGTGAAGATTTCAGAGCGGTCATTTAGGATCACGACTGGATCCACAATGACTGGTGGTTCAACGACAGGAGGATTAACCACTGGTGGATTGACCACTGGTGGGTTAACGACAACTGGAGGATTGACCACAGGAGGAGTAACTGGAGGTTCTGTCACAGGAGGATTTACGACCGGAGGATTTACCACCACTGGAGGTTCTGTCACTACCGGTGGAACGACGACTACTGGTGGATTGGTTGTTGTCCCACCACCACCACCGCCAGTTTCTCCACCGCCAGTGTTACCGCCACCGGTTTCACCGCCGTCACCAGGAATAATCCCTCCACCATTACCACCGGTTTCTCCACCGGGAGTGCTGATTTCAGATAGTCCTTGTTTTTCGTAGAATTCACTTTGTTTACAGGCACCAAGCACGAGAAGGCATAGGGCAATAAGCAAATGCTTTTTGCCGCGTGAAAGATTTAATAGCATGAACGTCCCCATCTAACGTCAAAGATTTGATCTTTTCCGAAACTCTGATTTTGATCACCACAGACGTGCAACTTCTTGAAACGAACAACTTCAAAATCAAAGGCTATTAGGTATGGTTGATTATAGCGATTTAAGTAACGAGTTTTTGGCGGATTAAAGTTTTTTCGCCAATATCCGACAAGAATTGACCAATATTCATAACTTATTTGTGCTTTTTTTTAAAAATTTCGTGATAAAATTACTTTAAGCAACTTCTAAAAAAGTGCCACGTTAGTTTGTCACCACTAAGGAAGCGGTGTTTTTACAGGAGATCTAATATGTGCCTAATCTGTGTTGAGTTCAATAAGAAGCGCATGACACGCGCAGAACTTAAAAAAGCTTTACCCGAGATGGTTATGTTTGCTAATAATGAGGAAGATAAGAATCATTATAAAAAACTTCAAGCATTGAGCGATTCTTCTGATGAGGCGGATCTTTCAAACTTCATCGATGATCATGTAACAAAATATGGGAAAAAAATTAGCAGAACTTAATTTCACTAACCGCTTATATAAAACGGCTCCTTTCTTATTTGCGGCCGTAAAACCTCAACCGTTATTACATCCGAGAGTGCTTCATCAAAACCTTGAGCTGATTAAAAGGCTGGGTATTGATGAAAGTGCAACAACCAACCCGTCATTCCTGCGTTTTTTAAATGGAGACCTGGAATTTGAAGGCCTCTTTTTCGGCGCAAGCTTTTATTCCGGACATCAGTTCGGCCATTATGTGCCGAGACTCGGTGATGGAAGAGCAATCATGCTCGGTGAGATTGAAAATGAAGAGGGTGCGTTTTTTGAGCTGCAGTTAAAAGGATCAGGACTCACGCCATTTTCACGCATGGGCGATGGAAAGGCGGTGGTGAGATCGAGTTTGCGTGAATACCTGGCCAGCGCACACATGAAGGCGCTGGGAATTCCGACCACGGAAGCGCTGGCAGTGATTGCTGGCGATGATGACGTCTATCGCGAGCAAATCGAAAAAAGTGCTATCGTGCTTAGGGTGTCAGAGAGTTTTCTGCGCTTCGGGCACTTTGAATATTATGCTCACACCAAACAAAAAGCAGAGTTAAAAGAGTTGGTGGAGTTCTCTATTTCTCACTATTTTAAGGACTATATAGACCATCCTAACCGTTACGTGCTCTTTTATCAGGAAGTGATTAAAAAAACTGCGAAGCTCTTTGCTAACTGGCAGGCCGTGGGTTTTTGCCACGGAGTTTTAAACACAGATAATATGTCTTTACTTGGGCTCACCCTTGATTACGGCCCTTATGGTTTCATTGATCACTTTGACCAGGATCATATCTGTAATCACTCTGACCACGAGGGGCGCTACAGCCTGGGCAATCAGCCGGGAATAGGGATGTGGAACCTCGAGAGACTGGGCGATGCTCTTGCTGATTTGATCAGTGAGGAAGACAGAAAGAGAACGCTTGAGACCTATCCGCCGCTTTTTCTCTACGAGTATAGAAGACTGCTTCTGGAGAAATGCGGACTTTATAAAATGCACCTTGATGACGAGGACCTGCTTAGGTCTATGCTCAACATGCTGGTCGAGACAAAACTTGACTACACTAATTTTTTCAGAAGTCTTTCTCGTTATGAAAAGGGAAGCTACCAGCTTTCAGGGATGGAAGTAACACCGGCATTAAAAGATTGGCTTACGGCCTATCATCAAAGACTGGAAATAGAAGAGGTTGCTGAGAAAGAAAGGCAGTTGAAAATGCTTGGGATAAACCCAAAGTTTATTTTGCGCAATTACCTTGCACAAGAGGCGATTGTGGATCATTCTTTGATAGAGGGGCTCTATAAAGTGCTGACTAACCCATACGAAGAATGGGAGGAGTTTGATCAATGGTCAAGGCCCGCTCCGCCTCGGTATAAAAACCTGTCAGTCAGCTGCTCCTCATAACTACAACTCAGGATGGTTTATGAAAGTAGTGGTGTTTGGTTATTCTGAAAGTCCGGATCGTTACTCAAATATGGCGGCGAATCTTCTTGCCGACTATAAACATGAAGTCGTGACAATTAACCCGAGGCAAGTTGAGGAGTTAGAGAAAATCAACACTGATTTTCATACTCTGACTCTTTATGTGAACCCACAGATCTCTGATAAATATCAGGAGATTCTTCTAAAATCCAAACCTAAAAGAGTCATTTTCAACCCGGGAACAGAAAATTCAACCCTTCAAAAGAAGTTTGAAACCCTTGGGGTCGAAGTAGTTATTGGCTGTACTCTTGTAATGCTTAGAACAAATCAGTTTGAGTAAAACGCTCAACTGATCTTTTAACTTGATCTGCAAGGGCAATCGTCTTTTAATTATAGTGTTCAATTATATTTAAAAGGCGTAATCATGAAATTTGGAATTCTTCTTTTATTGTTAACTGTTCACTCAAATGCACTTTTGGCCCAGGCCAAAAGTAAAAAGCAATTTCTTCCGGACACGGTCGTCCGCCAGAAGATGAACACTATTTCAGGGACTATCAGGGATCTTGGACCCTACATTGCTTCTGAGCAGGAGTTTGTAAAAGAGAAGAACAAAAAACTGATTGAGAAAAACCTTCTGCAGCTCACTGGCCTTTTCAAAAATCTGACGGTGCATTCTGTGATCTCCACTCAAGGCCTCTCCTTCAATCAGGCCGTAATGACTGAGCAATTAGAGCAGACTGTAAATCTTTTTAAAAGCAACAAGCGCAAAGAGGCGAGAGCAAAGTTCACTACTGCGCTTAACCTGTGTGTGGGCTGCCACGCGCAGTCACCAGGTAAAGAGCTCTCAAAACTATTCTACGATAAAGACATTGAGAAAATGAAGCTGGCGACTTTTGAGAAGGCAGAGCTGTATTACATCTCCCGCGACTACGACCGCGCGATGGATCTCTACGAGCAGTTTTTGATGAAGACCAAAAAAAATCAGGATGATGAGCAAATCTATAAGGCGCTGGAGCGCGAGCTGGTATATTTCGTGCGTATCAAGAAGGACTTTGCCGCCGGTAAAGCGCAGTTTGATAAGTATATCAAGGCCAATATCTTCAATGAGAAAATAGCTGAAGAAGTCAAAGAGTGGAGCCGCACACTTGGTGGAAAAACCCTTTGGGATGGCTACAACCCAGAAACGGTCAAAGAAGAGGAGATGGAAAAATTCATGAAGAGCTTCATCGCCGACGATGAAGAAGGGCCGATTTTCACCGTCACAAATTCCTCTGAAGTTTATGATTTGAATCTATCGACGATCCTGCTTGATTATTACAACACTCACCCAGGGACAAGACTGGGAGGAAAAATCCTTTATTGGCTGGCGATCCTGGATAAAAGAATCAATGACGACCTCTTCTTTTCGCTGGGGGATTTTTATCTTTTATCCTGCATGGAAAAATACAGCAAGGACCCGATCGCATCAGAATGTTACGATGCTTATGTTGAAGACCTGGAAATCAACTATATCTCAAAAGAGAAAAAAGAGTTCCCGGTTGAAATCAGAGAACGTCTGAATAACTTAAAGAAACTTATCAATTACGTTGATAGTGAATAATAGTGTGGAGTGATAATGACTAAATTGATTTTAATAATGGCCCTGGCGTTTTCGACAAATGCAATGGCCGCTGCCGATACTAAAACAGAAGCAAAAGCAATCATGGATGGTGTGTACGAGTCTTTTGTCAAAGTTATTCCTTACGTTTACTCTGATGAACAAACTGGGGCCGCAATCAGCAAAAACTCCCCGCAAAAAATCGAGCTTTTAAAAAATCTTACTGACATCTCGGACTTTTTTAAAAGTGCCCGTCACGTAGAGTATTTCCAAAGACCAGGCTTCAGACCAAGCCTTGAGACCATCAATTACCATCTTGATGATACGATCAGCGCAGTTAAAGGAGATAATTTTGTCTTTGCCCAAAAACGTATGAAGGCCCTGGCCGCATTGTGCATTTCTTGTCACTCACAACTTTCAGAAACTGCTTCTCAAAACACTTTCGGCACGGCCATTAATAAGGCAAAAAGAGAGAATTTCTCCTCTGACTTTGCTTACGCCAACTATCTTTTCTTAGTCCGTCGTTTCAGTGATTCTGAAAAGGCCTTTGACCTGGCGGTTAACAGCGCATTGGAATCCAAAGAGGAGCATGAGCTTTACTCATCGCTTAGAAAAATTATTTCTATTCACACGAAAATTGATCTAAATCCAAAAAAAGCAAAGGCCTTTATCGCCAAGTATAAGGATGACCCACGACTTCCTCCCATCGCTAAAAACATGCTCATGACCTGGGAGAAATCGCTACAGAAGTGGGCGAGCTTTAATCCGAAGAAAGTTAAAAATCCAGAGAGCTTCATCAATAAATACCTGGCGCCGCTTGAGTCAAATAAAGAACAGATGGCCGGTGGTGAAAATGACATCACTCTTTTAGTGGCGGCGGGAGTGCTTTCAAAACACTTAAACGACCATCCGAAAACAAAACTCGCTCCGGAAATTCTCTACTGGTTATCCATTGCCGAAAGACGCCTGTCGAATACCTTCTTTTTCTCGCTTAGCGATCTATACCTGAAGGACTGTATAAAACTTTATCCGAAGTCCCGCTTTGCTAAAAAGTGCTACGCTGAGTACGCTGAAAATATCGAATTCGGATACAGTGGCTCGGCAGGAACGGATATTCCTGCCGAGGAAAAACGGGAGCTTGAGAGGCTTAAGGCCCTGCTAAAGTAAGTTTTTCTTGATGTTAAGGCCCGAGCCTATTAAGATGAAAAAAACATATTAGTAAGGATTTTTATGAGCGAAAATACAGCGAAACCATCGGCCCAGCCTCAGCCACCACAACCAGTAGTGAATGCGGACGGAATTAAGATTTATCCAACGTCTTTTATCCCGGTTAAAGCGCCAATGGAGCCTTCGCGTGTTCCAACTGCAAAGATGACAGGACTTCAGATTGAAGTGCTTCACGTAATCATCTTCATCGTTTTAACTGTTGGGCTATTTATCAGTATGTGGAAAAGACCAAACGTCAGATAATTTGAGTACAAAATTGCTTAATATGAAAGGCCATCTTTATGATGGCCTTTTTTTTATGGCGTACTGAAGAGAATTTTAAGCTGATTTTTTGTGTGGGTGATGGTGGTGGTGTTCAGCGTACTGCATGTCCACGCCCATAATGTGACTGATCAGCCAGTTTCTTAAGAACGAAATAAGCTTCTGGTCATCG
>JBEIPI010000101.1:0-10324 GCA_040377165.1 Bacteriovorax sp.
AACTGCTTTATAAGCTTCTTTAGAAGCGCCTTTATCGTCTTTTAATCCGAATGCCGCTGGGTCAGCTTTGATTGCTTCAGCAACAGTCTTGTTAAGTGCTCTAACAGCGTCATGACGTTGCATTTTATCGTTGATAGCTAGAGCTGCGCGAGCGTTGCTCGAGAAGTCTGCTGCAACTTTTTTCGATAGAGTTGTGTTGGCTTCAGCTGAAACGTAAGTGCGTTTTGCTTTACCAACTTCTTTCTGCATTTTTGCGACTAGTTCACAGAATTGTTTTACGTGGTCGTGACCGAAGTTGATTGCATCAAGAACTTCTTTCTCAGGAACGATCTTAGCTTCACCTTCAACCATTAGAATCGCGTCTTTTGAACCGGCGATAACGATTTCCAGGTCAGATTTTGCCCAGTCAGCGTGGTTAGGGTTAAGCACAAGCTGTCCATCAATGCGACCAACTTTCGCCGATCCTAATGGTGCTGCAAATGGAATGTCTGAAATTGCGATAGCTGCAAATGCTCCTAATCCCGCTAGAACTTCCGGGTCTCCAGTTTCGCTATATGAAAGAACAGAACATGTAACGACAGTATCGAACATGTAGTCCCCTGGGAACATTGGTCTTAGTGGTCTGTCGATAAGGCGACAAGCCAGGATTTCAGCTGTCGAAGGACGGTTTTCACGTTTAATGAATCCACCTAAGAATTTTCCAGCTGCGTAGAATTTTTCTTGATACTCAACTAGAAGTGGAAAGAAATCCTGTCCATCTTTTAGTTCGCGTGCTGAGTTGACAGCAACTAGAACCTGAGTTCCGTTACAGCTAACCAGAACTGCTCCATCTGCTTGTTTTGCGAGTCTTCCAGTTTCGATCGTAACTTCTTTACCACCGTAATTGATTTTGTACTCTTTCTTGTTGTTTAGGGCCATAAATTCTCCATATTCGCACCAAGTGTTGGTGCTGTTGTTAAATGGAAAAAACTTTTTGGTCTTTAGAGGAGGGATTTTAAAAGATATTTCAAGACAGTGGTGTTTGCTTTCGGACAGACACTAACTTCAAATATCCTTCAAATTCCTACACCCAAAAAATTCGAAGTCTTTTCTCTAGTAATATTTTAGCTATATAAAACAAAAAGGGAACCCGTAGGTTCCCTTTTTTGGTTTTTTTACTTTCTTAGACCAAGTTTCTTAATTAGGGCCTGGTATTTTTTGTCATCAGTCTTAGCTAGGTAAGCTAGAAGTCTTTTTCTTTGACCAATTAGCTTTAGAAGTCCTCTGTTTCCAGAGTAATCGTGCTTGTTAGCTGCGAAGTGAGGCGCAAGGTTGTTAATTCTAGTTGTGATAAGTGCAACTTGAACTGCTGTACATCCTGAGTCTTTTTCTGATGATCCGAACTCTTTTCCGAATTCAGCTGTGATTTTCTTTGATTCTGCTACAGTAATCATAATTTCTCCTCGCCAAGATCCGAGCTAAGGGGCCAATCCCCAAAACCTGAATAAAGGTGTTTTTTAATAGTTCTAACCTTTTAGCGGATAAATTCAGACATGTAAACTTTTAAATTTCCAATCAAACGTTCTTCAATCTGGCGGATTCTTTCACGCGATACGCCATATTGATCCGCAATGCTCTGGAGCGACGCAGGAACTTCTGAAAGAAGTCGCATTTCGAAAATTTCGCGGTCCCTGTCTTTTAGGCCACTTAAGAACTCTTGAAGCTGCTCTTTTAGAATCTCGACTCCCTGAAGATCGGCCAGTCGGTCATCGATGGACAGCTCGTCTTTGTCGATGAGCGTATCCCCTAAACTAGGGCCATTTTCATCGATCTTGGCTTCCAGTGACAATTCGCTGCCGCCACTGCTGAGTCTACGGTCCATCACTGCAACCGATTTTTCCGAAACTCCAAGACTCTCCGAGATCATCTTGTTGTCCGGATTAAAGCCCAGGCCAATCAGGCGCTCTTTTTCTTTCATCAAATTGAAGAAGAGTTTTTTCTGCTCATTGGTTGTTCCAATTTTCACCAGGCGGAAGTTATCGAGAATGAATTTTAAAATATAAGAACGAATCCACCAGCTAGCGTAATAAGAAAGTTTGGCGCCCTTGGTGGCATCGTATTTTGAGACGGCCTTCATGAGACCGATATTTCCTTCCTGGATAAGATCCATTACATTCTGCCAGGCCGAGCGGTACTCAATGGCGATCTTTACGACCAGGCGAAGGTTGGCGAGAACTAATTCCTTGGCCACCTCGATATCACCTGTTTCCTGTAGTTCTTTTAACAGTGTCTCTTCTTCTTCGGGAGATAGAAGCTTATAGCGGCTGATCTCTCTTACGTACGTCGTCAGAGGATCTGTAGTTGTTGGCAAATCCGCCGGTCGGTTTTTATCTAAAATATTCTGCACTACCAGTGCATCGCTCTTTTTAGGAAGAACTACTGGCAGGCTCTCTTTTTCTAAATTTTTTGAAGTCGTTTTTTTGGCCATGCAAGATTTTAAACTAATCCTGAAGTCTTGTCATTTCTTTGCGTTTGGTGCCGCGAGTTTTGCCTGACTTTTTTGGACATTTAATTGGTGATTCAGGTACTTTAATGCGAAGACTCCGTAATTGACCTCAATTTCTATCAAGTGCATACCTGGTTCCTGGAAAGTAATAAACTTATCCGGAATTTCAAGCATCTGAGAAGTCAATTCATAGACAATAATCCCTTCAAGTTCTCCCTTCCATGGCGGAAGCAGGAATTTCTCACGGGCCTCTTGGACACCCTTAACTAAATGCAGTCTGAAGCGGTTTTTGAGTCGCTTTATTTCATCGGGATTGCGGATGTCATTGTTCTTGAGCGAGTTGCGATAAAAGGCCAGAAAAGAATTTGGGACCGCAATATTGAATTTTATTTTCACCTTTCCAGCGCGCTGGTTAATACGATCGAACTCTCCGAGATTGACGTCAAAAGCGACTTTCAATTTACCAGAGCGGAAATTGAAATATTGCGAACGATCAACCAGCTCCAGAGTCAGAGGCTCTTCAAAATAAAGGTCATCGGTGAAATTCTCACTGACGTTTTTTGCCCACTTCGTCCAGGTGTAATCCACGCTTGAACGAAAGAGGTCCTCGCCGGCATTGAACTTTTCTGCGCGAAGAAGAAAATCCGGGATGCCGGTGATAAGAGCGATAAATTGGGAGTTAATAAAATTCTCCTCCTCAAAGGTCATGCTATTCATCATCTTGGCGATCTTCGGGTCATTTTCATTGGGGCGATAATCACTGGTCCTGAAGTCCTCACAATAGAGGCGCTTCATATCCTCGGCAATGTTTGTTCCCCCTACGGAGTAATAAAACTTGCTGTCGAAATCGCGGTGGCCTGTTTTTCGGCAGATTAAATTATCGCACCAGACTTTCACTGTCTGCGTGTCTTCTTTTAGATAAACCGAGTTCTCGACTTCTTTCCATCCAATACTCTGTCCACTCATCTGACGGTTAAAAAAAGACATCAAAGCACTATGTTTTAAAATGGGGGCCATAAGCCCCGGGTTGTTGGGATTTCCACTCCATGAACACAGCGACTGAAAAAGCTTCACTGTGTAGAGCATCTCCTGCTCAATCGCTTTTTTCGATGGCAGGTATGAATCAATATTATCCGGAAAATACGGATTGCCTTCAATCGTTGGAAGTTTGAAGTTGTTTTCTTTATCGAATTTTAAATAGAGATTGTTCAGCAGCTCTTTTTTGCTGATGACTGATAAATTGGCCGAACAATAATTCCCCACTAACCCTTCCACCATATTGCTGTACTCATCACGGGTAAACTCCAGAGCCTTGGCATATTGAGGAAGTGCTCTGGCGGTTAAATCCAGACCTATATACTGAATCAGAGACATCATCGAACGTTTAGTCTGCACCTTCTCCCACTCACTGGCATAACGGATTTCTCTTCTGCCCTTACAGTAATTGGTGAGGTTTTTGCCCTCTTCATAAAAGCCACGGTAAGTGGCCAGCTCTTTTTTGTAACTCGTGGAGGTCGATTTTATGTTGAGATCACGGGAATAAACATAATTGAGTGGATCAGTTGAGTTTTCTGAATAATCCTCTGAAAAATTCCCCAGAACCAAACTCTCTACAGGAGCAAGCGCATGGATCTCTCCTGAAAACAGGAAAAGATTTAAAAGAAAGATGGTACAAAAAGTTTTGGTCATTATCTTGGTCATCATATTTGTTTAAGTTATCGGGATTAATACCGAAAAATTAAGCATGAAAACTATCTGTGTCCTTTTATTCCTGAGCTTTTTCATAGGCCATGCCCGCGCCCAAATGGAAGGCGACGAGCTCAAAGAAATTATTCTCGAAGAAGAAGAGACCAATCTCGATGCGTTTTATGAGGCCAATATCACCAAAGAGAACAATCAGAGACAGCTCGACCTCTACTACCTGCAGAAAGCAAAATTCAAGATGATCAGCGGCGATTTACAGCAGGCCGAATTCTATCTCGCCCGCATCAGCGAAAAAGCAAGTACAGTGACTGCGGTTAAAAAGCGCTACCTGGCAATCATTTATTTTATCAGCAGCCGCTTCGATAAATCCATTAAGGAACTCAACGATCCGAGAGTTAATAACAACAACTATTACGTCCAGACCTGCTTGCTTCGACTGATTAACTTCATGGCCGTCAACGACGTGCCAAGTATTCAGCGTGAAAAAGAAACTTGTCTTTTTTACACGGCGAAATACTCGAGGAATGATCAATTCTGGCTTGATACAATGATCAAACTAAAAACCAAAAATAATGACGGACTAAAAAAGAACATGCTCACCGATGTGGAGCGAACTCTAAACGATAATGAGATGTCGAGACTGTGGCTTAAGACCGGCCTCTATCTCAACAAGGAAAAAGACCTCCTGGCCCTCATCTCTCTTTTGCCCGAAAGCTCTTACCAATCAAACCGCCTAAGAGAGATCATCGCCTTTATGTATCTGCGCGTGGGAGAACCTAAAAAGGCCCTGGCGTTTATCGACGACATCGATTCGGCCAACGCTGAAAACATCAAAGGAAATATTAATTTAAAAAATAAAGAGTACGAACTGGCCTTCGGTCACTTCCGCCTGGCCTTACAAAAAAAGCAGGACTCAAGTAACTCTCTTGAGCGAGCGATTCCCCTTGCCTGGCTATTGAATCAGTGGAGTGATGGACTCTCCATGCTCTCTAACATTTCCAACAAAAGCCTAGATCCACGCAACACCGCCGCCATCAAAATCGCTTTTCTTATCAGAGAAAAGAAATTTCTCGAGGCCCAGAAAGAACTCACGCTTCTAAAGATCGCCTTCCAGAATGAGCCACCTTTTGAAGTCAACATCATGGATAGTTACGTCAACCTGATACTGGGAACAGAGCGATCAGATTTCGACAAACGAAAGGTTGAGGAAGCATCTGAAAAATCCTGCAAGTCTTTTGATGGTATGAGCTGCTGGATTTCGCTTCAGTATATCCAGTGGGAAAATTTAGGAAAAACCATCAAACGCGATGACCCGGTTTACACAGATAAAGCGGTGACCCTTGATTCACTTAAAGAGAAAAAAGCACCCGCACCGCTGATTGAGGCCAAAACAATTGACCAGGCCGATATCGAGGAACTCGACGGGGAAACGATTAAAATCTCCCCGCAATGATTCATTCTAGAACGACTGATTAAAGCCGACTTCAAGCCCCACTTTATTGCGCTTCTGCTCGCTGCTTCCCACAGAGTTGGTCAGAGTCGCTTTCTCATTCTCCAGGAACAATCCACCAGAGACTCCCCGTTTTTCATCAATAGCAAGCTGAGGCAGAACCTTCAGGTTAAACCCTGAGACTTTCGAGACAACAAGGTTGTTGAATTTTTTTCTGAATCCCATATTAAGAAAAGCTTCTGTGGTCAGGAAAAAATTATTCGAGCGCATGACTTCGAATGACCCTCCCAAATTAAACTTCGTGACGACGATTCTTTTAAACTGGTAAACATCCGGCCCAGTAGAAGTCTGGGCCGCATAGTGGGCCTGATCCAGGACAATTTTACTGATCAAGTCCACACGATTAGTAAGCGCGTACTTTAATCCAAGCGTGACATCAATCAACGCTTTTGAATCCTGGGTGTATCCATTAATCCCCAGGTTCTTATACTTCACCGGATTATACCCAAGCCCTAAAAAAGGCGCGAAACGGTTGGTTGACGACAGCTGCCAGTTGAGATTGAATCCCCAAAGAGAATCAGAATCAATTGTGCTCATCGCACCTGAGGCATTACTAACTTCCAGCTCCTCTTTGCCTGCCAGGAGCGAAACACTTCCATGGTCTCTGATGAATTTCTCTTTCAACGTTTTAGCGGCGATCACCACCTCTCCATCCAGGTCGCCAACGACGACATCGCGGGCGATAGATTTGTTGAGGTCCTCTCTTAAGGCCAGAAGCTCCGGTTTTACATCAGCGCTCTTTTCCACGACGAAACCTTTTTTAGCGTCGAGGATGAGTCCTTTCGGGGCCACATACTGACCGGTGTCGGCATCGAAGTCTCCGCTTTTTTTCGAAACATAAACACCATTTTTTTCATCAAAAGTAGAGCCCGCTTCAGGGGCCACATATAGGCCGGTTTCCTGATCGATAAATCCACCCGCTCTTGGCGCGAAATCGCCGGTCTTCGCATTATATAATCCTTCGGCAGCGACTTTTTGAGGCGCCACTGCTAATTCCATTTTTGGCGAAACAACTTCTACACCCGATTTCAAATTTACCAGATTCTTCTCATCGAATTCGCGGTTTTTATAAAGAGCGTTGAGCTGCACCGGTGAAATTTTAACCGGAAGAGAAGATTTTTTAAGTGCGTCCGATGAAAAAGCATTTTGCCCCGGTGGAACAACAACGGCATCATTTTTCGAGAGGATTTTCTCCATCTCAGCTTTTTCATCAATTACTTTCCCGGGGATTTGTTTTACCTCCGGGGCCTTTGTCACATCATTTCGTGTTACTTCAGTAGTCCCTTCTTCAAAACGCTGATGAGTGCTCTCATCGACTTTCGCCAATGCAACAGCTCCCTTGTAAGTCAAAAGAGAAGTCATGCGGTTATCTGGGTTGTAGATCGTCTGAAAATCTGTTCCACGTACACCCATCGCCGCAGTTCTGGTTCTGATATAGAATTTATTCTTTGCCTGATCCTGATCTTTTGTAACCTTTTGAACTTCTGTCCTGATTCTTCCCTTTAAAAGAGAGATGACTCCGGCCGAGTCCGCTTTCATTTCAGAAATGACGATTTTACTTTCTGGCCCCATGTTAAGCTCTGAATTATCGATGAACTTTATCTTCACGAAACTCTTCGCTCCAGTTACTACAGAAGTGTCTTCTTGTAACTGATCTCCCTCTGAGACAACCGTGGCCTCAAGAGCTCCGGGAAGAAGTTTGGTGACAGTGCCTCT
This sequence comes from Bacteriovorax sp., assembly GCA_040377165.1. Classification (GTDB taxonomy): domain Bacteria; phylum Bdellovibrionota; class Bacteriovoracia; order Bacteriovoracales; family Bacteriovoracaceae; genus Bacteriovorax. The sequence continues at coordinate 7,416 of JBEIPI010000101.1, forward strand.
CATCTTGATAACTGAAGCAATGGAAGGCCTGGCGGCCAGGGCCTCTGCCGAAACAAAGAAGAATAACAAAGATGAAAGAATTAAAGGGCGCATGAATCACACTCTCTAAGGAAAAATCGAGTTAATATATTTTTATTTATTTTACTCGAATTCCCCTAGAGAGCAAGCCAATATGAAAAGCTATTTCGTTTGCTTAAATTCTTTTCCGTCGAAGCTTAATGTGATGTTCTGCTCTTCCTGACGGCTGGTGATATTCACCGGTCTCTTCCAAAGTGCATACAGGTTTTTAAGCGTGTCTGAAGCGTATCCAAAATCCAGGTCCACGCCGCGGTGAACGTGACGTAGAAGCAACTCGCCTCTGTTTTGATAGTTCCCGCTCTCCACTTCAATCACCGGAGAGCCGAAATTTGAAAGCTGAGAAAGGAGTTTATTCTTGATATCCATGAAGTCACGGGTCTCGATTTCATTGCGGCCCGTGCGTGGATTGAACTTATAAGTAAATAATTGCTGGCGCTCACAGAATTCCGGTGTGAAGAATTCATCGATAAAACTCACATCGTTGTGGGTTTTTCTCACTTCAAAGATTTTCTGGCGACCAAGACCTAATTTTTTGTCCCAGTTCTGCTTTATATGCATGTCCTCACACTCATTGTACTCCTTGCCAAAGCGGCCGGTGTTCCAACGGTATTCGATGTCTCTGTATAGCTCGATTCCGATTTTATACGGATTGATATTCTGCTTACTCATCGCCATAACACCTGCGTGGTGATCGGCGTAGTCAATGATCTCAGAGGCCTTAAGCGCTCTGGTCGTCATGATATGCGAGTGCCAGTAACTTGCCCACCCTTCGTTCATGATCTTGGTTAAACGCTGAGGCAGATAATAGTAAGCCTCATCTCTCAGGATACCAAGAATATCAGCTTCCCACTCTTCAAGCGGGGCATTTTCCAGAAGATAAAACATGATATCGCGAGGGTAATTATTTTTCTTTTCACGCAAATCACTGGCCGCGGCTTCAACCGGCTCGGCAGGACCTACCTGGTTTCTGCTCTTTGAGCGCATAAATGATTTAAGTGCATTCGAGCGGTCATCGGCCATATTGGCGATTTCAGTCGCCGCGACTTTCATGCGCTCTTCACTTTGTCTTCTTGAATCAGCTGTCTCAAAAAGCATTCCTACGTCAATTAAGTTCTCAATCGAATTGACTCTATCGATGAATTCCTCAACTTTATTCTGTCCGTAGCGCTCCATATATCTTCTGATTTTTGTCCCGTGGTTCGCCATTACAGAGAGCATGTTTCTGTCAGTGTTGGCAAACCAGGCGTTGTTTTTGAAAAAATCAGCGTGCCCGTATACGTGGGCCATAACAATTTTCTGGTCAACTAAATGGTTGGCGTTCAAAAGGTAAGCGTAACAAGGATTGGTATTGATAACCATCTCGTAGATCTTCTGCAGACCGTAGGCATACCCTTTAGACAATTGGTCGTAGTCCATTCCAAAGCGCCAATGCGGGTATCTCGATGGAAATCCCCCCTGGGCAGCAAGAATGTTGATTGTATCGTAGTCGCAAACTTCAAAGCGCACTTCATAAAAATCAAGACCGAATTCCTTGGCGTAGCCGTGGATTTCATCTCTGATTCTTAACAATTCTCCATCAAGTGGTTTGGTCCTGGACATCTGTCTTCCTCTTTATTTTCCCTTTCCTAGGAAATCTTTGATTGAATCGAGAATAGCGTCTTTATTTTTAATCTTTGAAAGAATCACTTTCTCATCGTCTTCGCCGTATCTGCCGGCAAGATCCTTATAAAATTGCCCCGAACCATAACGGCTTTCAACCTGGCCGTAACAAAAAACGTTTGAAGCAGGAAGCAGATCCTGGTCCAAAATTTCCAGACAAAGTTTTGTATCGTCCGCTGACCAGTTATCACCATCTGAGAAATGGAACGGATAGATGTTCCACTCACTCGGGTCATAGTCCGCCTGAATGATCTCACGGCACAATTTCAAGGCACTTGAAATAAGTGTTCCCCCCGATTCACGGGTTTTAAAGAACGTTTCCTCATCCACTTCTTTTGCTGTCGCATCGTGGATGATGTATCTGACTTCAATGTCTTTATATTGTGACTTAAGCCACAGATTGATCCAGAAAGATTCAGTGCGAACAATCTCTTTTTGCTCATCACCCATCGACCCCGAAACGTCCATCATATAAATGACGACCGCTGAATTTTCAAATTCAACTTTTGCATCTGAGGCACGGTAGCGGAAATCGCGTTTGTGCGGAATAACCCTCGGGTCATTGAAGTCATAAGTACCAGATGAAATCTGGCGCTTCATGGCTTCTTTATATGTGCGTTTGAAATGTTTAAGTGAATTCGGCCCGGTCATCCCGATTGAAGTGTACTTATTAGTCACAGAAGGCATGGCCTTCTTTCCCTTGGGCTCAATTCTAGGAAGAGCAAGCTCTTCACCTAAGATCGCCGCAAGTTCTTCAAGGGAGAGATCGACTTCAAGCTCTTTATTTCCGGCCTGATTCCCGACTTCCTGCCCCTGACCCGGTTGATCTCCTTCTTGTCCATCAACTGGATCTCCGGCCTCACCGTCACCTTGTCCCATTCCGCCTTGGTTGCGGTCACCGAACTTAAAGCGCGGAGTATCGATCGAGGGCATCGGGATTTTAAAAGTCCCGTCGCCCTTCGGAGCTGGCATTTCACCTTTAGATACATACTTTCTCAGGTTGTCGCGGATTCTTCCCTTAACAATTTTCCTAAAGCGAGCATGGTCTCTTTTAATTGGATGATCCATCTATAATCCCTATTAAAATTAAGATTTCGCTGAGTCACCTTTAGCAAAAATCGAAGCCACGAAATTAAGTGCGTCTGTTGCACAAATCTCACAGTATCCATGAT
>JBEIPI010000033.1:0-28313 GCA_040377165.1 Bacteriovorax sp.
CGACTCGGTAACCAATCCCGCGGATGGTTTCAATAATCGCGGCGTATTCACCTAGTTTTTTGCGGAGACCGAAAATGTGAGTGTCAATGGTTCTGTCTGTCACATGAACCGGACCGTCCTGAATGTACTCCACCAGTTGATTTCTGGTTAATACTTTTCCCGGTGAAAGCATAAAACAACAAAGAATTTTATACTCGGATAAAGTTAGCTCCAGAATCTGGCCTTCGATCCAGACTTTGCACTGATCCATATCTACAGTCAGGTCTTTGTGGCGAAGAATGTTTTTATTCTCTCTCGTTCTGGTGGTCGATTCACGACGACGAAGCAGTGATCTCACTCTCGCCATCAAGATCGCCAGGTCAAAAGGTTTAGTCATGTAATCATCAGCACCGGCATCGAGCCCTTCCACAATCTGCTCAGGAGTGCTTAGTGCTGTCAGCATCAGGATCGGAGTGCTTTTAGTTGGATTAAAAAGCCTGATGAATTTGCAGATCTCCATTCCATTTACGGAAGGAAGCATGCGATCCAGGATAAAGAGGTGAGTGCCATTGGCCTCTTTTCCATCATTGGCCTGAATGTAATCAAGCGCCTTTTTGCCGTCTGCAAAACACAAAATGTTATGGCCAAGACTCTTTAGTTGAGTTTCGATCAGCTCACTGATCTCTTGTTCATCTTCAACAACAACAATGTTGGCGTTTTCCATAGTTAGTCCTTTTTGCCTGTTTTGAATTCTGGGTTGTGGCGGATGTCTGAACCTGACTCAAGGAAGATGACATCTTCAGCGATGTTTTTCGCATGATCCCCGATGCGCTCAAGGTTCTTTGAAATCTTGATGATGCTGTAGCCTTCATCAAAACTGATTTCGTTGTTTTTAATTTGATTGATGTGGTTTCTTACGATATCGCGGTTCATGGCATTGATTTCCTGGTCGTGATGAATCACGTCTGTGGCCAGGCGGGTGTTGCTTCTGACAAAAGAGTCGAGGGCATTCTTTACCATCAGGTTCACTTCCAGCGCCATGTTCTTAAGCTGCAGGATTTCTCTTCCAATTATGATTTGGTGGCGCTTGATTTTCACGGACTGGTCTCCCATTCGCTCAAGATCGGCGTTGATTTTCATAACAGCGATCGCCGTTCTTAAGTCTTTTGCCGTCGGGCTCTTCAGGGCGATATATTTAAAGCAAGCATCATCGATCAGCATGTGAAACTCGTTGATCTTTTTTTCCAGTTCGAAAATATCTTCCATGGTTTTATCCATGTTGAGTGACCCTGCTAAAGAGGCTTCCACCAGGCTGGCCATTTTTAAAACGTGATCTCGCAGGTCTCTTGCACAAATATCCATTGTTAACCTTCCTTGTCTTAACCGAAGCGGCCGGAGATATAATCTTCCGTCTGCTTTTCTTTTGGGTTTGTAAAAATATCAGATGAAAGCCCGTGCTCGATCATGTTTCCGTAAACGAAGAACGAGGTGAAGTCTGAAATACGGGCCGCCTGCTGCATATTGTGAGTCACGATAATAACCGTGTACTCTTTTTTAATTTCGTTCATAAGCTCTTCGATTTTTGCCGTGGCGATTGGATCGAGGGCCGAAGTCGGCTCATCCATCAAAAGCACCGGCGGATTGACCGCCAGGGCGCGTGCGATACAAAGACGTTGTTGTTGACCACCAGAGAGTGATGTCCCCATCGAATTCAATTTATCCTTCACTTCTTCCCAGAGAGCGGCCTTACGAAGGCAGCTTTCCGCTGTCTCAAGCAGAGTGGAGCGCTTTGAAATCCCCTGAAGCCTTAAACCGATAACCACATTGTCTAAAATCGACATTGAAGGAAACGGGTTCGGTTTCTGAAAAACCATTCCGATTCTTTTTCTGACGTCGACCACATCGACTCTTTTGTCGTAAATATTCTTTCCTTCCAGCAGGACTTCTCCGGCGGTTCTTGTGCCTTCGATTTCCTCATGAATGCGGTTTAAGCAGCGAAGATAAGTTGATTTACCACAGCCAGATGGGCCGATGATGGCGTTGATGGTTTTCTCGCGGTATTCAACAGTGATGCCTTTAACTGCGTGGAAGTCACCAAACCAGGCCTCCAGCTTTTTGGCCTCAAGAATAACTTTGGCGTTTTTATAATCGCTCATTACTAAATTCCTTTCTTATCTTTTATTTTTGTCAGGATGAACCTGGCAAATAAATTCATTGTTAAAATTAGAACCATCAGCACGAAAGCTCCGCCCCAGGCCTGGCGTTGCCAGTCTTTGAAAGGGGAAATGGCGTAGGTGTAAATCTGAACCGGAAGCGAGGCCATCGGCTCATTGATGTGATAGTTGATGTACATGTTTCCAAAAGCGGTGAAGAGTAGCGGCGCGGTTTCACCGGCAGCTCTTGAAATCGCGAGGATGATCCCCGTTAATAAATTAGAAACACTTCCTTTTAAAATGATAAAAAGGATGACTTTCCAGCGCGGAAGTCCGAGTGCCAATCCCGCTTCGCGGATGTGATTCGGCACTAGTTTTAGAATTTCCTCAGAGGTCTTGACGATAATCGGCAACATGATGATCGAAAGCGCGATTCCGCCGGCGAAGGCCGAAAAACTCTTAAGTGGAACAACCACAATCAGGTAGGCGAAGATCCCGATAACAATCGATGGAATTCCGCTCATCAAATCCACTGTCAGTTTAAGTGTTTTAGAAAGTTTACTCTTACTAAACTCTGAGAGATAAATTCCACAGGTCACTCCCACCGGGATCGCCATGGCCGCCCCTAGAAGAACAATGTAGATCGTCCCCAGGATTGCATGCTTCATCCCTCCGCCAGCTTCGCCGACCGGTTTTGGCAACTCAGTAAAGAAGTTTAAACTAAGTGAGCTCGCCCCTTGAACCAGAACAAACTGGATAATCGTAAAAAGCGGGATAAGTACCGCCAGCGCGCTGGCGAGAGTCAGGATAAGGAAGAGATAGTTTTTGAATTTTCTGTATGATCTATAATTCATTTTTCACCTTATCCTTTTGAAAAACTCTTCACTATAGTTTTAGCGAAAAGATTTGAAAGAAAGGTTATTAAGAATAAGAGTAGGGCCAGGTAACAAAGAGAAGAGACGTGCAACGGTGTGTTGGCGTCAGCATATTCGTTGGCCATCACTGAGGCCATGGTTGCTGCCGGAGAGAAAAATGAGCTGGAGATGACGGGAGAGTTTCCAATCAGCATGGTCACCGCCATGGTTTCCCCGAGTGCTCTTCCCAGTCCCAGAACCACAGCGGAGCTGATTCCCGGAATTGAAGGAGCGATAACCGCAAGTTTGATCATTTCGTATTTTGTCGAACCAAGTGCATAGGAAGCTTCTTTTTGGTGAGCGGGAACTAATTCAAAAATAGAGCGGCAGATCGACGAAATTGTTGGGACGATCATGATTGACAAAATCAGTGCCGCCGTCAAAATCCCGATCCCGAAACTTGGACCTTGAAACACCGGAAGAAAACCCAGGTGCAGTTTTAAAAAAGGAGCAATCGTCGATTTCACAAAAGGGGCGAGATAGAAAATCCCCCACAGACCAAAAACGATACTGGGAATGGCCGCGACCATTTCCACCAGGAGCGAAACGATTCGCGAGAAAGATTTCGGTAAGTACTCGGTGATGAAAAGAGCGATTAAAATACTCACCGGTGTGGCGATCACTAAAGCGATCAAGCTGGTGATGACCGTTCCGAAAATAAACGGCAAAGCACCGTACTGGTCTTCAACCGGGTTCCAGTCTTTGCGTAAAAGAAAACTTAACCCGTTACTTTTGATTGCAGGCCATGCGGCATCTATCAGGACGTAGATGATTCCCAACAGGAGACCAATAACCACTAACGAGATGACTCGTAAGATATAAAAGAGAAGGGCATCTTGCGTCTTGGATTTCAATTTAAACATAGACTTATAATCGACAATTTTGATCAAAATTTAAAGCATTAAATGTCAGGATTCGGTTAAGAAGCGGGGAATTTGCGCTCCCCGCATGACTTTTTTTCTTAGTGAGCGGTTTGCGAGACGTAAAGTCTGAAACTTTTGTCTTTTGAGCGGCGGATTGTACATTTTCCACCCTCTTTGCTCTCAACAAGGAACTCGTAAAATTCCGGTAGAGTGTCGGCGATTTCCAGCACTGATTTTCCTTCGTGCTCTCCAAAATCAACATAGACTAGTTCTTCGGCAATGATGCCCGTTAACGGACTAATATCAGTTGTCGCCATTATTTCCCTCCGTAGAATTTTTTGGCAATTAAAAATCTGTAAGCTTAGTGTTTCACATCAAAAAACACTTTGAAAAGATTTTTATGCAGGATGAAAATACTCTGATATTCCGACTAGAGTGTTTTGAAAAAATTTTTGAAATAGAAAACAATCAGCTTGAACTCTTGCGGGTACTGTTCGCCAATTAAAAGACGGATCAGGTCCAGGCTTTTGTACAAAGACTTGGCCTTTCTAAATGGCCGGTCAGTGGTCATGGCCGCCACAGTGTCCATCACGGAAATCATCATGGTCTCAAAACCGAAAATATTATTCGGGTCATCCTTTGATGAGAGATTCATCTGATTAGTGAGCGTAGAGTAGATGTGGTGGTTTTCGATAATCTTCAAGTGATTCGGCGGTAGGGGCACCCGGCCTTTTAAAATGTTCACTGAAAGCTGCGGGTGAGAGGCCAGCAGTTTTTTGTCATCATCGGATAAGTGTTCATCGTTGTATTTTTCCACCGGGATAGCGGACATACCAATATCCTTAAAGTAACTGGTGAGGAAAAAAAGCTCGATGTCTTTGTCGATATAAAGCCGGGAGTGTTTCATGACCCCCAAAAGAAATAAAGTTGAGAGAAATGGTTGAGCAAAAATATAGTGGTGCCCTTGTTTGATGAATTCCTTAAAAAGCACTTCATGGATCTGGGGCTTGTTAAAAAGAAAAGTCGCCAGGTTTTTTGCACTCTGGACCTGGAGGTTCAGGACATTGTCGTCGGTAGGGTCTTCGTAGAGATATCCGAGGTTCAAGGTGAGCAGGTTGGTTTGAAGGCGTGCTTTCTCCAGCGGGTCACCGATTGAGAGTGAGCGGGTGACGTTGGTGAGGTTTTCCTGTTGGGCGAGCCTCAGGAGTTTGCGGTCTTCTTCCATCACAAAAAGATTCGCCAGTTTTTTCTGCAGTAATTCTTTCAAAAGTTGGGTGTTGATTTCCGCTTTTTTATAGAGGACAACTTTAAGTAAACCGTCGACCTGGGCATAAACATCACAAGGGGCTTCGGCAATGAAAAAGATCTCCCGGAAGGAGATCGGTGTAAGTTTAAAGTTGAGCGCGTTCTGCTCTAAAATTTCAAATGGATTCTTCATTTCTACATAGTAACATGTCCCCCGAACTCTTGAAATTAATAGGTAAAAATGCTCACGCATTTTTTCGGAGGACTATAGCAGAATTCGCGGTACTGCCACAAAAAAGACACGCTTTTTCCAATCTCAATAAATCTTAAAAATGTGAAAAAAAAGAGTGATTTCAACCAGATTTAAATTTATTTTTTTTCCCCCCCACCGAGGAGTTCACTCAATCTAGAATGACGGTAAGAATAGTGACTTTTTCGGAGACAGTTTATGACAGTGAGAGGAATAGTGAATCCACAAAGCTTAAAAGATTACCTGGGATCAAGAGATCTTACGGAGCATTTAAAGCTGACCAAAGAGCTCTCATTCCACTGGGCCAACTGGGACCAGACTTGCCTTGCACAGAGAAGGCACTATAAAAATTTTAACAATAATTTTCACTTACTTCGCATGAACCAGGCCCTGCAGGAATTGAAATCAAAACCGGTCTGGCTTTGTAATAAAATAAAGGTTATCAGAACTGACTTGTTCTCGCTTTATGAGTCTTACCTGGACAGCCGATTGAGACTGACTTGGTTTGAGAGAAAGGAGGAGATTCTTTTTTCTTACGATAGCGAGCAAGGGCCGTATTACACCCTGACATCTATGAAGTGGCTGGACAAAGACATCTACGCCCAGTTTGTCATGAGAAAAATCCTGCTTGAGCACTACACATTAAGATCATTCCGCCTGAACGCCACTATCCCTGTCCACTTCAAGATGGACAACGACGTTCAGACCTATTCAGATAAAGTTGAAATACACCAGTTGTCCGAAATGGGGTTTATTTTCAAGATCGCTGATAAGAATTTTTTAAACAAAATAAAGAATTCTGGTATGCTCGAGCTCACTATCCCGGTGGCCCCGTACAAGCGAATAGACGCCATGGCAATGGAAGATGTATTTAAACGAATCGACCAGCATGAGATTTCGTTTGAGAGAGATTCGATGGTTTTCAAGCTTGAATCGCGGATTATGGAGTTCTACGGTAACATGAACAATGCTAAAAGAAGCTCGGATGAAGAGTTCTACATTTTCGCCCGCTATGAGGATTTACTTCCTTACGGTCATGAAACTGAGTTGAAGAATGTATTCGCACCATTGGTTGAGAAGACTAAAAATCACTTTATCGCTGATCTCAATGAGTTCGAAAAAATGAAATTAAACAAGCAATTTGTGAAAAAGACCGCCGCTTAGGCGGTCTTTTTTTCGATTACTTCATTATGATATCCTTCACCCCAATCGCTCCCAATAAGAATTTCTTATTGATCACAATGTGAAGCTTAGAGATAACTTTATTATTCTTAAAAAGCCTCCAGCCATCTTTCGATTTTGCCAGCTGTAAATCATAGCCTTTTCTCTGTCCACTTACGCCGCTAAAAAGAGTATCGATAGTGATAACTCCACCTTGTTCCATATCAAAGTTATGGCCTTTAAGCGCGATAACTTTATGCTCTCCACGCTGTTCAAGTATCATTCCGGCGCTTGCCAGGCCTTCAGTTGAAAGCAGTTCACGTTCGTACTTTTTTCCGTTTAAATAATCATCTTTGTAGAAGTTTCTGATAGCATCTGTTTCCTCATCGATGTCAGCGACGAAAGTATAAACTTCTTTGTTTTCATCATTGGTGATAGTGGCGATGACTTCTTCTTTAGCGAGAACTTTTCCAGAAAAGATAAGCGTAACGAACATAAAAAAACATAAAGATGTACTCATAAAATCCCCCCGAATTTTTAGTGACGAAGAGGGATTGCAGGGAGAATGCCAACAATTTTGGGGGCACGATGGCCCCAAAGAGGGCTGAATTTTCGGGATATCAGAAAATACTGGAGTTATTTTGTCCCTTTGTGCGGCCCCTCAATGCCCCCAAAAGTGGTCAAAAACCCCAATCTTAACGATGTCTTAAGGTCTTGAAAATAATGAATTAAGTGATTAATAGTAGATGAAAAAACTAAAGTAATGAAAAAGGTAGCCGATAAGAATAGTACAATAAAGAAAATGTGCAATGTACGACGGAGGTAGTCTCATGGGTGATAAGCACGACAACAAGAACAAGCACGGAAAGAAACTGACGACGAAAGAAAAGAAAGCTCAAAATCATTTGAAGCTTATGCAAGGATCAAAGGACCGCAATGCTGCAACAACAGTAGAAGCGAACAACAATTTTAACAAAGACAAAAAAGCAGCTTAATTTTTATTAGGTTGTTTTTGATAATCAAGGCCCGTGCTCGAAAGACACGGGCCTTGTTTTTTTATACGATCGGAAGTTTTCTATCGATGATAATTTCTTCAGTGGAAAGTTTGCATTGATACACCAGTACTTCCACGCCGGCCTTCATCACTTCTTTGAGCTTTTTGCAGTAAGCAGGATCGATGTCCTGATCCACCTTAAAAGAGTCACAATCCTCTCTTTGAACCACAAACAGCATGACAGTGCGGATACCACGTTCTTTAAGCTCCTGAAGCTCTCCTAAGTGCTTTAGCCCTCTTTCTGTGACCGCATCCGGAAACAGGCAGTGGTTGTGGTCATCGATTAATGTCACGTTTTTCACTTCCACATAACATTGCTCATCTGGTGAATTGGAAAGAAGAATGTCGATACGGCTCTGGCCGATCTTTGCTTCAGGCCTAAGGTCTTTGTAGCCCTGAAGTTCTTTGATTGTCCCGTTTTGAATGGCCTCAATCGCCAACCCATTGGTGAGGGAGGTATTGATCCCGATCCAGGTTTTGCCATTATTGATCATTTCAAAACTGTATTTCAGTTTTCTGGTAGGAGAGTCATGGAAACTCATCATCGCCTGCCAGCCTTCCTGTAGACAGGTCTTCATGGTGCCGGTATTTGCAGTGTGGGCCACTACGACTTCTTCACCAACTTGAATGTCGGCAAAAAAGCGTTTGTAACGCTTAAGAAATGTTCCAGAGTGCAGTTTATTTTTGAATTTCATATAGTTTACTAATTTAGTTCGATTGATTTTGCTTTTCAAGAAAAATGAGCGCAAAAATAAAATGGTGTTAAACTTAACTCATTATTGTTCTAAGGGTGCATTATGGGGCAGATTCTCGTCATTTCTGACAATGAAATTCTCAATCAACTTTATGTGACGAACCTGGAAGTTTATCTGGGTGCTAATGTAACCTTGGTGAATTCAACAAAAAGCGCTTTTGAGCAGATCAAAAAATCCACACCAGATCTGGTGGTAACTATCAACATGATTAATGGACAGGATTCGGCCAGCGAAGTCTATCAGCACCTGACAAAGAATAAATTGAAATCCCGTCTGATTATTATCGGTAACCCCGGCAAGGAGCTGGCCGATGTGGTGGTGGTGCCTAACTCATATCATTTGCAGAATCTTATCCGTTCCTGCGCAAAAGAACTTGGGGTGACCGCTAAAGAAATGGCGGAAAAAGAGATGCCCCAATATTATCCGATAGAGAACCAGTTCCTGGTAAAAGTAAAAGAAGTGCCTTGTTCTGTTTATCTTCAGATGAAAAATGGAAGTTACACTCTGGTTGCCAAAAAAGGTGACGAAATTGGCGAGACGCTTAAGCGTTTTGCCAAAGAGGGAGTTACCACATTATATGTAAACAGTCTCGACAGATTGTTGATCATCAATATGATCTCCAGTTCAATCGTCGATTTTTTGAAAAACACTGAAGGTCTGGAAACGACAGAAAAAAGTGAGGCGGTAAAAACTGGATTCGCCTTCGCCGCTCAAAGTTTCAGTCAGTCTCCGGAAGTCACTGCTGAAATCGTCAATATCGCCAACGCCTGCACTAAAGTCATGGAAGAGATTGTCAATGAGACTCCAAGCTTGAAAAAGCTTCTGGCGATACTCAATTCCCAGCGTGATGGATACGTCTATACCCATTCCATCCTGGCCGCTTTTGTGAGCAATCACATTATCAGAAGAGTTTCTTGGGGAGGCGAGTCCCATATAGAAAAAATCAATTTCGTGCTATTTTTTCACGACATTATGCTGGCGCCAATTTATCTAAAGCATCCGCAGCTAAAATATGAAGAGGATTTGCTCTTTAGCGATTTATTAAGCGATAAAGAAAAGGAAGTAGTGCTCAATCATGCACGCCTGGCCGCTGAAGTGGTTGTGACTTATAAACGTGCGCCGATCGGAGCTGATCTATTAATTAAGCAGCACCATGGAATCACCAACGGGATTGGATTCGCGATTGACTTTAAAGATGATATTTCGCCACTTTCGAAAATCGTTCTTATCTCCGAGGCCTTTATCGAGGAGTTCATGAAACTTCGCGACCAAGACCCGGATTACCAATTGGATGTGAAAAAAATCCTGGCGATCCTAAACGAAAAGTTCAAGAAAACCACTTACAAAAAAATCATTGAAACTCTGGATAACTTTCCAGGGAACTAGTGCCCTTTTTTAAGCGCTTTTTCCAGTGCCTTCAAGGGGTCCTTGAAGTTTCCGGTATTATAGATTCGTTTCATGCTGGTCAGGATGTCTTTGTGCTGGGTAGGTGATTTCGGCGTCAGTGCCATACGCGAGACAAAGTTGCTGGCAAGGATGAAGATACAAGAAATAGTTGTGAGCCCGGAAGAGTTCAATCCTTTAGGAAATCCATCGCCGGTCGGGTGTTCATGCTGCTCCATTAAGATAAAATCCACGTCGGAGAAGCCATTGAAGAAAGTCGAAAGATTGGCCGCTTTCTGCGGGTGATTTTTAAAATCTTCCTGCTCTTCCTCACTAAACATTTTTAAGTTCGGGTCATTGAGCGATCTGATTTTGATCAGGTCGTCGTTTCCAAGAGTCACATCTTGGAGCAGGGCCGCCAGGATCAGTTTCCCACGGGTCATGTCGGCGGTCCATCCCATGTTGGAGAGGATTTTCTCACAGACATAAGCCGTTGCCACACTTTGTTCAGCGAAAGTAATGTTTCCCGTCTCGCTGATATTATCCAGCAGGTCCGAGAGGTTCTCATAGGTGCGCACGAGAGCTGAGACAGAATCGATGAAATAATGAGCGAGTTTGTTTACGTCCTCAGAGACGCTTGCCGCTTTGATAAACTGGTGCATGAAAAAAGCTGTCTTCAAATGCAGCACCAGGTACTTTTTCCTGTCGGTTAATTTAGCATCGTAAATTTTTAACAGATTTTTAATTGAAGTATCGAGGAACTTCAGGTGTTCATCTTTTCTCAGATAAAGATACTTGATATTTTTGCGTGAATAATTCTGGATAATCTGGTGAGAGTAAAATTTATCCTTGGTGATGACTTTACCGAACTTGGTTGAAGTAAGCTCGATATAAACGTCGTAGGGAAGCTGCTCAAAGAGATAAAAATTCCGAAGCCTCATCGGGTGAAGGTCATCGCGAGAGAATTCCAGAATTGATTCTTCGAATTCCTCTTTTTTGACCCAGTCGATGGCCAGGTTCACCGCTTTTTTAAATTCTTCAAGCACCAGCGGCAGCTCCACCAGCGCATTAGTTTGCTGGTTGTGAACCATGTCGTTAGTGATCTGTGACTTAACAGAATTTGGAGTCCCGATAAAAACAAAAGGCCTCACCCCAAGAGTGTCATTGATCTGTTGATAAAGATCAGCGACAACGATATTTTTATTGTCGATATTGATAACGATAAAAGAGAAAGGTCCATCGGCCGTCAACATGTCCATAAGGCTTTCCGGCCCGCGCAGACCGACGAGCTGGACTTTGGGATAATTATTTCCCATGAGACGAATGATGTTTTTATCATCCTCAGGCGTATGGCCAATAAATAATGCTTTCAATAGCGACAACTCGTGGTTGATAGGGGATACTTCATAAGTAACTCATATATTTTAGCTCAAAATTGGCTTAGATGCTGAATTTAACTCAATATATGCAAAAATCAGCACTTGCCCTGACCTCCCATAGGGGTCATTAACAAGGAAATTACCAATGAAAATGGACATCGCCCGAAACCTGATTAATTTAGGCGCAGTGAAGTTTTCCCCTCTGAACCCATTTACATACGCCTCAGGCCTAAAAGGCCCAATATACTGCGACAACCGCATTATCCTCTCCCATGTGGAATTCAGGGATCAGGTGGTGAGTTCTTTTATTGAGATCATTAAACAAAATCACTTAACCTTTAATCACCTGGGAGGGATTGCAACTGCAGGGATTCCTCACGCAGCTTTTGTAGCAGATCGATTGAAGCGTTCTATGGTTTATGTGAGACCAAAACCAAAAGAGCATGGAAGAAAAAATCAGGTAGAAGGCTCATACCTTCCTGGTGAAAAAGTACTTTTATTTGAAGACCTGGTTAACCAAGGGGCCAGTCTCGATGAGGCCATGGCCGGAGTGAGGGGAGCGGAGCTTACCTGTGATGCTTGTCTGTGCGTCGTAGATTATGAAATGAAAGCTGCCAAGGAGCGACTAAACAACCTTTCCATTCAACTATTTTCACTGACAGATTTTACCTCTCTGACGAAGGCGGCTTTCGAGTTAAGATTAATTGACCAGACCGGCATGGATCTTCTCAAGGAATGGCACGCTGACCCTAAAGCGTGGTCTATGAGAATATAGACAGAAACTTCTAGACGGGAGTTTTTTGTTTGCGGTATTTTAAGTGCAGTTTTTTACACCAAATTCATTGGAGGATCATATGTCTTTAAAGGCAAAAATCGAAGTCGACGGCAAAGTTTTTGAGTACCCTGTATACGAGGGATCAGAAAAAGAAAAAGCGATCGACATTTCTAAACTACGTGCTGACACTGGCTGCATCACTATCGACCACGGATTTCTTAACACTGGATCATGCGCGTCTGCTGTAACTTTCCTTGATGGAGAGTTAGGAATTCTTCGTTACAGAGGATACCCAATCGAGCAACTTGCAGAAAAATCTTCATTCATTGAAGTTGCATACTTATTGAACTGGGGCAAGCTTCCAACGGCCGCTGAACTTTCAGCTTTCGAAAAGAAAGTTGCTTCATACTCTAAACTTCCAGAGTACATCACTCGCATGATCGAGCTTATGCCAAAGACAACTCACCCGATGGCAATTGCTTCAGCGGTGACAGTTGCTCTTTCTGGACACTATCCTGAGTTAAACAATCCAAACCCAACGACTGAGCAAAAAGATGAAATCTTTGCACTCCTGGTTGGACAATTTAAAATCATCACAGCAGCTATCCACAGACACGGTCAGGGACAAGCGCTGGTAGCTTCAAACCCAGCTCTTTCATACACTGAAGACTTCATGTCAATGATGGGAATGAAAGCTTCTAAAGACGTAGCAAAGGCCCTGGACGTTCTTTTAATTCTTCACGCTGATCACGAGCAAAACTGCTCGACTTCAACAGTGAGAGTTGTTGGATCATCTAACGCTTCAATCTTTGCTGCAATCTCTGCTGGTATCGACGCTCTTTGGGGACCACTGCACGGTGGAGCGAACCAGGAAGTATTAGAAATGCTTGAAGAGATTTCTAAAGCTGGCGGCGATTATAAAAAAGCACTTGAGAGAGCAAAAGATAAAAACGATACATTCAAACTTATGGGATTCGGCCACAGAGTTTATAAGAACTTCGATCCACGCGCTAAGATCATCAAGAAAGCGTGTGACACAGTTCTTGCTCAACTTGGTGTTAAAGACCCGTACCTTGATATCGCTAAAGGTCTTGAGCAAACAGCTCTTGCTGACGATTACTTCAAGTCGAGAAACCTATATCCAAACGTAGATTTCTACTCTGGAATCATCTACCGCGCCCTTGGAATCCCAACAAACATGTTCACTGTTATGTTTGCACTTGGAAGAATGCCAGGGTGGTTAGCTCAGTGGAAAGAGCTTCGTGAAACAAAAGAAACGAAGATCGCTCGTCCACGTCAGATGTACACTGGAGCAACTGTTCGCGAGTACACAGATCTTGGAAAAAGATAATAACGAAAGGGCCTTCGGGCCCTTTTCGCTTTCTGTAGAGGACATTCGTCCTTATTTACTGAACCCGGATCTAAAAGAATCAGAGATGGTTCAAATGATCCGTGAGATGTCGGCGAAGTTCACCAAGAACCGCTCGCAGATCGGCGACTATGTACTTGATGCCAACCACGTTTCCAGCTATGCGGCCCTATACCTGACAACCAATATCCCAAAACTTCATTTCCTTTTATCCAAACTCGACGATGAGACGATCCTCGATTTAAAAAAGAGGCCATTGATTGATATCGGCTGTGGCCCGGGGACCTTTTCACTTGGTTGGAGTTTGCTGTTTGAGCAAACACCCCCTGAAGTCATTTGTGTGGATTCCTCAAGGGTGATGCTGGATCAGGCAGAAAAAATGCTGAAAGGGTTTTTCTCCAGCGTAGAGATGAAGACCCAGGTCCGCTTCAATGAGAAGAGAAGTGACAGTGTTCTTTTTTACGGCCACTCCATCAATGAGATCGGGATCAATAAGGTTCAGGACCAGGTGATCATGATTGACCCTGAGTATGTGATCTTCATTGAGCCGGGAACCAGCGAGCTTTTTTCTGAGTTAAAAACTTTGAGGTCTGCTTTGCTCGATTCTTACGATGTCATATATCCATGCCCAAGCAACGCCAATTGCCCGAACGACTGGTGCCATCAGGTTCTAAGAACCTCCCATGACCAGAGCGTAGAGAGGCTCTCTCAGTTGGTGAGTCTGGACCGCAAGATTATGCCGATGACCGCTCATGTGTACCGCAGAAAAAAAGAGCGGGCAGCTTCTGACAAAGCGACCATAGTTCGTTTTGTTAATGAGACCAAATTTAGTTTTGAGTATGAAGTCTGTTTTCTCGAGGATGGCGTAAACAAAAACGCGGTGATTGAAATTCAGAAAAAGCAGTTATCTAAAGAGCAGGAGAAGGCGTTCAAGCACTCCAACGTGGGCGACCACATCCGCTTTGAAGTAGAGCGTGTGGTCGGCACCAAACTTAGAGTCAAGATCTACTAATATTCCACCATGTCTTTTTCTTTCTGGTGAGTTTCAGTGAAGTCTTCTTCACTAATAAAATAATATTTTGAACTCTTCAGGGTCGTATTCCATGTAGAGTCGATGATTTTCCATTCACCGTTTAACTGAACCTCATTCCATGCGTGGTCTTCGAAACCACCGGCAACAACCGCCTTTCCATGAACAATTTTCGCTCTTAAACCATAGGCCCTTAAAAGAGCGGCAAACAAGCTTGAGTAACCTGAACAAACAGTTAAAGGTTTCCTTAAAACAGTAAGAGCGTCGTATTCCTTATTAGCAAACGTTCCATCCTGGTAAGAGACGAAATCGTATTTTACAGTCTGTGTGATGTAGTCATGAATCTTCTTAACTCCATCTGCTTTTGAAGTGGCGTTTTGTGTAAGCTCTTTCATCAGAGAAACGATCTCGGCATTGTCAGATTGAACTTGCTCAGAAGGAAGCAGGAAACTCATATCTCTCTCATCGAGATTTTCAACCTTAATCGTTGTCACGAAAGAGTATGGTGAATTAAAACGCTCAGTAGAGCTTTTAAATACACTGATTTTATAAGTACCAGCACCATCGCGCAGGGAAACATTATTGGCGTATCTTCCGTTTGAAGCCGCAACTGTCACGACTTCCTTAAAGTTTCCTTTTTCGATAGAGTACATTATCCATTTCACACTGGTATCAACGACTCCCGAAATATGGTAGATGCTGTTGTTGATTGAAGTGTCCGGAGCGTTGGCAATAGCTTCAGCACGCGCTCTTTCCTCTTCTGCGCGAACCTTTTCTTCTTCGGCACGCCTCTTCTCATTTTCAAGTCTCTTTCTTTCGAGCTCTTCTCTTTTTTTATTGGCCTCTTCAAGTGTCTTTTGGGCAGTATTTAAGACATTCTTGAAAATGCTGGTGATCATATCGTTTGCATGGGCCGTTGGGCCTTGAACGATAAGCGATGTTAATAAAATAGAGAGAACAATTTGTTTTAAATTTAATTTTTTCATGGACCCATTATTTCACAGGTCAGGATCAAGAGGTGGAGAGTGGGTGTATTTTTACAAGGGTGTATAAAATTTTGATAGGAGAGAAAAAAGCCTCTCCTATCAAATAGTTAGGTCTTATTGGCAGCTTGGGTTTGAGAACTTACTGATCAGATAAGTGAGTCTTTTATCCACAGTTCCCGGGTTTCCGTTTCTAAGTTCGTATTGGGCCGATCTCAGTTGGTTTAAAACTTCATATGTTGGAAGACAGCCCTGGCCCCCGCCAGTGTTCCCGTTATCTCTTAGGCAGGCCAGCTTTTCTGATTCGAAAGTGGCGTTTCTGCAGGTATCGATTTCATAAGCTTCGTAGCGTTTGTCGGCGATATAAGAAAGGCATTCCATTTTTGTGTTGTTGAAAGGGAAGCTCGCGCAGATCGATAGGGCAGCGTCGTCGAAGTAATTATAGTTTCTGATCTGGGCCACACATCTATTGCGGTCAGATTCGAAGGCCATCGGCTTGCAGATGACATTATAAGCGGTATTTCTATCGCCAGCGAAGGCGGTGATTGATGCCAGGGCGAGTGCTAAAGTCAGTAGTGTTTTCATTGAAATCTCCTTATTTCATGTGTTGCAAGAATAGACTTGCGTGATTGCAACAAAAGATCAAGACGCCGGTTACAAAAAAATCAACTAGTTTGGAATCCCTTTATGTAAAATTTATAAGTTCCTCATTTTCTTTCAACAAGCCCCTGATTTTCTTTTATTATGCATTACTTTTTTAGGGGTTATTAATATGAAGAGCTTGCTTGTCGCATTCACCATGTTTGCCAGTGTATTTTCTCATGCAGAAGAATCAGTACGCCCATCGCGTTTGCTTTTAAGCTCTTTTGCCAATCAATGCCCTCAGGTCGTCACACGAAACGTCTCAACAACTCTGGTAAGTCTTCAGGCCTTAAACAATACAATTGAAGAATTAAAAAAAGACACTAACTGCAGTGGGGCTGTCGCTTTTTCTGCGGCAGTTAACCGCTATACTTCTCTCTACGAGGATTTTGAAACCCAAGGCAGTAGTGCTCAGGATAAAATTGCACTGGAAAAAAAGATTGCGCTTTATACGGGGCTTTTAAGCAACCCTGCAATTGATCCGACTTTGGCAAGTTTCCTTCAAACTGAAATTGTTTCTTCACAGGCATCGCTGGTTGATATCGATACAAACCTTTCTCACTTCAAGAATTTCTCAGGCAAAGAGGCGAGAGTCGCTGACCAGCTGGTGAGAGCTGCTGATGATTTTTTAACTGAGCTTCAAACTCAGCAAGGGAATGCCTGCTACCAGAAAAACTCAGCGAAGATCTCTTCGGTCGTGAGTAACGCCTTATTAGTGACCGCAGCTTTCGCTTCAGGGGGGACATCTCTGGCCCTGGCCGGTGGAGCTGTTATTGTGAAGTCAGTTGGAAAGCATGTGGGGGAAATGAAATTCAACCGCACCCTTGATAATATTCAGGACATTGAGATGCCAACGGCCCTTCGTTGTGTGTCCCAGGCTTTGACTGACCAGTACTGTGCCGCCAATGAGACACAGGAGCTTATTTTAGAGCGCATCGACAACAATACGAATGAGACCACAAGTTATGACGGGATCAATTTATTAAGCTACCAGCTGGCCCCGCTTTCAAAGTGGCTTAACGAAGTTTTCTCGGGAAGTGCCATTACTTCAGAAGGTGATTTAATTAACCGTGAGAAGTCAGAGATCCAGTCGGAGTTTTTAAGAAAGACCTCCGCTTATCTTGATACTTTTGGAACGATCAAAAGAAAATTCTTCCTGACAATCGATAATGAAAGCAATTTGAAAACAGCGATCACTTTAAATATCGAGTGTCTGGTTGGTCTTTTGAATTCTCCGAGTTTGAACCCATGCAACTGGCAAGGCAACGATTCATCAGTGGAGAATCCGATCTTCACCACATACTCGAGATCATTGATGTCGTATAATCTCTATGAACCGGGAGTTCATACGACGATCCCTCTTTGTGGGACCGAGAACTGCTCTTCATTTAGTACGTACATAAACTACCATAAAAAAACCGTGACGATCAATGATTGGGACCGTGTCATCAGAAACGCCAATGAGATTATTCAATCAACACGCAACCTGGTGAACATCGAGCGCGCGAGAATGATCTCTGTCGACGCTTATTCAATTATCGTCAACGCAAAACGCGAACTAAAAGGTGAGACGAGCCCGATCAACGGTCTTAAAAAAATCGTCGCCAACGCCGATAGAATCAGCACTTATTTATACAACCTTGGTTGTAAAAAGGCCGCTACTACAGGTGAAGACTGCCAGGGGCAGAATAATCCTTACTCACCAGAAATCGCCAATATTAGAAAAACCAAAGAGGTAACAAACTATATCATCGCTTTGGTGAATGAAGGCATGATCCCTCGCTCAATTCCAAGCGACGTCTTCCCCGCTGAATGCGCTAAAGACAAGCCGATGGTGGATTTCGTTGAATCAGACGACATCCTGGAATCGAAAGGCTTCCAGATCACTTCATGCATTTCAAAACTCTTAAAACTTCAGGAAAGAGGAACAGATGTTTATTTCACGAAAGTGAGAAACATGGTGAGCTATGAAATGGAGGCCAGGCTGCTTAATGGTGACCTGGGGGCAGGAGTGGCCAACATCGTAAACTCGACCAGGCAAGACCTGGTTCAGTCTATTCTGAATTCATATTCGGCCAACGATAGTTCAATCTCTCTTGGTGAACTGAACATCAGTTTAGAGTCGGCACAAAACAATTCAAAAGAAACACTGGCCGCTTTTTTTGATTTCTTCAAAAAGAATGTTGTTGAATCATTGACCAGCGATAAAGTGACAAAGGCGGAGAAGAATGACCTATGTTTTAGAATCCTTCCTTATCTTCCAAGCGCCAAAGACGGGTTTATCAAAGATATTTATCCTGCTTGTCAGGCAGCAGTGTTCAACGTTTATAAAAACGGTCCGGCGATTCGTTTTGCTGACTACGTTCAGGTCACACCAAAAGCAGGGCTTAGACCGGCGAAATACAATTTGGTAAATGTGAACGATACAAAGAAATTCTTCTGCGGTTACCGTCAATACAATCGCTCAAACCTGTTGATCGATGAGCAGAACAAACAAAGACAAAGATTGCAGAGACAGAAATAGAAAATAAGGCAAAAAAAAGGCTCCTTTCGGAGCCTTCTTTTTTTAAATTACTTTTTAGCTGACTTGTTTGTGTAGTCTGTACCGAATTTCTTTTTGAATTTTTCAATTCTTCCTTCAGTATCGATGACTTTTGTCTTACCAGTATAGAACGGGTGACAAGCAGCACAGATGTCGATTTTTTCTAGTTTAATTGTTGAACCAGTTGCGTATGTAGCTCCGCAAACACAGTTAACAGTTACAGCTTCATACTTTGGGTGAATTCCTTCTTTCATCATGGACCTCTTTTATAGTGATCTCTGCTTTGTATACAGAATCAGGTTTTTTGTAAGCCAGTAATATGGCCAATTTATAGTACTACGTCAATAGTTTTAAGCTTAGTGCGCTTCGCAGCTCGAGCAGCCATCGCCTGAAGTTTTCGCTCCGGCATCCTTCATTTCCCAGTGCCCATATTTTTCATTTAGAACGTGGATGGCCTCTTCTAAAGTTTTGTGTGCACTTTGAAAGAGCTCCGCGTAATCCTTGTCTGTCATGGTGACCAGGTACTGAAATTCAACCTCCTGCAACCCATCTGTTGTCTCAACAGGGGCAGCCCCTAAGGAGACAAACGCTCTTAGTGGCTCAGAGTAAAAGTGTGAAGATGTCCAGTTTTCGAGTGTAATATTCATAAAATTCTCGCTTTTTTAAAAGGTTTAACAATTTTCGGTTGTCATGCCAATGCTAAACGTGTAATTTCATTTTTGTTAAATTTTTCGTTTCGCGGAGGCAGTTGTGGCTAAAAAAGGTCCTAGAGTAATCGTAACGCTTGAGTGTACTGAAGCAAGAAAAGAAGGAAAATCTCCTTCAAGATATACTACTACTAAAAACAAGAAGACGACACCAGATCGTCTAGAGCTTATGAAGTATAATCCGTTTTTAAGACGTCATACTCTTCATAAAGAAATCAAGTAGTTAGTCAATTCTAAACAGAATCTTTATTATCTACAAATGGCTGAAATAACTAGTTA
Organism: Bacteriovorax sp.; assembly: GCA_040377165.1. Classification (GTDB taxonomy): domain Bacteria; phylum Bdellovibrionota; class Bacteriovoracia; order Bacteriovoracales; family Bacteriovoracaceae; genus Bacteriovorax. Next base: position 19,464 of record JBEIPI010000033.1, read on the forward strand.
TTTCGGCCATTTTTTTTATTTGGTTTTCTTCTAAGTTTTCTCCTTAAAAATCCGATAAGTCAGAGTGAAACGTTCGCCTTTATAGTGGAGAATGAGCTCTTGGCATTAAAAATCCTTATTGTTGATCCCGACGAAACTTGGTGTTCTAAGGCCAAGGCGTATTTCGTTGAGCAATCTTATGAGGCAACTGCTGTCATTAACGGTAAAGAGGCCCAGCTCGCTTTGTATAACGATAAGTTTTTCGCAGTCATCATGAACTACGCAACTGAGAATCACTCTTGCATGCAGGTTCTAAAGTTCATTAAAACAAACTACACGAATCAAAGAGTCATCGTTATTGTGAACAATGCGGATTTGATCGACTCTGGTGAAGTCACAGAAGAGAAGCTGCAAAAGCTGGGTGTGTCTGAGCTGGCGGCAAGACCTTTTGAAATGTCTCATTTAAAGGAGCTACTAGAAGGGCATCAGTCACTTTCTGATTTAATGGCCTCTGTGCCAAAAAAAGAAGGGGTGAGTGAAGAAAAAGAAGTGGCGATGACCGATGAGAATTTCTCAAAAATCAGGATCGAAGAATTCTACTCTTCCCAGGCCGTTTTGTTTGATATCTATATTAAGCTCTCGGATAATAAATATCTTAAAATCCTTCATACGGGGGATACTTTCTCGAAAGAACGCCTGGATAAATATAAGAATGAGAAGAAAGTGGAAGCGTTGTATTTTCACAACAACGACCGCCGAAAATTCATCCAGTACAATAACTTTCTCACCAAAAAGCTGATTGATAATCAAAACGTCCCGGCCTACAACAAAGTTAATATTCTTAAAAACGTCACAGAGAAATATATCGAGGAAGTCTATACCGTTGGTATCAAACCTCAGGTTATCGAGCAGGGAAAAGAAGTTTGCGAAAGTGTTTTTCAGTTGATTGAAAAACAAAATGATCTCTATAGTGTTCTGCGCTCGTATCAAAACTTTGATCCGACAGCGTACTCGCACGCTTTTTTAGTGACGCTTTATTCGACCGCGATCATTAAGCAGTTTGAGTGGCAGTCAAAAGCGACAATTGAAACGACGGCCATGGCCTGCATGTTTCACGATATCGGGAAAACTCAATTGCCAAAAGAGTTTATTGGACTAAGTACCCGTGACATGACTCCTGAGCAGTTGGAGCTGTATAAGAAGCACCCAGAGCTTGGCTTCCAGATTGTGGAAAATAACCGCTCACTCAATAACTCTGTAAAGCAGATCATTCTTCAGCATCATGAAGCCTTTGACGGAACGGGATTCCCTTTTCAGAAGAAGGGACAGAAGATTTTAACTCTGGCCAATATCGTGTGCCTGGCCGACGATTTCGTGCATATTATGATTGAAGAAAAACTCCAGCCAACCGAGGCGCTTAGAAAGATCCTGGTTAATAAGGAAGGGGTTAAGCGCTACAATTCAATCCTGATTGAAAAGTTCATTAAGGTCTTCGTTGATCCTGACAAGATTCATAAAGACACAGCATTGCCTTCGAATTCAAGAATTGTTAATGGTAAAAAAGCTTCTTAGTTTTTAGCGGGGCGCAGTTGCTTCAAGTGCTTTAAGAGCTTCATTCTTTAGTTCAAACAAAGTCTCAAATTCTTTTTTCACAATGTATACGATCGGTGCATGGTTTTCAATAATCAGGAAATGCGGTTCATCGTTGAGCGAGAAGTCGGGAAGTGATTTTACGTCAGCGCTCACCTGGTAAGAGAGGTTTTTGTTATCGACAGTGTCGATTTTTACGATGTACTCGGGTGGTGAGATGATTTTCTGAATCTGTTTTTTCTGAGCATCGGTTTGTTCATCTAACAGGTAGCTGCTTTTTAGGACGATGAAATCGTCGAGCATATCTTCGAGACGGCCGGTGTCCAGTGGAGCTTCATTGATTGATACCCATTTTCCTTCTTTTTTATAGACTTCAAACTGCGCAGCTGGCGTTCCTTTTTTAAAAATCTTAAAACTGGTGATATCGGCCAGGGCCACATCAAAAATGGTAGATTCAATCAGGTCGGCGAGCGTGATGTTCTCCAATGAGAGAGAAGGAGCTTCTACGTGATAGATGCCGCTTTTTCCGGAAATCTTCATATAGGTTGAGTTGTCGATAGTGTTCATGATCCCAACGCTTAAGATAATGTTCTTCTGAGTGCTGTCGGTCAGTGTGAGGATGGCCGTCGGTTTATCCAAAGAGAAATTGGAGTTGTTGATCTTGTCATCCACCAAAAGTTTTTTGGTTTTAATGATATTGAGAGAGGCGAAGAACTTCTCGATGAAGACAGAGTTAGTGGAGATTGCTTTCGGACTGGTCATGCGCCAGATTGATCCTTCTGTGGCATCAGTGCGCTCAAAAACATATTCGCCTGATTTATTCTTTAGGGCGATGCGGGTGATATTCTCGAGCTCTTTATTGTTGAATACCAAGGCCTGTTCAATGAATTCGTTATGGCTTTTCACCGGAGTCTTGAGAGCATCCGATAAAAAAGCAGTGGCGCCGACAAGCACGATAAAACCTGCAAGTACAGAATTAGAAAGCCATTTTTTTTTGTGAGGGGCGAGGAGATTAGGCATGAGTATTAAAGCCCCAGGTCGTCCAACTCATTAAAGTCTCCATCGTCAGAATTCTCCTCCGCGGCCGGAGCTTTTTTCACAATCTTTGTGACATCTGGTTCGATTGACTGAATGAATTGTCTAAGAAGAGCTCTTTCGCCTTCCTTTAGGAAGTTGAAACGAACGAGCATTCTGTGAGTATAGTTATTCTGACTGATGATTCTGCTTTTAATGTTGAAAGGACGGCAGTAGATGACATCAGCATTAACAATAAAAGTCTTTGGAATGCAGAACTGGATCACAATGCTTTGCCCTTCTGTAAAGGCCCTATTGGAGAAGAAAAACATTTTCTCCATCGCGATTTCAGAAAGGATAGTTTTTCCTTTTGAGATCTTGTCTTCAGATAGGTTAGGGGGTTCAATTCCGATTGAGATGATCGCAGCATCGGTCTGCTCCTGGGAAGCTTCCGCATTGATGGCCACCACATCGGCGCCTTCTGTGGTCTCAGCTTCATCTCCACCTGCCATCGCAGCCGCCATGGCCTTTTCCATATCGTCTTCACCTTCCGGGGGAAGGTCGCTGCCGGACTTCAATTGTAGGACATTGTCTGGAGATACAGATTTTTTGCTGTATTCATTTTGAAGTTCTTTTATCTTTTGCTCAAGAACTTCCGGCGCTAGCTCGCCTGAATCGATTTTCTCCTGGATACGTGACTCAATCTCGTCTCTAAGAGACCAGATTTTCAGAGAAATCTTTTTAATTAGTACTGGATCTGATGAACTATTATGTATCATAGTGATTGAATTATCGCCTTTTCCAATAAAAAAAGATAGATGAGGAATTTTCGGAAAAAAATACCTTTGAGAAAAAGTCTGTGCAAAGTGACACCATCCTTCTAAGCTTGTTTATAGATCACATTTCTTTGAATTATGACTGATTCAATTGCTCAGGCAAAAGGATTTTGATTTTGAAACTCCAAGGAGGGAGATTTATGAAGAAGACGTTACTAGGTCTATCGACGCTAGCACTTGCCACAGGATTGTCGGCGGGAGAGGCACCACACGTACAAGGGGAGATCGTTGTTAAGTTTAAGGAAGGCAAATCAAAAGCTTCTTTATCAAGCAAAACTCTATCTACATTAGGAATCCAAGGACAAAGAGACGTAAAGCTTTCTTATGGAACGCTTTCTGTTTTAAAAGTTGGAGCGGAGAAGTCGATGGCGAAAGCTTTAGCTGCTCTTAACAATAACCCAGCGGTTGAATATGCTGAACCGAACTATATCTATTCAGTAAATCCAATTAAAGAAAAGAACTTTGCAGCTAAAAAACTGCTTAAGTCGCCTTTCACTGATTTTACGGCAGCAACGCCGGACGATCCTAGTTTCGGAAAACTTTGGGGATTAAGAAACACAGGTTCTAACGAGCCTAATGGTTCTGCCGGAGTAGAAGGGGCGGACGTAAATGCGCTTAGAGCATGGGATATCACTAAAGGATCTCGCGCAGTGAAAATTGCGGTTATCGATACAGGTGTTGATTACAATCACCCGGACCTGAAAGATAATATGTGGTCAAACGCAGCTGAACTTAACGGAAAGGCCGGTGTTGACGATGACGGAAACGGATATGTTGACGATGTTTACGGATACGACTTCGCGAACATGGATTCAAACCCAATGGACGGTAACGGACACGGGACTCACTGTTCAGGAACTATCGGTGCTGTTCACGACAACAGAGTTGGTGTTGCCGGAGTTATGGCCGATGTACAGATTATGGCCGTTAAATTTCTAGGTGACGATGGTTCTGGTTCTCTTGAAGGAGCAATCAAAGCTATCGATTACGCTACAACTATGAACGTTGATCTAATGAGTAACTCTTGGGGAGGCGGTGGCCGCTCTCAAGCTCTTTTAGACGCTATCCAAAGAGCATCTGATAAAGGAATCATCTTCACAGCTGCAGCTGGAAACAGCTCATCTAACAATGATTCATCTCCTTCATACCCAGCTTCATACGAAACAGCAAACATGGTTGCTGTAGCTGCGACAACTGCTCAAAACGGATTGGCTTCGTTCTCTTCTTATGGCCGAAACTCAGTTCATATCGCAGCTCCAGGACACAACATCCTTTCTACTGTAAACGGTGGGGGGTATGATGTTTACTCTGGAACTTCAATGGCAACTCCGCACGTATCAGGGGTTCTAGGCCTTCTACTTGCGAAAGAAGGAAGAATGTCTCACACAACACTTCGCGAGCGCTTAACTCTTACAAGTGTTCCAGTGGCGGCACTAAGAGGTAAAACTCAAACAGCAGGAAGAGTCGACGCTTATAACCTTCTGACAGATGTTAGACCTGTGAGAAGTGGACCAAAGAACGATGCCTGGCAAAAGCGCGCTCTTGATTCAGCTCTTGAGTCTGAGCACCCGTACACAGACAACATGAACGCGACAAAAACAATCACAGTTCCAGGTGCTAAATTCATCAGAGTTAAAGTGGCGAAGTATGATCTTGAACAAGGATATGACTACGTTCGAATCGCTGATGGCGCTGGAAACACAATTGAAAAAGTAACTGGTCAAGGAGTGAACTACACAACTGACTACATTGAAGGGAATACTGTAACGATTAACTTCGTAACAGACCGTTCAATGACTAAATGGGGTTACTTAATCCAGGAAATCGAAGTTCAATAATTCTTTTTTAAGAGTTGTTTTAAAGGGGCCCGCTTTATGCGGGCCTTTTTATTTTGAAAGTCAGAATGAATTGGGTGTTTGGTGAGTCGGGGTTGTAAATCAAGTCTCCGCCATGCTCGCGCATGATCTTCTTTGAAATCGAAAGCCCCAGCCCTGTGCCTTCCGCTGAGCCTTTAGTAGAATAGAATGGATCAAAAATACTCTGCACGTGCTCGGCCTCAATCCCCGGACCGCTGTCAGTGATAGAGATAGTGATTTTCTCACCCGAAAGTGTGTTTTCAATCTTCACCCATGGAGAAGGACTCCCTTTGATGGCATCAATAGAGTTGTTGATCAGGTTGGTTAAAACCTGGACGATCTGAATTCTGCGCGCTTCAATCAGACAGTCCTGATTTTCTTTATCGATAGAGAACTCAATATGCTCATCGACGATTTTTTGCGCCACCAGGTCTTGAACTTCCTCATAGATTGCCGAGAGCTCAAAAGGCTCAAAAATATCGTTTTCACCGCTTTTAGACATGGTCTTAAAGCTTTTGATGATCCCCTGGATGCGCTGAGAGTTTCTTTTGATGATCTCGATATTCTTATGCAGCTTCTCGTTCTTGTTTTCAGTGGCGATAAGTTCGTTGTGCAGGATTCTCAGGCGCCCGTCGATCACCATGAGAGGAGAGTTGATTTCGTGGGCCAGCTCGGCGCTCATCATCCCTAGTGTGGATAGCCTGGTCTGAAGCACCAGTCTCTCGTGCTGGAGATTGATCTTTTTATTGAGCTTGTGCTTGATGATGGTGAAATAAATAAACACCAACTGGATGACAATAAAACACAGAGTAAGAGAGTAGAAGATAGTCAGGTTACGCTCTTTGACTTTTGAGAAGTCGTGAAATTTGTAGGATTCATCTACCCACAGGATACTTTCTTCGTCGTGCATTCTAGTAATAAGTGAAGTGGTTTTTGCAGTGATCTCTTGAATGATCTCTTTTTTTAGAACGGGGTTGTCACCTTCGTATAACTTTTCATAAAGGGCCAGGAGTTCATCAAAATCGCCTCCGAACATATCAGAAACCCGGATTGTTTTCTCTACGACCTGTTCAGACAGCAGCAGGCGATAGTTGGATTTTGCACCCAGAACCTGGTCTTCGGCCACGGAAATTAAATTCGGGTCATTGGTCTTTAGGGCATTGAGAATGTCACCGCGTGAGTGATTGAGCCCGTTGATGGACTTTAGGATCAAACGGGATTGAAAGTTGGTCCTGTACGTGTCGTCCTGAATAGCGGCGTTCTCACTGGTGCTTTTGTAGCCCAATACAATGAAGACAATGAAGATTATCGTCATGATCAGGTTTAAGAGCACACCTGTGATGATTGAATTTCGATTCAGGTCATTGGATTTCGACATTACTTAATGAACTCAAAAGACTTCACTTGCCATACCCAGTACACACCAATTTTTAAGAGCTGGTCTTTGCTGATGATTCCTTTGGCGGGAGCGATGATTCTTGCGGGACCCATGCGGTCAACAGTCAGGTAGCCTGCATTGTCTTTATAAGTGATAAAGAGCTGGGCCTTCTCAATGTCGGCCTTAGGTATATCAACTCTATATCCATCAATAGCGTTGACTCTAAGAATTTTGAAATCCGGTTTAGCGTAAGCTTTAACCAGTTCGGAAAGAAAGAAACCATAAAATGGAGTTTCAAGATTTTTATTATAAGGGTCGAAGATCGTGAGAGTGATAGGTTTTTGGAATTTTTCCATGTCACTTACGGAAAGTATTTTGGGAGCATTCGGAAGAATCTCTCCGGCCAGGGTGACTTTTTGTCTTGGTGGATTTTGAGCCAAGGCAACAAGTGAGAACGTACTTAAAAGAATTAGTATTAGTTGTTTCATTTTTTCTCCAGAAACTCCACTAATACACAAAAAAAAGGCTTCCGCATAGGAAGCCTTTTTTATAAAACAATTTTTTTTAGTTAGTTATTCAAACAAGTGAGCGTGCTTTCTAACATACTTAGTGATTGATCCAACTTTATCTAAAGTTCTGATCGCAGCAGCTGAAAGTTTTAGACGAACTACAGTTCCTGTAGCTGGATCGAAAACTTTTTTAGTATGTAGGTTTACTTGTTTCTTAGTTTTTGTCTTGTTGTTAGCGTGAGAAACTTTGTTGGCAACAAGTCTTCTCTTACCAGTTAAATCACATGTGCGTGCCATAAAAAATCCTTTATAAAGATACTAGTTAATTAATTAAATTCTTAAAAAGAGTCAAAAAGATAACAGAGTAGCGGGTAAATGACAAGAAGCTTTCGAGGTCGATTTTCAAGGCCATGCGTGTCATAAGGTCATTTAAGAGCACCACCCCGCAATGACAATGCGTTTTCCCTCTGTGACTGCGCTAACCATGTGCTCAAATCCGTAAATTCCCGTCTTGAAAATAAGCATTTTTCCCATCGGTCGGGTGGTGAGATTTTGGTAATTCTGGGCCCCTTTGGGCCTAAAACGCAGCTCTCCACCCTTAACCTGGGTGTGATTTTCGGTCAAAGAAAGGGAGAAACCCAGGATCCTGGAGCCATCGTCGTGCCAGATTCCATCTTCGTCACCGGGAGCGCTCCTGATGGCGATAATGTGCTCAATACTTTCAAATTCGAGCATGGGGCGAAGGAATTCAAACAGCGCTCCGCCGGCCTTTTCTGCTTCGAGAAAATATTGGTCGAGCTCGCGCCATTTTTCGGCCTTCACCATGGCGATGATTTCTTCGCTTAGTGGGAAAGCTCTTTCGATAAGTCCATTCTGTTCAAGTTCGGAGTCTTTGATCATTCGTCTTCCATGCACTCGTAGATTTTCTCCACAGGAACTCCGGATTCAACGAGAAGCGATTTCACTTTGCCCAGGATCCACATCCTGGTCGGGCGGTTGTAGCGGATTTTATTATCGAAACTTTTGACGAAGTCATCGACTAGAAAATCCGAGTCGGGATAATTCTTCATCACCTGGTGGTAGACGTTTTTGGTGAAACGAACGACACCTATGGAGATATAGCGGATTTTCTCCGGCGGCAGAACCATGGAAAGAGAGTGGATGAGTTCTGTGTAAGACGCTTCCAGTTTTTCATCGTAGATAATCGGGTCAAAATGAATGCCGATAGGGTGGCCGAGTTCGTTGAGTTCTCTGATGGCCTCAAGTCTTGCCTTTAGTCCCGGCGTTTTTAGATCATTTGTTTTCGCCCGGTGCTCGGGAGCAAGGGAGAAACTCACAACGATATTCTCACTTGGAGTAAGCTTTACCAGCTCCTTAATGTTCACTGATTTGGTTCTCAGTTCAAGATAAGCGTTGGGCAGACTTTTAAAAAGCTCGAAGTAGTGAGGCAATTCACCTGTTAAGTGGGTGAGTGCGAGCGAGTCGCTATATTCTCCAGCGTGAAACCAGATTTTATCACCGGGATGATTTTTGGCGTGCTCGTCGGCGAGTCGTTTGATTTCAACACCCATCTCCAGATGATTAAGGAAAAACACAATATCGGGAGATTGAAAATATCCCAGAAGGTATCAGTAGTTGCATTCGTAAATAAAGTTGTAGGCATGAACCAAATAAAAATGTGGCTCACC
>JBEIPI010000056.1:0-19854 GCA_040377165.1 Bacteriovorax sp.
AAGAAGCACAACCTTCAAAACCCAAAAAACAAAAGAAACATCATTGCAGACGACAAACTAGCTAAACTTTTTGGAAAAAAAGAAGTTACTATGTTCGAACTTGCAGGGATCGTTGGAAAACACCTATCTTAATTAATTAAGAAAGTAAGTTTCTATAAAAAAGGCCACCTTCGGGTGGCTTTTTTTTTGCCTTTTTTCAAAAGAAAGAACAAGTATAGGCGCAATTTAATGTCTGGGATTTAGGGTTAGCGTTTCAGGCCGGAATACTTAAGTTCAACAGAATCGCTGACCCATTCAGTGTTATCAGTTTTCTTCACTTCACGGGCAGTTTTAAGGAATTCGTTACACTGAAGGCTTGAAGCGATATTGCCACTGGTTTCACTCTTGTTTTCCAGATAGCTCACACATGATTCGCCATAGTAGTTAAGAAACTCAGGAAAGTTTTTAGCAAATAGGTTGATAATCGCCTTATGTCTTGGGAGTTTTGGGTCTTTGAATATTTTGTCAGGGATCAGCGGCAGGGCCTTTATCTCTTGCAGGATCTTCTGTCTTGTCTGGAACTGGGCATTCAGGTCTTCGACTCTTTTCCAGGCCAAATTCATCTTGTCGCCGACAACTGGCCCATCCAGAAGATAGATAATAGCAAAGAGATCCTCTTCGTTTTTAGTTAAAAGGCCTTTTGCTGAAAGCAGGTTCATGGCCATCTCTTTTTCCAGGCCATTTGTGATAGAGGATTTAAGCGCCAGCCTCAAAGGGGTCACCAGCTTCGAAAAGCATTTATCAGGAACCAGTCTTTGGATCAGGTTCTTGTAGTTATCGTCGAAGTCGCTCTGAAAGCTCTCTTCGGTCAGTTTGTTGATGACCGCACGCTGAATGTCAGGTTTTTCACAGTAAAGATTAGCGATATTGTCGTTGATCGCACGCTGGTAGAAAGGCCATGTTTTAACCGTGCTAGGATAGCGTTCAATGAGTTTTGCCAACTCCAGTCCGATATCCGGGTCCTTTTTGGAAAAATACCAAAAAGAAGAGAGTTCTGTGTCGCAGATTTTAATATCGCTGGCCCGGTCTTCGGCCTTTTTGCCGGAAGCCTGCTGGTAGCATTCAGTGAAAAATTTCTTGGCGTAAAGTGCTCGTTTGAGCTGGAAAAATTCATCATTAGCAAGGGCATTTGAGCGGCCGATAGACTCAATCTGCTTGTAGGTCTTCATACTGAAGTCGCGGGTCTTTAGCTTGTAGTCCACCATTTCCATGGCCATGGCCTGGTACATGTCTTTCCAGAGTTTTTGCCGCTCGCTGGGACGGATGTCGTTTACGTGCTCCAGGAATTCTTCGAAGTTCTTTTCTTGCTCGAGCACGCTTAAGTCTTTAAGCGTGTATAAAGTCTTATTTTGCGCATAGGAAAATGAATGTAAGGCAAGCAGCATTCCAAGGGATATCATAACTAAATTTTAGGGAGGGAAATGCTATTAGTCAAACACCAAAAACAGTGGTCACGGCAAGACTTTTAAGCTACTTTTATGAGGAATTTTTTTAACACTTTCATCCCTTTACGGAGCCTTAATGACGCCTCTAAATCCAAAGGATTTTCTCACTTCTATTGCGACAGCAAATCATCAGATTGACCAAGACAGTTGGAAAATTATTTACTACCGCGAATTCAGCAGCGTGCTCGCTTCCGGTGATGGCACTCTTCACCAGGACGTAGTGGCGACACTTTCCCCTTATTTAAAAAATCTCAAGCAAAACTTCAGGGCCCAGCTTATTTTTAGAGCGACGCCATTTCTAGTTGGCTTTTATTACGACCGCAAAGAAGTTCGTTTTTATACCCCAAAACTTTCTCAGGAGCTTTTTGTTCTTCAGCAAAGTGAGATCTTTGAACTGGATCTTCCAGAGGTCAAGGAAATGAGAGTTCATGCAGAGCTTGCGGCGTCTCTGCAGGTGAAAAACTTCCCGACAGTGATTGAAAACCTGGTTAAGGTTGATGAGCTTCCTGATTTAATGAACGACCCAAAATACCAGGCGGTCGAAGAGAGATCGGCGCAAATCGTAAGAAAGCTTTTAAGTTTCCTTAATGAATACCGCCCGACATTGTTTGAAGATGTCTCTGACTTCGGTCTGGGGCTCACGGCCCAGTACGCATTACTGCGCATCCATTTATTAAAGTTCCTGGCGATTCTTCCTTCACTTGATCACGACAAAAAAGGAGTGGAAGTTAAAAGAATTCTTATCGAGGCCCTTTCGCGTTTCTTGAAAGATAATAGAAAGGCCCGTCGTGCGAAGAAAAAAGGACAGGAGAGATCTCTTCCTCGCACTTATACATTGGGAATCAAGGCGCTTTATTATATCGCTAAAATCGCCCCGGCCTGGCCGTTGGCGAGTGCGATCAGAAGCGCAGTTAAACTAATGGCAAAACGTTTTATTGCAGGAGAAAGTATCGAGAAGGCCGACAGGTCACTTAGGGCCCTTAGTGAAACCGGACGCGATGTAACCCTGGATCAGCTTGGAGAGCTGGTGGTTTCTGAAAAAGAAGCTGACCACTACAAAGATGAAGTTCTAAAACTAGTCCGTGGATTTTCACTTCACGTAAAAAGAGGTGAGATGAACGTTGCAGGCATTAACCGCGCCCACGTATCAATTAAAGTGTCGGCCCTTTGTTCTGATTTTAAACCTCAGGCCTTTGACTACACTTACGCACTGGTTGCTCCAAGATTAAAAGAGATTCTTCTGGCTGCCAAAGCAGAAGATGTTTTCATTAATATCGATGCTGAACACTACCACTACCGCGATGTGGTTTTTAAAATCTACCGCCGCGTGCTCTTAGAGACAGCGGAGCTTCATGACTACAAAGCGACCGGGATTGTAATTCAGGCCTATCTGCGCGACGGCTACCAGCACTTAAAAGAAATCATCGCTCTGGCAAAAGAGAGAAATCTTCCCATGCCGGTTCGTCTGGTAAAAGGTGCGTACTGGGATGCTGAAACCGTTGAAGGAGACGCCCACAGTTTTAATGCTCCTCAATTTCTAAACAAAGAGGAAACAGATATTCACTTCAGACAGCTAGTGCTTAAAATTTTAGAGTCTCACCCGCATCTAAAACTTGCCCTTGCTTCACACAACTTCTCTGACCATGGATTCGCTGAGGCGGCCAAAGAGCTTTTCTATCCAGAAGTTGGAGAAATCGAACACCAGTGTCTGCACATGACCTATGAAGCGCTTTCAACTGCGCTGGCGAAAATGGGATGGGCGACAAGAAACTACGTTCCGGTGGGCAGTTTATTAGTAGGGATGGCCTACCTGGTAAGACGTATTATGGAGAACTCTTCGCAGGTTGGGGTTTTAACCATCATGCGATCTCATAAAAAACACTTAACACTTCAATCGCCATACGCGATTCACAATGAGAAGAAAAAAGAAGGCAAAATCGCCCGCGACATTTCAGTTTCAAAACTTGAGGATGAATTCTTCAACGTTTCACCTCTAAGACTTTACCTGGATGATGAACGCCAGTGGATTGAAAAAGCGATCAAGACTTATGAAGAAAAATCTCTTGGGAAAGATTACACCAACGCTTTTGACTTAAAAGGCGACTGGGTGAGTGTTCAGGCAAGTTCAAAACCAGAATTGCTGGTTGGTCGAATCCGCTTTGCGACCACTGACGATGCGGCAAGAGCACTTGATACAATCGATAAGAGTTACAATGAAGGTTCTTGGGCCAATTCAAAATGGCCGTATAGGACAGCTGCTTTAGTCAAGGCCGCAAATATTATGCTCGCTAAAAGAAATGAACTTTCAGCGCTTATCGTTTATGAGGCCGGAAAATCTGTCGCGGAGGCACTTGCTGACGTTGATGAAGCAATCGATTTCTTAAACTTCTATGCGCGCACTGAAGCTTACCTGCAAAGAAACCTGACTGATTTAACCAGCAGAGGGCCTACAGTCGTTATTTCACCATGGAACTTTCCACTCGCTATCCCATGTGGGATGGTGGTGAGTGCGCTGGTTTGCGGTAACACGGTTATCTTAAAGTCGGCCGAGCAGACTCCACTTATTACTCAGCTTTTAGTTGATATTCTCCATGCTTCGGGAATCCCTCAGGATGTCCTGATTCACCTTCCGGGTGAAGGGGAAACAGTAGGGGATTACCTGGTGAAAGACGCGCGTACTTCAACTATTGTGTTTACAGGTTCGAAGGCCGTAGGGACTTATATTTCAAGTGTCGCGAGAAAGAGACTTTATAAAAATCAACTTACAAATAAAACTTACCCGGTTAAGGCCATCACAGAAATGGGTGGAAAAAACGCGGTTATTGTCACTCAGAACGCCGAGCTTGATGAGACGGTGTCGGGTATTTTATATTCGGCCTTTGGTCACGCGGGACAAAAATGTTCTGCCTGTTCACGAGTTATCGTTCACAATTCACTGAAAGATAAATTGATTGAAAGACTTCGCGCCGCTTGTTCTGATTTAAAAGTCGGAGAGTCTTTCAAGTTTGATACGACTGTTAACCCGATAATCAGCGCCTTTGATCAAAAACGTTTAAGACAGCAGGTGAGAGAGGCTTCGAATGAAGCGGCCAATTTCGGCGGATCGGTTGTCATTGATCGCTCAAACGATAATCTTCCTGGTTACTGTGTCGGTCCTGCGGTGATTGAGCTTCCATACAAACGCGCGCTTGATAAAGAAAGTTTTGCTCAAAGAGAGCTTTTTGGGCCGGTTGTTCACATCATCGGTTTTGATACTCTAGATGAAGCGGCCATTATGTTTAATAGCACAGACTACGCTTTAACCGGCGGGGTCTTCAGTCAGTCGCAAAACGATATTGACTATCTTCTGACAAAAATTGAGTCGGGGAATATTTACATCAACCGCACTATCACTGGTGCCCGCGTGGCGATTGAACCATTCGGTGGATTCAAGCTTTCAGGAACTGGACCAAAGGCCGGGGGACGCCATTACATTCTGGCGCTTCACCAGATCAATGAAGCAAAAGCAACAAGTGCTCAAAAAGCAGCTTCAGTTGAAGAGGGGCATGATTCTCCGATTGAATTAAAGCGCCCTTCTAAACTGGCCCTGCAGTCGAGAATGGAGAGAATGGACAAATTCCTGGATCAGTTCATCTCAAGTTTTGAGACTCATTATCAAGGTATCTACAGTAACTATAAAGAGGCCCTACGTGATTATAAAAAATGGGTTGCTAAAAACTTCACGAGCTTCGTGGAAAAAGAACACAAAAACCGCGTGATTCCTGGGCAGTTGAGTTACAACGATTATTCTCTTGTAACTGAGCATGCTTTAGTCGTTTCAGTCTCAGACAGACCGGAGTTAAAAACACTTATTCAGGTTCTGTCGTGTCTGATTTCTGGAACAGGGCTTGCGGTGGCCTGCCGCAATCAGAAATCATTTCAATGGTGGATGAATTTCAGGGACACCCTTTTTCAGTCAGGCTTCTCAAAAGAGAACATTGAAGTTTATTTCGCTAAAACAGCAGAGCTTAAAAAAGCGCTTAATCATACGAAACTTTCGGTGATTATTTATGATGGAGCGATGGAAGAGTACCAAACTCATATCGCAGGTATGTTGGATGATGGAAAGAACGACCAGAGAATGAAAATGATCCTAACCATCAATGATCATTTAAAGGCGAGCGACTTCTATCACCAGGCGATGAATTACGTTTGGGTAAGGTCTCTGGCGGTAAACACCATGAGGCATGGAGCTCCATTGGATTTGGAAATTTAAGAAGGATTTATATGCGTATTGGTTTTTTTGGCTGCGGAAATATGGGAAGTGCTCTGGCCGAAGGGTTTAAGAAAAATTACCCTCATGTCGAGCAGTACTTTTTTACTCCGGGAAGAACGCGGGCGCAGGAATTGGCCACTAGAGTGGATGGACATTTCGTCAATTTCATTGTCGATATGCCAAAAGACCTGGACTGGTATATACTCGCTTTTAAGCCACAATCTCTCTCAGAATTTACGTTTTCTTTTGCACCAGAATCGAAGATTCTTTCAGTTCTGGCCGGCACTGGGATTGAGACACTTGGAAAAAAGTTTCAAGTAAAAAATATCGCACGTCTAATGCCAAACACACCTTCAAGTGTGGGGTTTGGGGCCAATCTTTTTTATGCGCCTTTTGAGACATCGGAGATGGAAAATCTTTTAGGCGCTTTAGGTAAAGTCTTTAAAATGAGATCAGAAGCTGAGTTGGACGCGATTACGGCTTTCAGTGGTTCAGGTCCTGCCCTAGTTTTTGAGTATGCTCGTCTGTTTGAAAAACATCTAGGGGCACTGGCCCCAGGCAATACCATGGCCCGTGAAATAATCGCTCAAACTTTTCTGGGAAGTGCTATGCTTATGGAAAAGGCGATAAAAGAAGGAGTCTCATTTGAGACCTTAAGAGAGCAGGTGACTTCTAAAAAGGGAGTGACTTTTGAAGCGCTGGCGATTTTAGAAAAAAACGGGTTTGAAAACATTATGGGAGGGGCCTTCACCGCCGCCCATAAAAGAACTTTAGAAATCAAAAAAGGGATTTAACATGCTACAGGAAATTCTAAAAAACAACGTACCGAAAAAATACCAGGATACTATGTTTGTCCGTCTATTCGGATTAATGAAGGTGCCCCTTATTTTTTGGGTGTCTCCAAGTGTTGTGACAATGAATGACCAGGAATGTGTCATCAGGATTCCTCTTAATAGAAGAACAAAAAATCACTTGAACTCAATGTATTTCGGAGTTCTGTGCACAGGTGCTGATATCGCCGGCGGTTTAGTGGCGATGAATGAAATCACGGCCTCTAAAAAGAAAGTGGCCTTGTCGTTTAAGGATTTTAAAGCGGATTTTCTAAAACGCGCCGAAGGCGATGTTCATTTCATCGTGACTCAAATTCCGGAAATCAAAAAATTCGTGGCGGATGTTATCGCCAGTGGTGAAAGAATGAATTTTCCGGTGGAAATCAAGGCCGTTGTCCCAAGTATCAACCCCACAGAAGAAGTGGCGAAATTTGTCCTGACTCTTTCGTTGAAAGTAAAAGCTTAGGCTGGGTTTTCCGAATCCAGGTATTCGCACTGAAGTTCCGGGAATTTTTCCTGAAGGTGTTTCATGAGCGATTGGATGCCGAATTTCTCAGTGGCGTGATGTCCTCCGGCGTACATGTGGATGCCGGACTCTCTTGATTCATGATAATCGTGCTCGCTCATCTCGCCGGTGATATAGGCGTCCAGTCCTAACTTATGGGCCTCTCTCCACTCAGAGTTCGCTCCACCGGTGATAATGCCGATTCTTTTAATTTTTTTTGCTTCGCTTGGGTTTGAATACAAAACAGAATGAGCGAGTTTATTTTCAAGCAGTGTTTTTAATTCAGCGCCATTTAACTCCT
Organism: Bacteriovorax sp.; assembly: GCA_040377165.1. Classification (GTDB taxonomy): domain Bacteria; phylum Bdellovibrionota; class Bacteriovoracia; order Bacteriovoracales; family Bacteriovoracaceae; genus Bacteriovorax. Next base: position 7,376 of record JBEIPI010000056.1, read on the forward strand.
TATTTAAAGTCCCCATGATGCCGGTAAAAGCGCCCTTGTAATTTCCAAAAGGGGCGAGTTCACTCATTTCAAGCAAGCGGGCGACGCTGGCAGCGTTTCCAACTTCAGGATGTGAGTCCAGAGGCAGGTGATAGCCGAAAAGATTGATGTCACTTTTTAAAAGCGGTGCCACTCTTTTGTAGAAAGGTCCTGTGAGTGTTTTGGTACCGTGAAATTTCCAGAAGAGTCCATGGTGAACAACCAAAGCGTCCGCTTTGATTCTGGCGGCGTATTCGGCCGATTCACGGGTGCTGGATACAGCAAAGACGACTTTTTTGATTTCTTTTTTTCCCTCAACCTGAAGCCCGTTAGGACAATAGTCATCAAAGAGTTCAGGTTTAAGTAATGTCTTTAAATAAGTTTCCAGTTCAGTCGTTTGCATTCTCGTCTTCTTATGAATTCAAAGGTGAGGGGCCTTGCCCGTCATTTTTATATTGTGGAGAGGTTTTCTCCAGACTGTTTTTAAGTTTTGAGACCGTCTCATGCAATTCGTGGTGATGAGGAGCGATAGTCAAGGCCAGTGAGAATTCTCTTAAGGCCTGGTCAAAGTCTTTTAAAAGCACGTAAGCTCTTCCGGCGTTGATGTATGGGTACTCGCGGTTCTGGTAATTGTGAGCGCGTTTAGCCAGTTCAAACCAGCGCAAGCTCTCTTCTACCTGGCCCTCAGCAAGGATATAGTTTCCGAAATCGTTGTAGGCCGGACCGTACTGTGAATCCAGTTGAACCGCTTTTAAGCAGTATGATTTTGCCTGAACTCTGTTGTCTAGAAGCGAGTAGCTCCAGGCAAGTAAAGTTAAGACTTCTGCAGTTTCTTTGTAGTTTCTCGCTTTATAAAAATTGGCCTTGGCCTCTTCGTAATTTTTCTGGGAGATGAAGTAGTGGCCCTTGTGAAGATAGTAATCGTATTTCTCTTCACGGCGCATTTCCAGGAAAACTAGTGGAGAGTTTTTCTTTGAACTCTCAGTGGCGTATTCGTGAAGTTTCTTTTCATCCAGGAAAAAAAGTGGGGCGCGGTTATTTTCTTCGGCCTGAGTGATCGTTGGAATTGTTTCTTCTTCGATTAAACCAAGGCGCGGAAACTGAATGTCCAGGTTCGTTGTCTCGATGACAAAATTATGGATCTCATAGCAGTTGCGGTAGATCAGGTTGATGTAGCCAACAGTCATCGATTCCATGCGGGCACTTTTAAATGGCATTTTTATCGTGGACTCTACAAAATTATTGCAGGCCTTGATTTGATTTTTGAACTGACTCCATTCATTCACCACTGGCAGGACTTCAAATTCACTGAATTCGCGGGCGAAGAAAACTTCGGTGTCGTTGAGCAGTTTTTGGATTTGATTTTTTCCGCGTGGACCGTAGTGCAATCTTTCAAGTTCGGTGAAAGCAAATAATAAGCGCTCCAGGTAACCTGTGGCAGTGAAAAATTCAGCTAGAAGTAGGGTGTTGGTCGTTTCCATGCAATCTTCCTTGATATGCGGTGGTTTTTGAGTAGCAGGAACGTTCATCTTGAACAGACCTCTATCTAAGAATATTCTAAAACATTCGGATTTTCTTTTTCAATGGAATTCGTGAAGATGAAAGGAAATGCCCTATAATTTCTACTATAGGGCCAAAATGACTGTGTATTAATTCTTTTATTTTCTTACTTTAGCTATGTTAATTAGTGACTTTTAGGTGCTTTTACTTTGCTAATTCGTACTCCAATAGTCGCTTGTCTGCTGCAACTGTACCATAGCGTTTAGAAATCATATCGAAGATGTTATCTCCCTTTTTCCCGACTGAAGCGATGTCGCGGAAGTTGACTACGCCTGCGCCTTTTGGTGCGTCTTTACCAAAGAGTTTCCCGAATGGATTTTCTTCTTTTCCGTCACCTTGCTTTTTGTTGATACCGAAACCACCGACGACAGAAAGTGATCCGCCACCGCCAGAGTAGGTAGGAGTTTTCCCTTGAACAGCTGCCGTGACACTATTGCCTTGAGCGGCCTGAGGAGGGTTGCCACCTCCGCCTCCGCCACCACCTGAAGCTCCTCCGCCTCCACCGCCACCGCCGGTAGATCCGCCGGGACCGTTTTTAACAGTTGCTGCAGTTGATTCTTCAATACCGCCGCCTTTATTAACTGAACCAATAGTTGAACCTACTGGTGTCACAGTTTGTCCACCACCGCCTCCGCCTTCAACATCGGAGCTTGCACCCGGGATTACTCCAGTGCTTCCACCGTAGTTAGTTCCGGTTCCACCTTCACCGAAAGTGATAACGTTGTCGCTGATTGTATCGAAAGTTCTCTCAAGCCCTCCGGTTAAACACTGAGGCATTCCCGGATTTTGCTTACAGAATGTACTGATGGCCTCTTCTTCTGAAACAACAAATGGATCAATTGGTTTGAATTCATCGATTTTGGCGATGGCCTTGTTAACATCGTCAGCACGTTTTCCTAAAAGGTTCGCCAGGATCATGTTACTTCCGGCAGAAGTTGCGATTTGGATGAGTTTAGTTTTCATCGCATCCATTTGTTGCTGGTTCATTGTAAGCGCGAATCCCCCAGCGCCATTAGTAGCATTTTGACATGATTTAATATCAAAATCGTCCAGTCCGGCCGGTTTTCTTCCTTGCATCCCGCTACACTTAGCGATGATGTCATTGCTCTTAGGCATGTCATTATAGATCGAGTAGAGGTAGGCGAGTTTTGTTGCATCTACTGCAGTTCTTTGATTGTACATATCTTGCTGCATAGAAAGTGATTCACCAGTAGCTTTTAAGGCACCGGTCGCAGTGTTCTTATCAGAAGAGTGCTTTAACTGCGAGTCCATAATTTTGTCTTTATAGACGAGCTCTTGAGTTGCGTAACCTACTTGCTGAACACCTTCGATCAATTCAAGTTGAGTTTGAAATTTTTTACAGGCATCGTAATCGAGTGTTTCAATCCCTTTGGAAACGCACTTGATAGTTGCGCCCGCAGCCGCAACTGCAGCAGCCCCGCCGTTTTTAGCAGCGGCCCCACCACCTCCACCACCACTGGATGCAGTGACAGGTTGGTTGTGTTCAGCATTGTTCCAGTCGCGCCCGTAAGCGCTAATGACATAGGCAACCGATTCGCAGGATTTTGCTTTTATTCTCGCACTTTTTTTACAGTCTTCCTGTTTTTTATCCTTACAGCAAGCGTAGTCAATGTATGGGGCCCAGTCGAAAGAGCTTCTGCTCCCTCCTGGTGAGTAGAGTGCTCTGATGTGACCGCGGGTCATTTTATCACAGCTCATCAGATTTATTGAGCCGGGAAATCCAGCAGACTCTTCGGAAGCTTCATGGAAAGCAGTTGTCTTAGCTTTTGTTTCCTCGCATCTCTTCTCGGAGGAATCTGAAGAAGTTGAAGAAGAAGCAGTGGCTTCACCTTGATTACCATTTTGTGCTAAAAAATCTTTCCTCTTTTTCAAAAGTTCTAATCTGTCAGCGTATTCTTTTTTAAAATCTTTGTTACTATTGATAAAATTTTGACAACTAGTGATTTTGTTAGAATCCATTGAACTAACATTCGCACTGATACAGTCGCTGTGATCATCGATTTCCTCAGCAAAAACTGAGAATGACGTCATCAGAAAAAATACGTACAGAATTGTTTTCATAAATTTCACCCAATAAGTGTGTCTCTAGAAAATTATACTTCTACTTATCGTCTAAACCCGCAGTTTCTTGAGTTTATTGGTCTGGTAGCTTTTTTTGACAAATAAGCCCTTGGAATGTGGTCATGAATCGATTAAAGTAACCCCCTAAGATAATGCCAAAAACGCCTTGGAAAAGAGGCGGTTTTTAGAGGGAAAATTCATTTATGAGCAACCCAGTTTACGAATACGAGCTCACTATTCTTGAGCAACACCTGGACACCTTCGGACACGTCAATAACGCCGTTTATTTGCAGTTATACGAAGAGGCCCGTTGGGATTTCATCACAAAAAACAATCTTGGTTTAAAAGAGATTCTAGAGACTCAAATTGGGCCGGTTCTGCTGGACCTCAACCTGACTTTTAAAGCGGAGTTAAAAAACCGCGAGAAAATCAAAATCGTCTCACAGGCGCGTCCTGAACTCAGAAATAAATTTGTGATGATCCTTGATCAAAAGATGCTTAAGGCCGATGGCAAAGTTGCTTCTACACTTACTCTTTCAGTGGGGATTATGGACCTAAAAGCGAGAAAGCTTATTGCTCCAACTGAAGACTGGTTAAAGGCACTGGGACTCGAAGAGTTTAAAGAACCTTGATCCAGGTTATTTTTTTGGAGATTCATCAGAGGAATCTTCAAAAAGTCTCTTTAATCCTGACTGTACATAGCGATTGGAGATTATTTCAAAGATAGAAGTGTCAGCATTTTTCGCGATATCGTTGTATTTATAGTTTTTTGCCGGTTCTTCCGCGAATGCCTGAACATTTCCTCCGGTAGAGGGTGAAGCTTCGGCAAAATTAAAATCCAGTCCAGCCTTCTTCTCTTTCTTTTTATTCATCAATCCTTTACCACTGCCGTCTAAATCCAGAGAGTTTTTCTTTTTTACGTCATCAAGAATTTGGGCGGACTTTGGGTCTATTGAAGCAGAGTAGTCGAGTGGCGCACTTGAGTTGGAGATCGCCGCCTGCATGGCCTTCTCCCCAATCATTGCTTTAGCAAATTTATTGACGTTGCTTTCATCGACAAAAACCGGCACACCCTCTCCAAGTCCTTTGCCAAGTTTACTCAAAAGTGACTGAGTCAAGCGGTCAGTTGCAATGGCCTTCATTCCAAGCGAAGCACTATTGAAATTTGAGAGAAGCGGGTTACCGTTAGCGGAGTTGGCCGCAAACTTCATTACATCTTTTACACCCGTATTATTAAGCATGGCACTTTCAAATCCACTTGGCAGACTGATAGAAGTTCCTTTCATACAGGCATTTTGCCCTTTGCTGTTGACTAGCTTTTTACACTGACATTTTTCATCGAATTGCCCATCTACGGCGACACATCCGCTTGGATCACTGTTAAAAGCAAGGGCAGAGTAGTTGGTGGGCTTAGCATTTAGCATATAATCATTTTTTGCCCATAAGTCAGTGCAGATTTTTGAGTTTGAGCGGTTAGTGTTCTTTTTATTGTTGTCGAGATAGCAGTAACATTGAGGCTCTTCTAGTTTTTCTCTACCGTTTGGACAGAAGTTTGTCCATGAATCCCCATATGATTTGATGATCTTTTCGATTTTTACGATATTTGCTTTCGACTCTTTTTCTTGTTCTGCTGCCGCATTATAAAGAACGGTCGAGTAGATAGTAGAGATTCCGGCGAGAGCTACAATTCCCGGAGGACTGTCAAAGAATTCCCCGATTTTCTCCATTCCGCCTTCACCAATCGCGGTCTCGGCGACTTTCTTTTGAACCTGTCCTGCTACAGCTCCAGTCGCAGCGCCAGTGGCCTGCTGACCAAGTACCGTGCTGGTAGCGTCAGCGTAGAGTTGTGTTGAGTGAAGAAGGAATAATAAAATAACTGCTTTCATTATTTCTTCCCCTTTAAAGCGCCGTCGTTAATAATAAGAGTTCTACCTGACGTTGATGATCTTCCTGTTCCGCTTGGATTGAATTGAACTTTGTTTACGCCAGAGTCAACGCTTGAGCTGAAATCCAGACCTTGAGATTTTAAACTTTTTCCGTCCATACTAATAGGTGCCTGGTTGCCAGAGCCATACTTAAGGTCTTTGACGGGAACAGTATAAGGGCCGCCATCTTCAGTCATATTGAAATAAGTTACTGTTGGTGTTGTCGATGTAGTATTGATCGTTCCGATAACTTTTCCCGAAGATTTATCAATGACATTTGATCCAACAATGGCCGATGTTTTTCCATTATAGGCATCGCCAACGATTTCAACTTGAGTGACACCATTTTTAGTGGTCTTAGTTAAAGTTACTCCTTCTGGTGGCGCAGCCGCAGCCGGAGCCGGAGCCGGAGCTGGTGCTGGTGTTACCGGTGTGGTTGTCTCTGCAGTTACCGCCGATGGATTATTTACCCCAGGGGCAGGAGGTGGGTCTAGTTTAGCAGTTGTAGGTGCTGGTTGATCTGTCGGTGCCGCTGGTTGTGCAGGCTGGTTAGGAGCTGTCGTTTCTGGTTTTGGTGTATCTGCCGCGACTTTCACACAAGAGTTTTCAGCACTCGGCTTACAAGCTTCTGGCTCTTTTTTTGCTGGCTCTTTAGCATAACACTGAGAATTTAATTGAGGGGAAGCCCACTCATAAATGGCCATCGCCGTCGCAGCACCATAACCTAGAATCAAAAGCATGTTTCTTTTTTTCTCCATGCCCGCAATGTCGGCGACAGTTTCCTGCTCTTCTTTTAAGTAGTGGAGTGCTTTAACCTGGGCATCGTAAGGATTTTGTTCTTTGCCAAGTTTATACTTCCCCGCAAGCTCATCCATTTTTTTCTTGGCCCTGATTTTTAGCCAGATATCAGTCGCCAATCCCGCCATAGCGGTATAACCGTAAATCTTTTTTGAAGTACAGGCGCTTTCTTTTTTACTTGAACCCACACCATTGATCATTCCTAACACAGCATAGGCAGTCCCTACACCGTTCATGATTGCTGACTTTCCGGTATTGCCTTTATTAAGACTGTTCGGGTCTGCTGAAAGGCCAGTGTTTTTCTCTGCAAGAGCGATATGACATTTCTCTCTGGCGGCCAGGTCCTCAATCGTATTACAATCTTTGGCCGCATTTCTTGTTTCGCGTGCCTGTTTTTTTCCCACGCAGCGATTGAGAGAATCATTCCATTCCATTGCTGTATTTTTCGCACAGGCCGCTCTTTGATCGGCCATGTATTTGTCTGCGCCGGCATCATCAACAGCGTTTACAGGCGTTGATGTGATCACAAAAAGAATCGTGATAAGTAAACATTTAAGTTTAGGCATAAATCTATTATACGTTTTTAATTTTTCCACTACTTGTCTTTTCGGCTGACCGGGAGGCGGGCCTTAAATTTTAATGGGATATTGAAAATAGAGGCCGGAAATAGATGACTTAAAAAGTAGGCAATAAGCGGGGGGTTGTGATAGAGATTCCCCCATGAAAAAACTAATTATCAGCGCCTGTCTTTTTTTGGGTTTATCCAGCACGGCCTTCGCTTTAAATCTTTCGGATTTAAAGGCCGGTGATGTCGTGCTCTTGTCACTTAATTGTTATGAATGCCGAGTGATTGAGTCAGAAACAGACTCGCTTTTTTCACACTCAGGGGTTGTGGTAGTTGATGAAAACGGCAGGACCAGAATTGCCCAGTCTTTAGGTCGACTTGATCATTTCAGCTTTGCTGAGTTCACAAAAAACATCACACCTAAAACTTTTGTCCATGTTTACAGACCTCGTGAATTAAAAAATCTTTCAAATGAAAAACGTGCTCTTTTAGAGAAAGTCATGATGGATGTATTCAATGAAAAATTTAAAAACGCTCCGTTTGACTCACGTTATATGTGGAACAACTTCAATGCCCAGGGAGTGGAGCTTCTTTATTGCTCAGAGTTTATCGCGAAATTCCTGGATCATTTTTTGAGTTTGAAAACTACGATTGCACCGATCAGTTATAAAAAGCATTATGATTATTGGCTGAAGTATTTCAAAGGCCAGGTACCCGACGGAGAGTTGGGAAATTCACCGGCTTCATTTTCAAGAGACCCAAGATTTGAATTCATTGGAACAATTTAACCAGTATCACTCCATCGCTCCGGTGCAGTTTTCCAAAAGTTTATTGGAGTTTTTCCGTGCGAGTGTTTTTGAAAGACTTAAGTATGGAGCGAAAATTCTCGACCTGGGCTCAGGCCCGCGCTCGCTTTTTGAAGAGACTAATGTAGATAAAAAGTTTGTCACGGCCATCGATTTTTCTTCGGTCGCTATTGAGCGCGCACGAGCTTTTAATTCGGAAATCACTTACGAAGTAAGGGACATCACTTTCCCTGAAGGCCTGCCTGCCGATAGTTATGACCTGATTTTTGATTCTCACTGCCTGCATTGTATAGAGAACCCGGCCGCACGCGTGAGTGCCTTTAAAAACATCCGTGAGGCCTTAAGTGAAGATGGCCTTTTTGCGGGTGAGATGATGGTTCAGCCGGCCCATGGAAGTGTCAATTTCCCTATGAAATACATCCCCACCGCCCGGGCGTTGGAGGAGGAATTAATTAGCAATGGCTTTAGGATTATCTATTTTATGATTGGTAAAGGGCTTAGCTTTGAGAATGAAAATAGAGAATGTGATTTGATACGAGTGATCGCTAAAAAATAAAAAGCCCGCTTACGCGGGCCCTTCACACAACAACAAACACTATCCTTTCGGAGGATTTTAGGGTTGGCGCCCTAAAAATCTTAATTATAATCTTTCGGATTCGGTCTTTTCTCAGTAATTCTAGATTTTGTCAATTTACCTAGAACCAACTCTGAAACTTCTTCAGGGTAGATGATTTCATCGCGAAGTTCGATGTTCTCATCTGCTTCCAATGATTCTAGCACTTTAGCGCTTTCGTGCAAGCTTAAATTACGAATAATTTTTCCCGAGTGCGTCTTAAGAGCGATAACGTCCTGCGCCTTAAGTGCTTGAGATGCAAAAGTTTCCAGTGACAGTAAACACAATGCTAATAGAATGAGTCCCTTCATAAATGACCTCCTGATTAATTCGATCCATCCTTGACCGTTATTCTCGGAGATAGGTAATACAGGTTTCGTGCCAACTGTTTTGCTCGGTTTTTGTCACTTTTGGTGTCAAAAGACCTGGTTTTAGCCCAAGAGGTCAAAGTCAGTAGGTGCCATGAGGCCAAAGTGATACCGATGGCCGGTTACTTTATGATCGAAAGACAGAGATCCTCATCGGCGATCATCCCGGCGATCTCTTTTTGGTCATAGCGACCCAGGGTCTGGGCGATATGATCGAAGAGCCTAGAGTCCTCGTGGTGGAAGCGCTCCAGTGACGTCTCAATTTTAAAGACCTCACAAAAGCGCAGCCAGAACTTTTCCTCAACCGCCGCCAGGGCCACATATTTTTTGTCTTTGGTCTGGTAAAGCGAATAACAGGGGTAGATCCCGTTATGCAGGAATTTGTTTCTTCCAAGCTCTCTGTCAGCTTTTGGCCAGAAGATTCCAAGCACTTCTTCAGTGACTTGATCGAGATAGGTTTTTACATACTGGGTTTTGTTTTCTTTGGTCGCTTTTATATAGGCGGCCAGTAAATCAGTCGCTCCTTTATGGCCGAAGCTAATTCCGGCGATCGGTAAAAATGGCGGGTCAACGATTTTTTCAGACTGTCCGGCGACGTAGAGAGAAAGTAGCCCCGTTGTCGCCATTGCATTCAGGTCGTGCATTGATTTTTTTTCAGTCGCGCTGGCAAGCAGCTCAATGACCACCATCGGTTTTTTTATATTCAAATCCTGATCAGTGATTCTCAGTTTCTCGCGTGTCTTGTGGGGGATACCAACAATAACGGCATCGGCGCCCACTACCATTTCATGGATTTTATCCTGGTCAGCTTTCGAATTAAAATCGAAGCGTTCAATCTTTTTCCCCATATTCAAATTTTCGTACCAAGACACGAAGCTTGAATCGAACTTGGCGAAGAGTCCTGATAAAAATGGGTCCTGAAAAACATGGTCCTCAATTTTTATCACTTCCGCCCCGAGGTCACTCAGGATTTTTCCACACAGTGGTCCCGGCAGCCTGTGGCTTAGGTCGATAACTTTTATTCCAAGAAGAGGTTTAAACGCAGTCATAATTATTCCGGTTGAGAAGGAGTTAAAACTTTCACGAATTCTTCAAAGCCTTCGCCTTTTAACTCGCAGGCATTCATGGTGCAGATTTCAAAACTCTCTGCCCCGTTTTCACCGTTGTGGTAATCAAGCACAAACCTCGGCAGGAAAAACGGAATGAACTTCATGAAGTCCTCTTTTTGCGTCCATGCTTTTGGCAGCTTCATCACTCGCATCGCTTCCATTGGATAGGTAAGGGCGCGCAGTGACTCGCCGGCAGAAACCGGATTTACTTTTAAAATGGTGTGAGTGACTGAGTCCTTCAAACTTAAAATTGTGTCCAGGTAATCGCGGTCTGAAAATAAAGCAGCAGCTCTTCTCATCAGTTGAATGTAAGTGGCCACCGGTGATTTGAAAGAGGCATCAAACAGATTGTAATCCTGGTTTGGGTACAATTCAAAATGCTCCGCCAGCTTCGCGCGAGTGAGCATTTTGTCGTTGTTTAAGAATTCTTTAGTGATAAACCCTAATGAGTCTTTGAAATTTTGTTTGAACACTTCGTTTGACGAGATCTCATAAAGTCTCAATTGCGATTCAGCAAAGAAGACAAAGTCTTCTAAGTAAGGATGAGAGAACTCGACTGTCGTCGTGTGCTTCATTTTCATTCCTTCGCCTGAGTTGGTAAGGAAAGTCCTGAAGACGCCTTCAATTGTAGTGTTGATTAAGTTAGAGGCCATGCGCTTGATGACATCCACCTGCGAGTATTGAACCACATCAACCAGAGCAGAGATCAGCATGAAGTTCCAGCTTGCAACACCTTTGTTGTCAGTCGCCGGCGGCATACGGTCTTTTCTTTCATTTAAGACAGCACGTCTTACTTTTCTGATGATGTCCCAGTTCTTCTGTTGATAGAACTCTTCCTTTAGGTCAGGATTAAGTGAGATAACGTTCAGGTTGTGCTCGAAGTTTCCGCTGTCTGTGATTTGGAACCATTTTTTAATGGACTCCATGTTTTTCGCCAGAGTTTCTTCTTCGTCATCGTGGCGGTTTAGCAGGTCCTCAAATTCCTCTCTGGTGAAAGTGAAGTAAAGCCCTTCAACTCCCTCGCTGTCAGCATCCTGAGCGGAGAAGAAGTGTCTTTGCCCATTGTTGTCGTCTGAGAGCATCTCTTGCTCAAGGTAATCAAGCGTGTTGATCAGCGTATCGAAAACCAGTGGTGATGGATAAACCAGACTCAGCTTAGTCATGGTTCTTAAAAAACCGGCCTGGTCATAAAGCATTTTTTCAAAATGAGGCACGAGCCATTTTTCATCAGTCGAATAACGGTGAACTCCGCCGCGGGCGTGGTCATTCATCCCACCCATCAGCATGCGCTCCAGCGAGTTGACGATAAATTCACCGTGCTCTTTGGCCACCATACCTTCGAGCATCTGCTCTAAGGCCCATTCGTAATAGGCAAAAGTTGGAAATTTAGGCGCACTTCCGTATCCACCCCAGGTCGTATCGCGGAATTCTTTAACCGCTTCCATAATTCCGTTAGGGTGAGGGAAGTGTCCTTCAAACTGCACTTCGCCTGATGGAATGTTTCCATTCTTAATCGCTTCAGTTACCTGAACCGCGTTTTTATTAACTTGTTCTTTCTCCTGATCAAAAGCGCGCTTAAGCTCTTTGATCAGAGTTGGAAAATTTGGAGCGTCCCCTTTAGAAACCAGCGGGTAATAAGTCCCGACATAAAAAGGGCGAGTGTCAGGAAGAAGAAACGCAGAAAGCGGCCATCCGCCATTACTTCCAAAAAGCTGTGCTGCCTTTTGATAGTAATTATCGATATCAGGAAATTCCTCGCGGTCGACTTTGATCGCGACAAAATTATCATTTAAAAAAGTAGCCACTTCATCATTAGTGAAAGACTCATGGGCCATTACGTGACACCAGTGGCATGAAGAGTATCCGATCGATAAAAAGATCGGTTTATTATTTTTTTGAGCGTACTCCAGGGCCTCCGGGCCATACGACCACCAATGGATTGGGTTGTCCTGGTGTTGCCTTAGATAAAGAGATTTTGATTGTTTCAAACGATTAAAGTTTAGGGATGAGCTCATATGTTAGCCTTTGTGATAAAAATATAAGACCTCAATTATAGGCTCTCTTTATTGGTAAAGGGAAGAAATTATTGATTATGCACGCCAGTGAAAAATTTTTACGATGACGGCTTACGTCTAGACGGGAGTCGATCCTTTTGGATAAGGATAGTCCATGAAATTTTTAAGTGGACTATCTTTGGCGATCATTCTCGGGGGTCTTTGGACTGTGTCGGGTATTATTGCTGATAACCGCCTTCAGAACCTTGAAGCGGCCGGGCACCTGCCTTACGGACCGCTGCCTGCGCAATCGTCGGTAAGTTACTCTTATGAGGGATTGCCTCAGGCCTTCGATGCTTCTTTGCCGCTTAAGCGCGCAAGCGAGCTTCCTAAAGAAGAGTTTGAAGAACTGATTCTTTCTTCACTTGCTCCTAAAACTCAGGAAAATTTAAAACCCTATATCGGCTCAATTTTAAATTTCTCTGTTGAATATCAAATGGACCCGTTCTGGATTATTTCCATCATTATGGTGGAGAGTAATTTTAAGCTAGATGCTTTAAGCCCGAAAAATGCCCGCGGTTTAATGCAGATTAAGCCTGATACGGCCCAGCACCTTTACCAATTAATGCAAAAAAATCTAA
>JBEIPI010000002.1:0-68599 GCA_040377165.1 Bacteriovorax sp.
AGAGGCCAGGCACATTGAGTATGTCTCACCTGCTTTTGTATCGTGTGTAAGGTGGTAAATTCCGTCTACAACAGCGTTTGCCGCTGAAGCTGCTGATGATAGACCACGAGCTTTAATAATCGCAGCTCCACGTTTTTGAACCGTTTCAATGAATGCGCCTTTTAGCCATTCCTGATCAGCGATTGCTTCGTGAGCGAATTTTCCATTGATTTTAGCATTGTAAAAATCAGGGTACTGAGTTGCTGAATGGTTACCCCAGATAGTCATATTAGAAATCGCCGTTACATCAACACCAGCTTTTTGTGCAAGTTGAGTTTTAGCTCTGTTTTCATCAAGAGTTGTCATTGCATAGAATCTGTCAGATGGAACACCTTTAGCTGCGTTCATCGCGATCAATGCATTCGTGTTACATGGGTTACCAACAACAAACACGCGGACATCTTTAGCGGCATTAGCTGCAATCGCTTGTCCTTGAGTTGTGAAAATACCACCATTGATTTTTAGAAGATCCGCTCTCTCCATTCCATCTTTTCTTGGAACTGATCCAACCAGAATGGCCCAGTTTACATCTTTGAATCCAACCGCGTAGTCAGATGTACAAGTTACTTTCTTAAGTAGAGGAAACGCACAGTCGTCCAATTCCATCGCCACACCTTTAAGTGCAGGAACAGCGGCCTCAAGCTCGATTAACTGAAGCTCAACTTCAGTCTCAGGTCCAAACATCTGTCCAGATGCAATTCTAAAAAGTAATGCGTAACCAATTTGCCCGGCAGCACCAGTGACTGCTACTTTCACGCGGTTTTTTGCGCTCATAAGAAGGTCTCCTCGTATAAAAGATTATTGTGTTAAAATATTTAGAAGAACAACGGCATGATAACCCGTGCAATTGGTTTGGTAAATAAAACATTTAAGCATTATGCGGATTGACTTAAGTGGGAAATTCACAATAATGAAAGCATTAACGAAAAGGACCTATTTATGAGTGAACAATCAAGTAACAATGCTGGTGGAAACCAGAGTTCCGGCAATTCAAACAACAACAGAAGACATAATAATAATCGTCGCCGCCACAATAACAACCGCCCTCAAGGTGGTAACAATCCTGGCAACGCAGAGCCTCGTAACAACCAACAGCAGCGCCCACAGGGACAAAACCAACAGGCCCAGGGTCAGGGTCAGCGAAACCCTAATCAAAATCAGAATAATAATCAAAGACGTCGTCCTAATCACAACAACCGCCCTCGCCGAGAAGGGCAGCAAGGCGGCCAACAACAAGGTGGCGGTGGTTTTAGTATCGAGCGCATCTACGAAAAATATTTGAACCTGCTGGATCAACATATTATCGCCAGAAGAAAATACCATGATCTTTTTTACCGCGCGGATCCTGCACAAAAAGCTAAACTAGAAAGAAATTTCTACAACACGCTCAATGACGTCCGCGACTTTGAGTCAAAACTTGCTCCCGATGTAAAAATTTTATTTGAGAAAAGAAACAATGGCCTGCGCGCTGACCGCACCTATACGACGAATCACGAGATTCCTATTGAGGGAGATGAAGTGCCAAGCGATTTGCCACCTGCAGAACCGCACTTACTTCAATCGCAAATTGCCGCTGATTATTCGAATGATACAGAAGAGAGTGTTGGAACAGCTGAAGATTATCTCAAATATAAAGGTCTCTAAGCAAACCTTCAGCTGAATAAATTAAAATTATAGAACTTCTACGTTTTCTAGTTCGCGTGACGGAGCTTTCTTAGTAGAAGAAGCTTTGTTGAAGTAGTTTGTTAAAGTTTCTTCATGGTCTTTTAGGATTGCTGTTTTGATTTCTTCAGCTGAGATGTCTAAAACTTCAGAGATCTTCTTCATCATCTTTAACGGCACGTTGCAAAGACCGCGTTCAACGTTAGAAATAAACTGGCCGTTTTTATATCCTAGAAGTAAGGATAGGTCAGATTGTGAATAACTCTTCGGGTGATTAATACGTTTGGTTCTAATTAGTGCTGCGATATTTTTAAATGATCTCATATTTATTGTCCTCCGTAGGTCTGTTCGTTGTACTTATTTTTTGTTTTCTATTCCAGAGAGAATTAATAGATTTTAATCCGTTATCTATTCACTCTTAAGACTACCTTAACAAACTTTAAGAAAAACTTAAACAAAATTTTTATAAAATATGTATTTTTTATTCACAGGGGATTTTTTGTGCACATAGTTACATGGAATATCAATGGGCTCCGCTCCGTAGCTCAAAAAGGCTTTGCAAAATGGTTTGAGAAACTTTCACCCGATATAATTGCTTTACAGGAAATAAAGGCCAATGAAGACAATGTCAGGGGGATGTTGGATGAGTGGGCAGACCAGTATGAGGTTTATTTAAACCCCGCCGTAAGGCCGGGCTACTCCGGAACTGCTTTAATGTTTAAAGTCGGCTCCCCTAAGCCGCTCAAGGTTAATGTCGGCATCGGTATAGAGAAATTCGACGTAGAGGGCCGCTTTATTTGGGCCGAATACCCCGATTTTTACTTGCTCTCAGGCTACTTTCCAAATGGAAAAGATGACCACTCAAGAGTCGACTACAAGCTGGAGTTCTCGCGCGAAGTTCTAAAGCTCGCTAAAAAACTCTCTAAGAAAAAAGGAGTTTTGATCACTGGTGATTTGAATACCGCTCACCACGAAATTGACCTGGCCCGCCCGAAGAGCAACATCAACAGCACAGGTTTTCTTCCCCATGAACGCGCCTTTTTAGATGAAATGGAAAGCGCTGGATTCAAAGACGCTTTCCGTCTCCACTACCCTGATAAAAAAGATGAGTACACCTGGTGGACTTACCGTGGAGGATGCCGAGAGAAGAATATCGGATGGAGGCTCGATTACTTTTTCATCGATGAAAAAATCCAGAAGAAAATGACAAAAATCAATCACCTTCAGCAGGCAATGGGAAGTGATCACTGTCCGGTGGAAATTATCTTTTAGAACTTTGATTGAAGCTGATAATAAAATGAAGTCTGGCGGTTTTCATCCACGCGTACATCGAGCACCATTGAAATGTTGCCCTTGATAGATTTGCGGTGCTGAAGAGAAGCGAACTTAGTTTTAGCTTCGTTTTTTCCCACGGCCACCGAAATGGCTTCCGCGGGTCCCAATGAGAAATCTTTTGCCACCGTCACCGAACTCAGGTTGGTGTTTTTATCCGTCCTGTATTCTGTACGCAAGTACTGAGTGTAGCGGTCGGTAAGCGACAGTGTGATGGTCTGAAGCGTATTGTGGTCTTCCAGTTTGCCTTTAAGTTCAAAGGCGTCTTTGTCATCTTTAGCGCCCAATCTCACTTCATAAGGGATAGTGATTTTTCTCTCGGTCTTGCCATTGATGGAAGTGTCGAGTGTGACCTCCACAAAGCTTTTGCCCTCTTCATTTTGTAAAACGACATTGGCCTTGTTGCCTTTTGCCGTTAATAGAGTGTCGGCATTGATTCTCACGCCGCTGCCAAAGAGCCCCTGGCTCACGGCCCCTTTAGCTATATGAATATTTTTGGGGATGTACTTCATCCTGGTTTCAAGTTTCGGGTCTACTTCCCATTCCATTTTGTCTTTACTCGCAGGCCCTGTCGGACCGGGTGTTTCCGGGGCCTTTTCTTCAGGAAATCTTGGCCCATTGGCGTATTCACGGGCCAGTCGCTCCTCTTCAAGTTTTTTCTGCTTGCGCTCCTTCGGTGTCAGGTCCTCATCACTTAACGCCGGCAGATTGTAGGGATTGTTTTCGTCAGTGTTCAAATAGTAATAACGAAACTTACCACCGTCCTTAGTCAGGATCGCTTGCACAATGACGTTCTTCTGTTTCCCGGTTCCACGGTAATAGTAAGTCACGACTTCGGCCTTGTTATCAATCAACTGGAACTGGGTAATTCCCTCAAATTTGAAAACATCCTCGGCCACCAGTTTCATTTCACCATCAAACTTAGTCGGACGCAGATCTTCAGTGGTGTCCATGAATCGCTGGCATCTGACTACACCATTGGCCTCGCGGCTTTGAACCATATAAAAGAGAAAACGCAGGCGGTTAATACTCAAAGGAACTTCCTCATCCACTTCCACATTTGGTGTCTTTTTCAACTCCTCTAAAACTTTATTCACCGAATCTGTCAGTTCAAAATAGCGCGGGCAATGGGAACAGCCGGCCACTCTGGTGGATTTTTCTTCGAACATATACTCCGGTGTCGACTTGCTTTTTTTGGCCGCTTCTTTGAGCATATCCAGCAATTGATCTTTGCGCGCATCGATCACGGCCGCATCCAACGGTTTGACTGGCACACCAGGAATGAGTTGTGGATTATAACTTTCAAAATTCTCCGCTTGTGCGCTAAAGCTCAAAATAAAAGAAAATAAAAATGTTATAAAATATCGACATTTCATAGTAATCTTCTCGGATCACCTTAGACAAAAGTGAGTTCGAATAAGCTACTTTTTAGATCGGAAATAATTATGGCAAAATTTTCTCTCATCCCTTACAACCCAACCAGCGCTCCAGCGGTTTCAATTGATAGCGAGCTTAACACCAATCAGGATTCGATCTTTATAAGCTATAAACTGACCGGCAACCTCTCTTCCATTGACCTGGGCAAGGACAGCCCTAACCACGCACGCGTGATTAAATTATGGGAGAAAACGTGTTTTGAGCTCTTTATTAAAAACCAAAAAGACAGTTATGTTGAATTCAACTTCTCACCTGAGTTTGAATGGAACGCTTTTTATTTTGTGAAAAAAGGCGACTCTCTCACAGAGTACGCAAGAATCGATGCGGTTAAAATAGACATCCTCGCCAGCCTGGAAGTGTTCCATCTGATTGTTGAGATTGATAAAAAGAAATTTCCTGATGGGTTCTTTGATGGCAATGAGCTTTCAGCGGGGATCACAGGCGTTATAAAAGAAAAAAGCGGCAATCTTAGTTATTGGGCCTTGTCCCACGAGGACACAAGACCCAACTTCCACGACTTCAGGTCGTTTAGATATAAGTTTTAATCGAAATAGTGTATTCCTTTTCAGAGATTTTGCTTACAAGGCCAGTAACCAAAAGCTCCTGGAAGCATGAAGTGGTTAGCTTCTTACCCATGTCATCCATCACTACCGAATAGATTTTATCGTCTGTCTTGAAATCCAAAGACACAACTTTTCCTTCCTTCGATCTTTCTTTCGGTCTGATTGTTCCTGAAAGCTGAACTAGTTTATCTTTGTAAACGTAGTAGCTTTCGCGGTTAAAACCACCTGACTCTGACTTGCCTTTCTTGCTGCCTTTGCCTTCTTCGTCGTCGTCGAATGAAAACTCATCATCCCCACCTTCGTCTCCGTCCAGATCCAGCTCATCGTCCATTTCATCCAAGTCGTCTTTAAATCCGCCCATAAGGCCCCTTCATTTTATGATTTACGTAATAATTAACTATCTTAGTCTAAATTTTTAAGAAACTTTCAAAGAAAATCAACACTTTTTAGCCTATTGCCATAAATTTGTTGCACTATTTTCTCCTACCACCCGGGCAACGACAATGCTATACTTACTTCATAGGCTTTTGTGGAGGCTCTTATTTATGAAAACTAAATGTCTTTTATTAGCGCTGGTCCTATTCAATATTCTTTCTCTATCTTACGCACACGCTCAAGACGATGAAATGGTTTTTCCTGAGTCTGACAGCGAGACATTTGTTCCGCCTACAGGATCAACTGGAACTCCACCAGTAATCATTGACGAAAGCGACTCCTCTGATGTGTCAGATGTTGAAGAATACGACGGCTAAACAAACAAAAAGAAATGATTTAATAAAAGCACCCTTCCAGGGTGCTTTTTTTTTGTCAAAAATAACGCAGACACAAATTCACTCACACTTCTTTTACCAAATTGTTCTGGACAAAAAGACCTAGAATCGCAAATATTTTATATATTATATTTTTATAATAACTTAAAAATATCAATGAGATCGCGGCTTGTTTAGGTACCTTATGAATATAAATCCAGGAATTGTTGAGCCAGACATTTTAAAAGAGCTCCCAAGTTTTGAAATCTTTTTTTCAAGAATTGGTTTTAAGCGAATTGATGGCAGTGTTTTTGGTCTACTCATTCTCGCTAAAAAACCTCTGACCTCTGAAGAAATCGAACAAACTTTAAATCTTTCACAAAGTGCAGTTTCACTTTCACTTAAAACTCTCAATCACTTTGGGGCCATTGAAACAACTGGAGACCGCGATAACCCGGGCACCAAAGCAAAACTTCATTCGGCAAAAGAAGATTCACTGAGCATTGTCGCCAGCGTTTTTAGAAAGCGTGAAGAAGAAGTGGTGGCCGACTTTAAAAGAATGGCCCAGAGAGTTTTAGAAAAATCAGAGTCCCCTGAATTCGCCGGTCGCAAAAAAAGAATGCAGTCGATTATTACAACTTGTGAAATTGCTGAATCAGTGATGAATTTTGTTATCACGATGGCCCAGAATAAAACCCGCGCTGAATACGAAGCACAGTACGAGGCCATGATTAAGCGCCTGCCAAAAGCACTTGATCTACTGGCCAGCACCGCTGCCCCACTTTCTGATATCACTATGAACTTAACAGAAAAATTTAAAAATAATTTTAAGGGTATTTATGAAAAACGATAACCAAAGAATCGTCATTACAGGAATTGGGCTCACTTCCCCTCTGGGAAACAACCTAGCTGAACTTCGCGAAGGACTTCTAAATGGAAGAAGTGGTATAGTTCACACTGAAATTCGCCACATGGGTGTCGTGGCCGCGGGCCTTTGTAAATTTGATGAAACCAAACACCAATCGAAAAAAATGAGAAAACGCGGAACCCGCGCTGGAGCAATTTCTGTTTATGCAACCAAAGAAGCGCTGATTGATTCAGGTGTGGATTGGGACAAAACTGATAAGGCCCGTGTTGGTGTGTACTTAGGTATTACGGAACACGGAAATGTTGAAACAGAAAATGAAATTCATGATCTTTATAATACACATAACAAAGACGTGTCGTTTTGGTCTCACCACCACAACCCGAGAACTGTTGCCAACAACCCAGCTGGCGAAGTTACATTAAATCTTGGGATCACTGGCCCTCACTACACTATCGGTGCTGCTTGTGCCGCTGGGAACTTGGGAATTATTCAAGGTGCTCAGCAGTTACTGCTCGATGAAGTGGATGTTGCTTTTGCTGGTGGAATTAGTGAATCGACAGAAACTTTTGGAATCTTTGCTGCTTTTAAAGCACAGGGGGCCCTTGGGCACCATGAAGACCCGGCACTGGCCACTCGTCCAATGGACATTGAGAGAAATGGGATTGTTGTCTCTGAAGGTGGGGCCGTTTACGTACTTGAAAGACTCTCAGATGCGAAAAAAAGAAATGCGAAAATTTACGGAGAAATTATTGGATACCATTCTAATAGTGATGCTACCGATTTCGTTTTGCCAAATACCGAAAGACAAATTGAGTGCATGAGGCTTGCTATGAAAAAAGCTGGTATCGGGCCAGAAGAAGTCGATATCGTCAACATGCATGCGACAGGGACAACTCAAGGTGACATTCAGGAATGCCAGGCCGTTGCTGGTTTATTTGGCGATTGTAAAACGACTTATGTAAATGCCACGAAAGGATTTATTGGGCATGCCATGGGAGCGGCCGGAGCACTGGAGCTTGCAGGAAATCTTCCATCGTTTACTGACGGGTATGTTCATCCATGCAAAAAAATTGAAAAACTAGACCCAGAGTGCGCGATTCCGAATCTGGTTAACGGAGAAAAAGTCGCTCACGATGTAAAAATCATTCTTAACAACTCATTTGGGATGTTAGGAATTAACTCAACTTTAATAATTAAGAAGTACTCATAAGGAGAATTTATTATGCTAACAAATGCAGAAGTACGTACAAAAGTTTTAGACATTATCGCTGACATCGCTCTTGATGACGATGTAACAGGAATTAAAGATGATGTAGCTCTAAGAGAGCAACTTGATCTTGATTCAATGGACTTCTTAGATATCGTTATGGAACTTAAAAAGCGCCATAAGATTGAAGTTCCTCAAGAAGATTACCCACGTCTTGCAAGCATGCAATCATGTGTTGAGTATCTTGCTCCGAAGTTCAATCAGTAATGAACAAAAAAGTTGATTGTGTTGTCATTGGGGCGGGAATGTCAGGCCTTGCGGCCGGAATCCGCCTCGCCATGTACAATAAAAAAGTACTGGTTTTAGAAAAACACACCATCAGCGGTGGGCTCAATTCTTATTATGCCCGCGGCAAAAGAAAATTCGACGTAGGTCTGCACGCTCTGACAAATTTTGTCAGTCCTGCAGACCGCGGGAAGCCGTTTAACAAGCTAATGAAACAGCTGCGTATCCCCTATGAAGAATTTAAACTTTCTCCGCAAAATTATTCTCTGATCCAGTTTCCGGATAAAACGCTCTCATTTACAAACGAGATCGCTACTCTGATTGAAGAAGTTAATAAAAATTATCCTTCTGAGGTGGATGGGTTTATCCGTTTGCTTGAACACATTAAGGCCTTTGATGAAGTCAATCTCAACAATGAAACCATCATGGCCAAAACCGTGGTGAGAAATTTCATTAAAGATGACTCCCTCATTGAAATGATCTTTTGTCCTCTTTTGATCTACGGAAGTGCGTGGGAAAATGACATGGACTTCTCTCAGTTCGTTATTATGTTTAAGAGTATTTTTCTCGAAGGATTCTCTCGCCCTGAAGGCGGGGTCCGTACCATTATTGATATTTTGCTTAAAAAATTAAGTGATGCCGGTGGTGAACTTCAGTTTAGGTCTGAAGTCACTAGAATCATCAGCCACAACGGAAAAGTCACAGGTGTAGAAATCAATCACAACGAAATCATCGAATGCGATCAGATTTTATCTTCTATGGGGCTTCCTGAAACTTATGGAGTGGTCAGTGAGTTTGAAAATTTAAATCATCCGGCGGTGGGAAAACTCTCATTTTGCGAAAGCATTTTAATGACGGATAAAAAACCGCGCGATTTAGGAATTGATGCCACGATTATTTTTTACAATAACCGTCCTGAGTATCTCTATCAAAAGCCGCAGACTCTTTTTGACCGCGAAAGCGCCGTGGTCTGTTTTCCCAACAATTTTAAATATGAAAATTATCAGGATGATTATCCTGAAGGTGTCCTGCGTGTCACCAATATTGCCAACTTCGATCTTTGGAATGATTTAAAATCCTCTGAAGATAAAACTCTTTATAGAGACCAAAAAGAAGTGGTTTTCCAAAACGCTGTAGAAATTTTAAAAAAATGCGGTTTAAAATCCGACTATCAGGTTTTATTCAAAGATATTTTTTCTCCCACAACCATCAAGCGCTATACTCAGCACTTTGAAGGAACGGTCTACGGCTCAACAGATAAATCAAGAAATGGAAAAACTCCTATTCAAGGTCTCTACATCTGTGGGACTGATCAGGGCTTTTTAGGAATCGTGGGCTCTATGCTCTCGGGCATTTCCATGGCCAATCTCCATGTCCTGCAAGGAGACTTAAAATGAAATTTAACAATATCGTCATTGAGAGTTTCGCTTATGATCTCTCCGACAACGTCGTCACTTCGGTAGATGTTGAAACAAGACTTGCTCCCCTTTATGAAAAATTAAAACTTCCGGAAGGTCGCCTGGAACTCATGACCGGAATTGCGGCCAGAAGACAATGGAGTCCGGGAACTAAGCCCAGTGATCTTTCAACAGCTGCTGCCAAAAAGTGTTTAGAGAAATCTAAAATCAAAAAAGAAGATGTGGACCTACTGATCCACGCCTCTGTTTGCCGCGATTTTTTAGAGCCGGCAACCGCTTCAGTGGTTCACGCCAATCTTGGGCTTTCGCCAAAAGCGATGATCTTTGATTTATCCAATGCCTGCTTAGGCGTCATCAATGCGATCGTCGTTGCGGGGAATATGATTGAATCAGGGCAAATTAAATCAGCGCTTATTGTCTCAGGAGAAAATGGTGGGCCTTTATTAGAAAGCACCATTAATGAACTTTTAAGTAACCCAAAAATTGATAGAAAAAATATTAAAAAATATATCGCCAACCTGACCATTGGTTCAGCAGCGACAGCGGTTATGATCTCGCACAAGTCTCTCTCACCTGATTCTCCTCAAGTTTTAGGCGGAGCTGTAATGACGGACTCGAGTGCTAATCATCTTTGCCGTGGAGATGGGAACACTCATTCATTGGTCATGGAAACAGACTCAGAAGAGTTGCTAAAATATGGAATCGCTCTTGGCCAGGCCACCTGGCAGGAATTCCGCAAGAACCTTTCATGGGAGCGCAGTGATGTGGATTTCGTTCTCACTCATCAGGTCGGATCGGCCCATGAAAAACTCTCGCTTGAATCATTGGAATTGAATCAGACAAAAACATATAAGACCTATCCTTTTTTAGGCAACACTGGATCAAGTGCTCTTCCCATCACTTTGATGATGGCCCATGAAGAAAAGCTGCTTCAGAAAAATGACCGCGTCGCCCTTCTGGGAATCGGCTCAGGTTTATCGAGCATTATGCTAGGAGTGAAATGGTGATTATCCCTAACGAACTAAAAACAGAATATCCTTTTTCTCCTCATTTTTTCGAAGTAAAAAAAGAAAAGCTTCACTATGTGGATGAAGGTCAAGGAGAAGCGATCCTTATGCTTCATGGAAACCCGACCTGGTCGTTTTTCTATCGCAATTTAGCTAAGCACTTCTCAAAAAATTACCGTGTAGTCGTTCCTGATCATATCGGCTGTGGGCTTTCTTCAAAACCACAGGACTATGAGTACACTTTAAAAAATCACATCGAGAACACAATCGCTTTGATCAAAGAATTAAACCTTAAGGACATAACCCTTGTGGTCCATGACTGGGGCGGTGCTATTGGTATGGGTGTAGCGACAGCCCATCCAGAGCTGATCAAAAAGATGGTGGTGATGAATACAGCGGCCTTCAGGTCCCTTGAAATCCCAATGAGAATTAACATCCTTAGAAATCCGGTGGGCGAATGGTTCATCAGGACTTTTAATGGATTTGCCGGTCCTGCAACGACAATGGCAGTTACTAAAAAACTCTCTCCTTTAGTAAAAAAGGGATTTGTCCTTCCTTACGACAACTTTGAATCACGAATCGCGACTGCGAAATTTGTCCGCGACATTCCGATGGATGAAGTGCACCCGACTTACCAGACACTGGCAGGCATTGAAGATAAACTCAAAAACCTGAAAGTTCCGGTGCTGCTATTGTGGGGTGAAAAAGATTTCTGCTTCACCATGAATTTCCAGAAGCGCTGGCTGGATTTTTTTCCGAATGCCAAGGTGAAAAATTACCCGGATGCCGGACACTACCTGGTGGAAGACAAAACCCATGAAGTGATTTCTGAGATTGAAACTTTTTTAAAGAATTAATTATGAACATTGCCCATCGCCTAACTGAAAACGCCAAGAAATTCCCCGATAAAAAAGCGGTGGTCTTTCCCAGGTTCAATAAAAAAACCAAGCGCTACGATTATGAGAGTCTAACTTTCAGGGAACTAGACATCAGGTCGAATAAATTCGCCACCTCCCTTTCAAAAATGGGGCTTAAAAAAGGCGACCGCACTCTGCTCTTTTTGCGTCCGGGCCTGGATTTTTCTGCCATGACTTTCGCTCTTTTTAAGCTGGGAGTTGTCCCGGTTTTTATCGACCCCGGGATGGGGAGAAAAAATCTTCTGACTTGTATCAAGGACTGCGCTCCCGTCGCTTTAATCGCGGAATCGGAAGTTCATATCGCCCGCATGATTTTCAGGAAGGCCTTCAAGTCGGTGAAGTTCAATGTCACCAACGGCAAGCGCACCTGGGGAAAGATGCAATCGATTGCGAGAATGAAGGAAGTGAAGGTTCAGACTTTTAAAAGTGAAGTCTTCGCCCCAACCGACACGGCGGCCATCTTGTTTACTTCCGGTGGGACGGGGTCACCTAAAGGTGTTGTGTACTCGCATTTTATTTTTGACCAGCAGACAACAATCTTAAAAGAACTCTATGGGCTTACTGAAAACGATATCGACCTTCCAGGCTTCCCGCTCTTCTCACTTTTTACAGTGGCAATGGGAATGACCAGCTGTATTCCGGACATGGACCCGAGTAAACCGGGAAGCTGTGACCCGGCCAAGCTCTATCAAAATATAATTGATAACAAACCAACTTTCGTCGCCGGCTCTCCCGCTATCTGGGAGCGTGTCGCTGACTATTGCCTGGAAAAAGGGCTAACTCTTCCAAGTGTGAAGTACGTGGTGATGTTCGGTGCTCCGGTATCAGTGATGATCCACAGAAAATTCAAAGGTCTCCTTCCAAACGGGACGACCTACACTCCGTATGGTGCGACTGAAGCTCTTCCTGTCAGCAACATCAGCGGTGATTTTATTTTAAAGACCACTGCTCATTTAACTGAGAATGGAAAAGGCACTTGTATTGGAAAAGTGGTTCCGGGAAGTGTGGTGAAAATCATCAAGATCACCGAAGCCGCCATTGAAAAAATCTCAGACATCAAAGAACTCTCTCCTAATGAGATCGGTGAAATCATCGTCAAAGGTCCGACTGTGACGAAAGAGTATTTAGATCTTCCCGAAAAAACCCGTGAGGCGAAAATTTACGACGGTGATTCACTCTGGCATCGCATGGGTGATATCGGCTTTATCGATACCGACGGACAGATTTGGTTTTTAGGAAGAAAGGCCCATAGAGTGGAAACTGCTGAAGGGCTGATGACTCCCATTTCCTGTGAAGCCATTTTCAACAAGCACCCGGCGGTCAGAAGATCGGCCCTGGTTGGGTTGGGAGAGCTGGGAAAACAAACCCCAGCGATCGTGATTGAAAGAAAAGACGGCCAGTTTTTATCCGGCAAAGAGCGTTCTATTTTTGAAAGTGAGCTTTTATCTCTTTCTAAAAAATTCCCTCATACGGCCAGCATCCAGAAGGTTTATCTAAGTAAACACTTCCCGGTTGATGTCCGTCACAATATAAAAATTGACCGCACAAAACTCAAAGAAGAGATCGAGTCCCATGAAATTAACTAAAGTCTTAGTCACCGGTGCCGGTGGTTTTTTGGGAAGTTATATCGTCAGGGACCTGCAGGCCCAGGGCAAGTATGAGATCTATAGTTTTTCCAGAAGCAAATATAAAAACCTGGATGAGCTGGGCGTAATTCAAAAACAGGGCGATCTCGCCTGTTATGAAGACGTGGAAGCCGCACTCTCTGGCATGGATGCTGTCATTCACACCGCTTCGATGGTAGGGATGTGGGGGCATTACAGCGACTTTTACAAAACAAATGTGACAGGAACGGAAAACATTATCCGCGCCTGTAAAAAGCATCACATTTCAAAATGCGTTTACACCAGTACTCCGAGCGTGGCCTTTGGTAACGAAAGCCTTTGCGGAGTGGATGAATCTACTGAATACCCTGAACGCTATCTTTCAATGTACGCTGAAACCAAGGCGATGGCGGAGAAGATGATGTTGATGGCAAACAGCGCTCACTTTAGCACTGTCGCTATCAGACCTCATTTGATTTTTGGACCTGGAGACATGAATCTGGTTCCACGTGTAGTTGAGGCGGCAAAGGCCGGTAGGTTAAAAATTGTCGGTGACGGTGAGAACCTGGTTGATGTGACCTATGTTGAAAACGCTTCAATGGTTCATGTGATGGCCCTGGAAAACCTCTCTCCAGAATCTCCTATTGCCGGCAAGGCCTATTTTTTAGGTCAAGGCCCAATCAAACTTTGGGAATTCACCAATGAGCTTTTGGTGCGCTCAGGGCTTAAGCCTCTTACAAAAAAGATTCCATTTAAGCTCGCTTACTTTATCGGTTTTATGATTGAGATGGTTTTAAGGCTGATTGGTAAATTTGATATTCACCCTCCAATGACCAGATTTGTGGCCCTTCAGTTGGGAAAATCACATTATTACAGCCATCACAATTTAGAGCGCGATTTAGGGTTTAAACCGAAATATTCAATTGAACAGGGCCTGGATAAACTATTCTCTAAAAACTACTGATCCACTACTACCGAAGATGGCGCGCGAAGATTCTCTGTGCGCATATAGTGATCAACTGCTCCCAACCCTTTAAACGCCCCTTCATGGAAAGAAGTTGTGAAAGCTCCACCTTGCGCAGTCACCGCATTGAATGACCCGAAGAAGAAGACGTTCTGCACTCCAAAGAGATTGAAGAAGTGAACTTTGCTATAAGAGTTGTTCACGATACCAGTCGATAGATTTTTAAGCGGCCAAAGCGGAACATTCACCCACTCGCTTGCCGGCAGTTTATTGATCTCAGAAAGACACGACTTAATAAAAGCGCGCTTCTTGCTTGGAAAGAACAAGTACTTCAGCGCTTTTTTCTCGCACTTTTCAATATCATCCGCAGACACTTTATCGTGGGTCAGATCTTTATAGTAATCCACATAATTATTCTGCAGAGAGCTTCTACAGTTATCAAATAGGTTTCTTAAATTTAAGAAACTTGTTTTCGGGTACTCATTACAAAGCCCATCGAAATGGTCAAAAACAGTTCCCACGCTCAAGCTGTTTAAGTGGCGGATCCCGTCGATGTTCACCTGGTATTTCCCTTCAATATGAAACGGGGCCACCAGCACTTCGGCCGTGATCATTTTAAGTGCCGCTGGGTCTACTCCTGAAAAGCGCTCCAGGATAAATTTCGCGCGCTCGCGGTATTTTTTCCCTGATGAACCAGACGTTCTTTGGGTTTTAAAATCCGACTGGAAAGTCATCGAGAGTTTTTGCTCCCCTGATTTTTTCTCACCGATATATAAATCGCCACGGGATTCAAGCAGGTTCTTTTCACTGTCGTATTCAATTGTCACTTTTTTCGTGTCACTTGCCATTTTAGTAGCGGTAATATCTGTATTGGTGATGGCATAGATCACGCTGGCGAAGATTCTCGACATCAGGCTTTCTGTGTATTTGATTTTTTCGTAATAGTGACGGAAGAAATTCTTCACTTTTCCATCTTTGGTGATTTCAATCTGCTGGGTCTTTGAACTCTTTTGACCGCCGATTAAAAGAAAGTTGTACTTGTGTGCCACGGTTTGTGAAATTCTTTTTTCCTCAGAGATCACATAAGGTGCAAGGATATCCAGGTCCCCTTCGCGGTTTTTAAGTACTTCTTTAATTTCCATCGCTACCGGGCCAGCCTCATCCATCTCTTTTAAACTGTTCTGTGCCACATTCAGGTAAATTTTGTAGCTCGACTGCATCTCATAGCTGAAGTCGTAAGAAAGTAATGTCATTCTTAAAATTTTAAGAAAGTCGGCCTGGATGGCAAGGCTTACTCCCGCCGTGGCCACTTTGGTTTTTTCCGAAGTAATCTGCAGGTTAGAGTTTCCAAGGGAAACCACTTCCACACGAGTCAGTTTTTCAAACTTCGCCAGGACTCCGGCCATTCCGGTTACACCTGTATAAAGCGGAGCTGAAACCAATCCTCCGGCCTTCACCGAAATCGAATCTTCTTTAAAAATCATCTCGTTCGGATCTAATTTAGCGACATTGTTAAATGAGAGAGCACTAAATGGCATGAAGAGCTTTTCAAAGTGGCCCATTAGTCCGTCATTATATGAGGCCGCATAGTGAACCCAGATAAATTTTCTTTTGAAGACAATCCCCGCAAATGCGGCCAGGTTCTCTTCAGTCATATCGATGGCACCTTGGTCGCGCAGGTTTCCCAGCACTCTTGAAGCATCGATATCAACAGTAAATGTGTCTGTAACAATCCAACGTTTATCATCGAATAAATCAGGAGCTAAATTCCTGTCTAAACTGACACCGAAATTTACAAAGGGTCTTTTGTAAGAAAAGCCGATGCTGTTGAGACCACCCGTTACCGAAAGACCATTTCCTGCCAGGACTCTTAGAGCTTCGCGCTTACCGATGTTTTCATATTCTAAATGAAACTCATTGGCGATCTGCTGATATAGATCGGCCTCTCCGCCAATGGTAGTGTTATTCCTGGCCAACGCCTGAGAAAAATCATCCGAGAGCTTCAGGTAGTTGAAATCCTCCTGACCAAAGGCCAGAGAACTCAGGAGAAATAATGTGAGCGTAGATAAAATTTTTAATTTCATATAATGGCCCCATCCACTACGTGACATTGTATATACGCTCTTCGGAGGTCCCTAGATAAAACTTGACCGTTTTATTTCTAAATATTTAAGTCGGGTTACTCACCTTTAAAAGTGCCCACAATTTGTAGCACTTAAACAAAGTACTAAAGAAAATTGATCCGGAATCCGAATAGTCTCCCAAAAATCAGTGAACTCAGGCATCATTCCCCTATGCGACTGAAGATATTCATTTTGTCCACCATGCTCATCACTCTTATCAGTGGTGTACTCTTCTATAAAAACCTCACCCAGATAGCTACCGGTAGGAATGTGTTGCGTTTTGATTTCGATGAACTCCGTTCGATCGATCATCAGGTTTCCAATACCGCCTTTTATCTGAGAAAGAATTTGAATGCGGACCTGGCCGAGCTGAAGGATGAAGAGATACGAATCAAGGAATTGCTGGAGTTGATTAGCGACATCAACAAGAACACTCCTGAATTGAAATCCTCTGTGGAAAAAATCAGGACGCATTTTGAGAAAAGACAAAAGCAGCTTGCCGCTTTTCAAGTGGCCGAAAATGAATTGAGAAAGGCCGTTTATTCCCTGATGCCGGCCTACAATGAATTGGAAAAAAAGAACATAAAATACGTGTTGGATAAAAGGGATTTCTACCGCGAGTGCATCCTGGACGCTTACATGTACATTTCTTTCTCACATAAAGAAAATGAAATGCGTTTATTAGAAGACCAGAAGATTTTAGGCCAGCTTATTAACTATGCTGTTGAGCCGAGTCCAGAGCTGCAGCTCTTTTCAGATCATTTGAGTACGATCCACAAAAGAGTCAAAGAACTGGATTTGATTTTGAGAGATTTAAAAGACGAGAACATCGCACCTGAAATGAAAGTCATCGCTAAGTATTACCAGGAAAGCCTGGAAGCGCAGAATGAGCAGAATGAAAACCTGCTGACTTTCATTATCGCCGCAATCGGGATCTATCTGCTTTTCATGATTTTCATTCTAAGAAAGACTTAGGTTCTTTTAGCGTAAGCTTCCACCACTTTTTCATCAAAGTAATTAGCGCTCATCCCCGCATCCACCAGCATGCCTGTGGCATTGATTCCGCTGGAGGCTGGACTTAATAAGAAGGCCACAGAGTTTGCCACTTCCTGAGTCTCAAGCGCCGTATGCCTCATGGTTAGTTGTTCAGCATAAAGATAATTGTCAATATAACCAGGTATCCCTGCTGAAGCAGAAGTTTTAAGCGGGCCAGAGCAAACGGCATTAAAGCGAACTTTTGAATCAGCTGAGAATGATTTTGCCAGATAGGCCACTGTAGCATCAAGTGAAGCCTTAATCGGCCCCATGTACCCATAGTTAGTGGCGCGGGTGCTGGAAATAGAAATCGTCACCACAGAAGCTTCCGGGTGAAAAACCGGCTTCAGGGTATTGGCCATCGCCACAAGTGAGAAACACGAAATATTTGAGGCCTGAAGGTAGTCCGCAAGTTTTGTCTCGTGAAAAGGCTTCATTCCTTCCGAGTAATTGGCAAAAGCGATCGAGTGCAGAAACCCGTGAAGAGTCACCTGGTTGTCTTTTAAACTCTTGCCCAGCTCTGCGATACTCTCGGCATTTTCGACATCAAGCAAGTAGATCTTTTTTCCGGGAAAAAGTTTCTCCACCTTTTCTTTGGCCTCAGTATTCTGAACAGTAAAAATCAAATCAGCACCGTTATCTAAAAGTGTTTTCGCCGAAAAGTACGCTACTGATTTTTTGTTAGCAACACCGGTGATTAAAAATGTTTTGCCTTCTAGGTTTAAAAAACTCTGCATTGTATTTCCTTATTAGACGCTTGCGACTGCAAACTCAATAACCAGAACCGTTTTCCCGGCAACTTTGGTTGTGCCTTTCATATAATGAGCGTTGGAAATTGATTCAGTCAATTCAACTTCCATTTCCAGTTCGTCGCCAGGACGAACCATATTTTTAAATTTCGCATTCTGAACTCTCGTCACAACGCCGAGCCCTCCCCCTGCACGTCCGGCCATTAGGGCCGCACCTGTTTGAAAAAGAGCTTCTTGTAAAAGCACTCCTGGCATAATTGGGTTTCCAGGAAAATGCCCCTTAAAAAAATCTTCTTCACCTGTAAGTTTTAATGAGGTCTTGATGCTGTTTTCTTTTTGATCAATGATTTTATCGACAAAAAGAAATGGTGGTCTTTGCGGGATAAGTTCCGTTATTGCCGGGTACATTTTAGAGTCCCCCAGAAATTTCGAGACTCGCTCCTGTGATGTAGCTTGCTTCTTTACTCGCCAGAAACAAAACAGCGCTTGCGACTTCTTCGACTTTTCCAAATCGCTTCATTGGCACCTCTTTCATGTATTCCTTTCTCTGCTCTTCTGGGAGGTCTGCTAATAGTTCTGTGTCAATGAAACCAGGACAAACATTATTAACGGTGATCCCGCGTTTTGCGACTTCTTTAGATAAAGATTTTGAAATGGCCACTTGCCCAGCTTTTGAGGCCGCGTAATTTGCCTGGCCAGGAAGACCAAGAGATCCACCGATTGAAGACATATTCACAATTCTTCCGTAGCGATTTTTCATAAACTGTAAAACGGCGTGTTTACTCATCAAGAAAGTCCCAGTGAGATTAGTGCTTATAACATCATTCCATTCGGCCAGTGACATAGTTGCTGTCAATTGATCCTTTCTGATTCCTGAGTTATTTACCAGTACTTCAATTTTTGGAAAATTATTTTCAACATAATTAAAAAATTCAATCACTGCATTTTCGTCGCGAACGTCACATTTTTTTACTTGCAGCTTATCTGCGAACACAGCGTTTTCTTCTTTCATTTTGGCCGCGGCCTGGTCATTGCCAGCATAAGTAGCAATAACACTCGCTCCTCTTTTTAAAAAAGCTTCTGTAATACCGCGACCAATACCTCTGGTCCCACCGGTAACAATGACAGTTTGATTTGCAAAATCCATAATTCTCCCTCGTAAAAAGAGCCTGAATTTTATCCTGAGAGTGCTGATTTTGGAAAGAATATAGGGGGAAAATGCGCTGACGAGATGAATCAAATAGACACTTCAACAAAGCAAAATTAACACTAGGCATGACCTAAATAAATTCATACAAACTCCTAATAATAGTAATGGCCCATTAATCTAACTCTATTTTTAAGTTTTCATATCCTTCCCTCTCTCCTACATTTTTATACAGAGACTCTTTATAAGCATGGAGGTTTTATGAAATTACTCGCCACCCTATTCACTTTTTTATCGATCAATATCGCAACAGCAGAAACTGGAACAATTGAATCATATCTAACTTCTTCAGAAGAAAATCACCCACACGTAGTTCATCTTTATCTGCAAAATAATTGTTACCAGGATGTCTTTATCGCCACTCGCGCTCAAAACCCAAATGGTGCGTGGGAGACAAAAGGATACATGAGATTATTCCCGGGACAGATCGTTGCAAATGGAAACATCATCAACAATTTTTACTATCTCAATGCTTTTAGTGGTGATGGCAGAATCAGATGGGAAGGCGAACACCGTTTTGAAATTCACGGCAGAACTGTTCACGCTCTTTTAGTCGAACTCCCAAAAGACTACAAAGGAAATTGGACGACAGTTTTATATTGCAGATAATTTAATTTTTTTCGAGCTTCGTTAAATAGTTGTCAACTTCGTGGGCCACAATGACTCCGTAGTTGGCAGCTCCTAACCACCCCGACATGATAATCCCAACCGAGCCCGCGTGGAATAACCCAGGCAGTTCTTTGTGCATATTCATTGAGACCTCAAGGCCTTCGAATTTTGTTCCAAAACTTGCGCCTCTTTCATGGAGTGTATAGCGCTCAACAGTCAGCGGAGTGGCCGCATCGACGTAATCGATCTTTGCACGAATGCCTGGTACAATTTTTTCGAGTCCCGATAAAGCGCGCTCGATTAAATAGGCCTTTTGCTTTTCGTATTCTTCTTCAGAAAGATTCTTCCAGTCTTCATAGCGGGCGTTTGAACTCGAAACAATCGCGTACTTCGGCTCCAGGTGCGGACGCATTTCCGGGTAATACAACGAGAAGGTCTGGCTTCCGACTTTCGGAGAAAGAATCAGGTCAGTTGAAAAATCCTTATCCTCTGAAGTGAAAATAAGATCGCCAATGAAAGGAATGCTCTCACCCGCTTTTAGCCCCATGTAAACCTGACATGAGGATGTATTGAGTCTCACGCTATCAGTTTTTTTCACGAATTCAGGAGAAAAATGTTCATCTCCGGCCATTTTGTGAACGGTGCTTTTTAAATTTGAATTAGACACAACGGATTTCGAATATATCTTGTGCCCTTTGATTTCGACACCTACTGCTTTTTTGTTTTCAATCAAAATGCGATCAACCTTGGCCTGGAGTTGAATATCAACACCATTCTTCAGCATCTCTTCTTTCATGAGACCGATCATCGTGTCTGTTCCACCCTGAAAAATATAAACACCTTTACTCATGAAGTTTGAGAAAACGATCCCATAACTAATTGCAGGGTCTTCTAAATTGGAACCATTGGCATAGACGATCGGCTCCAGCAGAAAGCGAGTGATATCAGTTCTTCCTGGAAAGTATTTTTCGAACAACTCTCCGTTAGTCATCTTTGAATTGTCGTAGAAATTCATATTGGCCAGTTCATCAAAGAAGCCTACAACAGTGGCCTCAGTCACTCCGAATTTCTCAATCAGAACTTTTATGAAATGCTCTTTTGTGAAATCAGTTTCCACATCGAATTGTGGATTGATGTAACGGACAGATTTTAGCTGGTGGATGCGATCTGCGATATCCTTGCTCCAGTACTTCCTGCAGGTCTTGATCATTCCTACCGGGAAACCGTGAAGAGAGACGTCGAAAATATGCGAGCCGTCTTTTCTCTTAAACCAGGTGGCGAAACCGCCGAGCTTGTTGTGTGACTCCAAAAGAAGTACACTGCGGCCGTCTCTGGCCATTTTGTTTGCGAGAGTCATACCCGCAAGGCCCGAACCAATTACGATCACCTCGTAACTTTTTTCGATTTTGTCTTTCGAAGAATATTGCATAAATTATTTTTGCGGCGAGATTTTGAAGACTGCCGAACCCCATTCCTTATTGTCTTTTGAGCCCACAACCAGGCAGTAAAAAACAATCTCTCCATGATCGTTCATATCAACTTCGCCACCAAAACCAGGGAAGTTAGGATTAGATAAAATCTTTCCTTCTCCAAGGTCTGTCATGACCGTGTCACCTTCTCCGATGATTCTTCTCATGCCCGAAATATCGGCCACGTATAAACCGCGCTTACCCTCCAGGTCTTTTGCCCTGAAAAGGACTTGCCCCTGGTCATTAACCTTTGGTGAAAACAATTCTATTTCAGAAATATCATCGGCCTTCTCGATCACCAGGTTTCTTAAAATCCCGTCGCGGTAGAGAATAAGCGCCTTTGAGTTGTCCTGAAGAACAGCGGTAAATGCCACCATTCCATTTTTTGATAAACTGTTTGAGTTCGTAAAGCCCATGAATACCGAATCAGGATCCATATCGCGGTCGCGGGCCACTACGATTGATTCATATCCACCAGATGATGTTGGCTTCAAAAGCAGGATCTCATCACCGTTTGATTCATCCCACTCCCCGGCCTCGCCGATTCTTCTTTTAAAAGACATCGCACCCGTATCATTCATAACCGGCTTAAACAGGTATGAAGACTTTTGCCCGAACGCTGAGACGCCTTCGGCAATGATTGGCCTTAATGAACCGTCGTATTGATAAAACGTGCGGACGTTTTCCTGGTCTGTTCCACGAAAATAAATCTTTCCGTTGGTTAAAACCTGCGAGTATGTGTAGTAAGCAATCTCATCGCTTTCCGGCTTCAGTACATGTTCAACAGCACCGCTGTCTGTGTCGAAAACGAAAACCCCATCAGTCACACCTTCATCATAAAGATTGAAAGCGATTTTCCCGGCGTCGTTTAAACTTGGGTCAGTAAGAAATCTCATATCGGGAGCGGTGTAGACAATTTTTCCGCTCTCATCACTTCCGC
The DNA here is from genome assembly GCA_040377165.1 of Bacteriovorax sp. Classification (GTDB taxonomy): domain Bacteria; phylum Bdellovibrionota; class Bacteriovoracia; order Bacteriovoracales; family Bacteriovoracaceae; genus Bacteriovorax. The sequence continues at coordinate 22,185 of JBEIPI010000002.1, forward strand.
GCTTCAGCCAGATCCCTTGATTGTTTTCTCCGGCAAATGACATCAGCTTAAAACTCACATCACCGCGGTTATTGATAACCGGAGATGTGTTTGAAAGAAAACTCATATCTGGAAGATTGTAGCCGTTTTTAATATCGGCACGGGCCAGGATCTCTGGTTTTTTATATTCGGGAATGGCCGCAAAGCTCGTCGATGAAATGGCTAAAAGAAAAAGCGCTAACGTTTTTGACTTTAAAATCATGGCTCAAATCCTTTTTCTGTTTTTAAAAGAGACATTGCGATTTTCACACCGTCAACGGCTGCGCTGGTGATACCACCGGCGTGGCCTGCGCCTTCTCCACATGGATAAAGGCCCTGGTGCGAAGTCGACTCCATCGTCTCTTTATTACGCATAATCGTCACGGGTGCTGACGTGCGGGTTTCAGGGGCTATTAGTAATGCTTTATCTGAAATAAAACCTTTTAAGCTGTCATCAAATTTTACCAGAGCATTCTCTAAATGTTTAGTCACAAATTGAGGTAAAACGTCTCTGATGGGTGTTTTTACAATTCCCGATGGTGTTGAGGTCTTGATTCCCTCGGCCGAAGGGTTGAGTGAATTGTTCATGAACTCTTTTAATGTCTGAGCAGGAAGCTCGCGTCCTGTAGCGCGGGCGCGGGATTCGTTAAAGGCCTTCTGCTCGATCGCATGCTGAAAATCGAGTCCGGCCAGCAGCTTCTCGCTCGAGAAATCCACTCCGGCGCGCACACTGACCACCAGTGCCGCGTTCGACCAGCGGGAGTTTCTGGCGTAGTTACTCATTCCATTGACTACAATCCCATTGGCCTCAGTCCCTGATGAAAGAACATATCCACCCGGGCACATACAAAAACTATAAGTCCCTTTTTTACTTTTTGGATCTTCGTAACTCAAACGGTAGCGGGCAGCCCCCAGCTCAAGACCTGCGAATTTCCCGTACTGAATCTGGTCAATCAGCTCTCTTGGATGCTCTATTCTCACACCGATGGCGAAGTCTTTCTGCTTCATCTCCACGCCAAGTTTTTCAAGGTGAGTGTACATCTCACTGGCCGAATGCCCGGTGGCCAGGACGACAGAGTTTGAATAAAGCTTCTCTCCGCTATTTAGCTCCACACCTACAACTTTATTTCCTTCAGTGATCAAACGATCCACTCGGGTATTGTAGCGAACAACGCAGCCTTTACTGGTCAAGTACTCTGTCATTTTATTGATGAGCGCTCTAATTTTATTTGAACCCAAATGTGGGTTAGAAATATACGCTGTTTCAGGAGGGGCCCCGAAATCAACGAAGCGGTTCATTACGTACTGAACAAAAGGAGATTTAATTCTGGTGATGAGTTTTCCATCTGAAAAGAGGCCTGCCCCGCCTTCTCCATAACAAACATTGTTTTCCGGATTGAACTCTCCGTACCTCCAGAATTTCGAAATATGCAGCATGCGGTTGTGAGCGCGGTCGCCACGCTCAATGACAATTGAAGGCACTCCATAATCGGCCAAACGTAAGGCGCAAAACAGTCCACCGGGTCCGGCCCCAATGATAATAGGAGGATTTTTGAAAGCACCAAGTTCTGAAAACGTTTCTTGTTGGGCCTCAAAACGCTCACCTTGATTGATTAACTCGACGTTGTAAGTGTAACGAGGGACTTTTCCTCTCTGGGCGCCACGTGCATCCAGGGCCTGATTTAAAATCCGGTAATCCTGCATTTGCGGGTAATGGGCCTCTAAATAGGCTTCAACGTCCTCATTGAAATCAAGGGTGAATTGGATTTTTTTTGTCATTAAATTGTCTCAGTATTGCTTCTGTAAAGTTTAACCAATTTGTGCCAGAATTCATAGTAGATAAGCAAATCTTGCGGGGATAATATGCAAAACTCTCTTTCTGTTTCCATGATTGTTATTGGCGATGAAATCTTAAATGGAAGAACCACTGATCTCAATGGTACATGGCTGACTAAATACCTCTTCAAACAAGGTCTCACCTTCAAGTGCCTGCGTTTTATCCGCGATAATACCGAAGAAATTAATCAGGCCCTCGAGGCCTCAATGGCCGAAAGTGATATAGTCATCACCAGTGGCGGAATTGGTCCGACATTGGATGACAAAACAAAAAATACTCTCGCCGCTTTTTTCAACAAAAATATAATTGAACGTGCGGATGTCGCCAGTGTGATCACGGAAAATTACGTGCGTTTTGGCAGGACTTGGACACCGGCAACTAATCACTATCATTTTTTCCCTGAGGATTTTATCGCGATCTCCAATCCGAAAGGACTGGCCCCAGGTCTAGGTTTTTTCACCTCTGACAAAAAACTCATCATGGCAGCCCCAGGTGTGCCGAGAGAATTCACCGAAATGGTCGAAGTAGAATTCTATCCGCTCATAAAAAAATATTTCGCCGATCGACTGCGGCCAAACTGCCAGAGTGTCATAAGGACTCAGGGAATTCCTGAAGAGAAAATCTTTTTCGAGCTTTGTCCAAATTTGTGGAAAGAGCTCGAGGCCTTCGGAAAAGTGAGCTCTCTTCCCCACACTATCGGCATCGACATCGTCATCAGCTACCACGGTGACGAAAAAGAATTTGCTAAAAAAGACAAATTAATCCAGGAGCATATCCAGTCCACACCGCTCAATGAATACGTCTGGCAGTGGGGAAATAAGCCAGTAAGTGAATTGGTTTTTGAAAAGGCCCGCCAGAAGAAATGCACTTTTGCTTTCGCTGAGTCCTGCACCGGAGGTCTCGCTTCATCCAAGATTACTGACCTTCCCGGATCAAGCGAAGTTTTTTTTGGCACCATTGTCTCCTATGACAACTCAGTAAAACAGAATGTTTTGGGAGTCAAAAAAGAAACACTCGATCAATTCGGTGCTGTCAGCATTGAAACGGCTACAGAGATGGCCCGTGGGGCGCGTGCACTTTTAAAAACTGATTACGCTGTTTCCATTTCAGGAATCGCAGGACCCGGTGGTGGCACTACTGAAAAGCCTAAAGGTCTGGTGGCGATTGGCTACGCTTCAAAAACAAAATCTGGTGCACATCTTTTTCAATTTCCCGGGGACAGGATAAAATTAAAAGACCGCTTTTCTGATAAAGCGCTTCTCACCTTACTTGAATTAATAGAGTAATTACTTAGTAGCGAGCGAGTTGGATGATTTCAATTCATCCAGTGCTTCAGTTTTAATCTCATGAATGCTCTCTTCCTGAACACTGGCAATTTCGCGTTTAGCACGAGAAGCTTCTTCGTGATTCATTCTTCCTGATTGGGTCATTTTGTTAATCATCGCTTCGGCCTGCAGTTTTTCAAATTTAAGCGCATTGATCATCTGGTCAACAGACTTCTTTTCACCTGCAGACACTCCAGAGGTGATGAAAAAAGTCACTAAAATGAAAAAGCAAACTGATCTCGTACTCATGTTAAGGCTTCTCCCTTAAATGTGTTTTGATTAACCCTCTGAAAGTATCGGGTATAAATGCCTTTTTCTTGAGTCTTTTGCTCGGGATTGTGATTCAGAATCTAATCTCAGGTATTTTTACATTCAACCTCAATTTGAATTTGCCTACCCAAGTGATTCAATCGCCTTTAAAAATGGGCATAAACCTCCTCTATAAATCCTCTCGAAATGGGCGCAACCGCTTGAAAATGTAGAGAGGTGGGAATTAAAAACCTATTCTTCTTATACACAATTAAAATTAATAAAAGCTTGGCGGTAAAAAACCGAATAGATTTAAGAACTTCAAGAGAAGTACTGTGTGGGATTAATGGATTATTTGAAAACACATTTAAAAAAATTTGAAAAGGTCACATTCATTGTGATTTTTTTCACATTATTTTTATCCGGGTGTATGCAATCCCCAAAAAACAAGCGCACGACTTTAAAAAGCGCCAGCTCTACTGACGGCGGAACGACAAAATCTCCAGACTTTACCAGCGGAAATAACTTCATTCAAAACGGATTGAGCGTGCACACTTCAAGTGTTCCACTCGATTTAAATTTCTCTGATTTTCTTCAGCTACGTGGAAAACAAGTTGATTCATACATCAGGGCAACCGGGACTTCGACAGTCGTTTGTTTGACTTCACGTTTTAACCAGGCTTCGGTCAATAAAGTTATTGTCATGGCGGCGATTCCCCGCTCGGTTTATAACTTCACGACAAAAACTCTTGAATACTATTACAACCTGACGCCGAATGATCTTTCAAATAACTCGGGTTTCTGTCAGAAAACCGGATTGATTAATCAGCTGAGCACAAATTACCCGACGCTTGCTCCAAGATATAAAATTTCAGAAATCTGTCCATCGGGAACTTGCACCAGCACCAGCTACACTGGACTAGGAATGGAGCTTTACACTGTGAGCGGGACTGCAATCACTCAAATCAGTATCAGCTCAATTCTTTTTAATATCTCAAACAACCCAACCGGCAACTCGTCTACCGGGCAGACATGTACAGACTCAAACCAATGTGTGAGTCAGGGTTACGACTGTTGTAGCTCCGGCCAGTGCGTGAAAGATCTTGCACTAAAACCTGGTGTAAACGCTTCGTCTCCTGAATACCTTCAGGCGCTTCAGGATATTTTGAACAATCCTGCAAGTATCTACTTGTACCCACAATACTATTTCATCTGCTCTCAACCGACTAATACGCCGACGACACCAACTCCAAATCCGGGAGATCCAGTCAATCAGGCGAATGTCCGTCTGAAAAAACTGCGCGATCTGTATAACTGTACAAACAAAATAGAAGGTGAATCCGGAGTTTGTACCAAGACGTACTCAAATGCGACAATTGGAACTTTCTACAGCGCTGGAAAAGATGACAGAAGCTTCATCGATACTTTCACCCACCTGAATGTGGATAAACAAACATTGGTGGCGATCGAACAAATCAGTTACGGTGAAGTTGTTATTTATGATTACACGACTAAAACAGAAACACAGCTTCTTCCAAACATTTATGAAGATGCCAATGTCCGTATTGAAGGTAATCACAACGACGACCTGGCCACGGGAACTGCGGTAAAAGTAAAAGTGAAACCAAACACTGCCGTTTCTAATGAACTAGTCATCAAGTACAAGACCGACGCGAGCTGTACACGCGTCAATACCACTCTGGCAAAATGTGAGAAATACTACATTCAAGGTCAGGAAAACAGCGGTTCAACTATTGAATCCAACCGTCGTGGACGTGTAACAGATCACTTCCCTGATTCAAATGTGTTCAAACTTCCTTATTACGCCAATACCAGTAAACAAGTCACTGTAGATATCGACGGCCTGACTCAGAAGATGGATTCGGAATGGCAACTGGTAGTGGGAGCTCCAAGCTACATTCAACTGTTGCCGATCAACAGCCTAAAGGCCTTCAAGGATCAAAAGATCCGCGTCACTTTCTTCGTTGACCTGTCAGTCAATAACGTTATGGAGTCAAAACTCCAGGCATTGAATGAAATTAAAACCATGTGTTCATGTGCAGACTTAAACTGTTCGCTGACACCGGTGAAAAATACTTCAAACCAAATTGTTGATTACGCCTGTGTTTATCCAGACCCGGCACCAGTTGATCCTCCAATGTCACAAAAAATTTACCTGAGCTCAAAAGCTGTTCCGGTAAGATATTTTGACGAGACCGGAGTATCTCAAAAAACGGTGAACGCTTCTACTGCGAAACAAGAAGGAAAGGCCTTTGAATACAGAAAGGACAACCTGCTTAACCCAAGCAACATGCCGGACATCACAAATTCTGCTGATACCGCTGACCACTACACTGGTTTTAATGAAATTTACGGTTCAATCTCGTACAGCAATACTTCAGCGAAACCTGCTCATGAAGTTGCGGTAAAAAAGAACGCAACATACGACATCTATGTTGACCGCGGTTCATTCTCAAATTGTATCCAGTGTGGAAACGATTATTATTCTCAATTGACGAAACTCTTCCCTCTTACTCAATTCGGGGGCGGGATGGTTCCTTTACTCGGGCAAACTAACCGTTCTATGAGTAATGGTATACGTTCTGATGACATGAAATTCGGACGCGCCTGTCTGGTGCCGGCAACGATGCTGCCATGGACTCACACTGCTGCCTCTTCAGGCCAGGAGCAGAGATTAAACCGTATGCGCGCTCAACACTTCCTCTATGCTAACGGCTATCAGTATGACTGGTATGGATTTGATTACGGTTCGGTTATCGGCTCATTTGACGGGGTGAAATGGTTCTCAATCGGAACAAACCGCCGAATAAAAGCTGAAAGCAACAAAATGTTCATTGCGGTCAACGGAATGTTCGGAGACCTGACACTTGAGACGACTTATGAAGTCTCCATCAACGATGCGACTTTAAATCCGCTTGGAACAAATATGGTAACAACGGATTACGCATCTGACGGGGCCCAGTGTCAGCAGTATCACCAATGCTCTACTGACAATGACTGCGCGACAACCTTAGGTTGGGAATACTCGTGCTCGGCCGTAAATGAAATCACAACCAACTGGCCGAAGTTTGATGACAACGCTAAAGAAGTTCCTGAAGCTGTCCGCGATGACAACCGCTTCTCAGCGATCCTTGGATTGTCTTCAACCGGAAAACGATGCGTGTACCGCGGACGCGGGGCCCTTTGTACTCCAAACTACGCAAGTATTAACCTGAACTCCACTTTCAATCAATCGACAAGTCAGGCACAACATACCTGCTCAGCGAATACATACTGTCAGTCGATCTCGACTAATGGTGTTCCTGCTCCAAAATTTAACAACAGAATCGCCCGCTACGGAAAAGTCCGCGTAGACAGTAATGTTGACTCGTTTGGATTAGGTGCAATGTTGCCGGGGCGTCCATATGCTTGGAACGGCGTTGAAACAGTAAGAGCTGAAACGCTGAGAAACTTAAACTCAAACCGCTCAATGGCGATGTGTATTCCCGGACGAGATATTGAGCAGGACTCCTTCCTTGACCAAAACCGTGTGGCCCCTGCTGACAACGGCGACTTCAACGGTGATAAAGTGCTTGGCATCGGGATGACTTACAAGAAAAACACCGCTGCGGCCGAAGCCAATTACCTGATGGCCTGCTCAGTTATGGACTCGACAAAAATGTATTACCATAACAGCACCTCTCAGGCATCGGCGCTATTCTCCAATGCCACTGTATACCCGAACCTGAAATACGATGCCGGTTCTCAGTCGATTTCAACTAATGCGCTTAGTATCTTTAATTCAATCTTTGATACGAAAAAATTAACTTTCGGTATCTACAAAAATAACAGCACTGTCTTGAGTGCAACTGCTTTTACCGAGAACCGCTGTCTGCGCGCTCCGGGAGCATCATGTTTCACTGACATGGATTGTGCGCCTTCAAAAACGATTTCTGATAAAATTAAATCACTCAGCCCTACAGACACAATCGTTCAAGACGTTCTGAATTCGTATGAAGTTCTCTTCTGGCAGGAAGAGCTCGTTTGTTCACAGGCAGTAAAAAAAGACGATGCCCTTTACGATCCAAAAAATAACCGCTGTTGCCGCGACCTGGGAAAAACCATCACTCTTCCTTCGTCCGACATCGACAACGGCCTGGATATGACAAAAGTTCCAGGGATCGATTTCGAAATGAAGACGGCCAACCGCTACTCTCGTGCAGCGACTATGTATAAGGAAGTAAAAACTGACGCGACAAATTTCCCGGAACTTCGTGTGGCCGGAATTGACCAGTGTTCAAGATCTACCTGTGCACCAATGACCAACTTAACTAATCAATATAGAACTTTCGCCTCATTCGCGGAGAAAACCAGCTGCAGTGGTGACTGGGTAAGAAGCTTCGCCATCGGCGGTCCAAAATGGGAAAGCAGCCGCTTCCAGAAATTCCCTGCTTCAATGTTTAAGTGTTTCAACTGGTACCCTGGAAATGGGACTTACTCTTGTGCAGATTATGAAGAAGACGATCCAGCTTGTCCTCTTGCCCAAACACAGCCGACAACTCCAAAAGCAAAAGAAATTTTGAGCTACCTTGGCCGTATGGAGCTGATGGGTATTCCACAAATCGCATTGGAGTCAGAATCTTTCTACAACGGTACAACTGAGAATGCCCTTTCATGTAAATCAGATCCGGGAGGAAGAGCACTCGCTTACCCGAACAATCCTGACACTCCAGGTGTTAACTACACTGTCCCTCTGAATTTTTTCAACGGAAGTGCCCGTGAATATACTGATGGTGTCAACCAGTGGTACTCTGCCGCTGATTCCGCTAACTACAAAGGAATGAAAAAAATCTTCAAAGGCGATGAGGTTCGCGGTTGTCTTCCTGCGGGAACAGTTACTAAGGCCGGTGATGATCCATCGATCTGCTGTACCGGTTTTATCAATGCCTCAAACAAAAAATGTCAGCTTGACGACTTCGTCGACGTCAGTATTTATACTAACCGTTATGTTTCAAGTGAAGCGAAAAAATTAAGCGCCACCCTGTTTGATTCAAACGGGTACATCCGCGACCCTGCTTATGCGGCCAACCTGGCCTGTGAAAAACAAATGTGTGCTTCAGGAAAAATGGCCCTGGGGATTTTAATCTCAAAACTTAAGACACCTGGACAGGAAGACCTCGACAACAAATACTTCCGCTTCCTGGAAGGAAACTCGGCAACTGATAATTTAAACGGATTGCTGACAATTTATGACCAGGGTCTAAAACTCAACACTCACGTTTACTGTATCCCGGCCGATTCTGATACCGGGTCATCCGACGACTTGACCATCTACCAATGCGGTAATTAATTTGTCAAAACAAGCGAATGCTTTCATAATAGATTCATTATAAATGAATTGAGAGATTTATTATGGAAGCATTGATCATCGCCGCGATTTTAGGATTAGTAGAAGGTTTAACTGAGTTCATACCCGTCTCCTCTACCGGCCACTTGATTATCGTCAGCGAACTGCTTCAACTCGATCACGCTAAAAGCGACTCTTTTAACATCATCATCCAACTAGGCGCCATCCTCGCTGTCGTCTATCTCTACCGCGAAAGATTTTTTGATTTCTTCAACTGGAAAAAAATCAAAGAACTTAAAAACTTCAACTCTCCTGAAGTTGCCTCAAAACTAAACTTGATCCATATCACACTTGCTATCGTACCGGTGCTTGCCATCGGATTTCTGACCCGCAAACTGATCAAGGCCTACCTTTTCAATGCTAACGTGGTGGTCTTCTCCCTGATCTTTGTCGGGATCCTGATGATTGTCGCCGAGAAATTCAAACCAAAAGCGGAGGTTCACAGTTTAGACAGCATCTCTTACATGGACGCTTTTATCATTGGCCTAGGCCAGTGTTTCGCCCTGATTCCCGGAGTCTCACGCTCAGGGGCCACGATGCTCACGGGAATGCTTCGAAAAGTTGACGTCAAAACCGCGGCTGACTTTTCTTTCCTTATCTCGGTCCCGGTTATTTCCGCTGCGACCATTTATGAATTTTTAAAAGTCTATTCACAATTTTCAAGCTCAGACCTGCTTCAATTATTAGTGGGCTTCACTGTCTCATTCCTGATTGCGATTATCGGAATTAAGGGGTTCTTAGTCGTTTTAAAGCGCCTTTCCATCACACCCTTCGCCATTTACAGGATCATTTTCGGTCTCGTTTATTACCTTTTTACAAGGCCATAAACTGCCACATTTTCTGGCCAATTAGCCAAAGTCCCTGCCCAATGAATCTCATTGGGTGAAGTGCATTCAAGCCTTCGAAACTAAAAGAAGATCACCTAAACCTCCAAATGTTTCCCCTTATATGCGGCAAAAAGAGGATGATTAAATCTATCAGGCATTAAAATAAGGCTAAGTATCACAGTTTTTTGGAAAAACATCCGAAAAGCCTAAAGAATGATCCTTAAGCCTTAGGAATGATTGCTATGAAAAATTTAAGACGATTAACAAAAGCATTCGCAGTTCATGCAATGATTTTTTCATTGCTGCAAACTTCATTTGTTTTTAGTGTTCAAGCTGCGCCTGGTGATGTTTCTTCAAAAGATATTTTGAATGTTGCTCAAGCTGCAGTTGGGGTCTATGGACAATTCTTAGGAATGAAACAACAGACAATCATGCAGCAGATTCAAGCGCAAAAGAATCAACAGTTAATGCAATCAATGAGTCCTAATTGTAGAAAACCGGATGGTACTTCGTGCTACACAGTGGCCGGAAAATATTTTCCAGAATGTCCACTTCCCGCTTCCATGTCAAATATGCCGCAAAACGTGTGTTCTGCAGCGACACCTGATCCAAACCAGATCGCCAACATGATTACTTATGAATCCATTGCTAAAGGATGGGTTAATTACTTCGATCAAATGATGAATGAAGCTTCAAACGCTTCTGCTCCGTTCGGACTAAAATGTCTTCAGGACAAACAAAAGGCACTAGACTCTCAACTAATCGAGATGGTCAACAACCTGACTCGCCTCCAGGATCAACTTAATAAAGACAAAGAGACATTCCGTTTGAACAACCAAAAATACATTGATGCAATGACAGCAATGAATGATGAGCTCAATGGTGCGGCCAATGGAAAAAATAACCTGAACCTAAAGTCAAAAGTTTTTGCTGACTACTTTAAGTCTCAAGGGTGCCAGACAATCATCGGTGATGAAACCCTGAAAGAAGGGCCAAGAATTGGTCTACTTGGGATTCTTCAAACCCTTGCTCCAACCAACAAAAGGGCAGCTGATTATAATCAGAATCGCGCAATGGTTGAAAGTGAAATCAATCGCGACATCCAAGCTTTCCAGACAACAATCGCCAACGGTGGTTTAGAAGATTTCCTTAACGGTAAAGTTGTTGAGACTTCAAAATTCCAAAGCCTTTATGCGGCAGCTGACAAAAAGAAAAAAGAATTTGAGATCGCCAAGGCGAGAATCGCCAAAGGTCTTCAAGAGCTAAACTACTCTATCCCAGAAATGGATAAGACATTCTCGGCGGATTTCGATTCGTTTCTGGCCAGCTCAGAAACATTTTTCAAAAACCAATACATCAATGACTGTGTGACTGGAGCTGATAAAACAGGCGTGGCCTTGACCACTGACCAGGTTTTAGAATCCCTTCAACAGTTGAGCACCAACAATGCGGGAACTGCCCGCAACTCATACAGAGAAGCATTAAGAGGAATCCTTAATAGTGATAACTCTTTTGATGTAAAATTGAAAATGATCGAAGCTCTAGAAAAGGAAGGCGGATATAAAGATATCAGTGTTGTCTATAAAGACTCTTCTTCTCAGAAAGTTATTGAGACTCCATACGATCTTTATATGAAAACCATCCAAAAGTGTGAGCAGCGCTTCGCTCAGAATGACCAGTTCTCAATGAACAACACAAAAAGTGTTTCTCACAAAAAGAAAGTTGAACGCGGTCAGGCGCTCCTAAGAGAGCTAAAAAGTCTGCATGACAACTACGCTTCGGATATGGGAAGCCGTATGCAAGCGCAGGCACTTAACTGTAGCGGAGAATCTAGAAAAGCAGGATCAAGCTGTGGTGATGATAAATCATTTAACTACGGAGACCCATCATTTTGTATGAGCCACGCCAACGAATGTGCCAATCAGGTTACTGCTTGTTACGCTGAAGCCAACAGACATGTTGAAACTAAAAAAAAGGAAATGAATCGCCTTGCGACGATCTTCAACTACAATACTGGAGAGATGGTAAAGAAGGCCAACTTAATGTATGAAGCGCAAAAGAACGCAGTTATGGACATGATTAAAATTGTCCAGGCACGTTTCCCGGGAACAAATTTCCCAATCCCTGAAGGTATGACTATCCTTCCCCCAAAAAATAAAACTGACACTTTTGGAATTGACCTGGCCAACGATGGTAACATGGCCTTTCTTGACGATCTTCCAAAGAAAATCGAGTTGCTTAAAAAAGTTTTCAATGACCAGAAGGCCAAAGTAAACGAAGAGCTTTCTGACTATATCGGAAAACAGACTCAGGCGATGTCAAAAGAAAAAGATCGCTGGCAGCAACTTGCTCAGGAATGTAAAGGAAGTATCGACACTTCTTCACGCGAACTGGCCAAGATGAACCAGGAAGGAATGAAGAAACAAGCTGAGCTTGATCAAAAGACAATGAACTTCTGTAGCAAGTACAATGCAATGAGAGAAAATCCTCTTGCCGCTTGTGACGACGCTAAAAAATTAGCAGAAGATGCTGACAAAATTCAGGCAAGACTTACAAATGATGCTCTAAAATTTACTGGAAAGTTTAAGAACCTTTGTAACTCGGTTAACAATGAAAGAAATGATGACCTGGCAATTTGCCGTGACCCTGAACAAACTAAAGATATGTCGGCGGCCCAAAGAGCGGACTGCAACAGACGTTTAGCAAAGGCCGGTGCTTCTGCACCTGCTGAGACTGCCCGCTCTCCAAGACTGAACTTCAACACTTTCTGTAAAGGAAGTGATGGCCTTAAAGATGACAAGGCATTCCTTGATGCTGCGATAAAGAAACTTTCAACCGCTGATCAGGAAGCTCTAAAAGATGTCTCCTCAATGGAGGAATTGGATAAGAAGATCGAGAGTTTAAGTGATAACTCGTACAACTTCTTTAACAACATTAAAAATTTAATTCCTGATGACAAGAAGACTGTTTGTGAATATTTGAATGCAGCCAATGCTGGAAGCAACGAAATCACTGCCTCAACCGAACAGGAAGTACGAGATCAGGCAAAAGAGAAGCAGGCTCGTTGGGAAAAAGCTAAAGAGGCCTTAGAGAAAAAAGTAGAGACAGCAAAAGATGGGACACCTGAAAAAGTTAATGCTGAAAAAGCACTCAAAGACCATCTCCCTAAAGAAGCTGAGCTGCTTAAAGAAAAAGAAAAGGCCATGAACAAAATTAAACTTATCGCCGCTTTTAACTCACTGAAGCCAGTGCAGTCAAAAGAAGAAGTCGTAACTGCTCAGTTTGACCGCCTTGGAGAGCAAGCGGACATGAGTTGTGATGCTCAGGCGAGCAACGTGAATATGCCAAAAGGTCTCGGGAACTCACTGCTTCCAAGTGGATTTGACTCTGCGATTTTAGGAACAACCAAGTAGTACGTAAGTTAGGTTTGAGATGGGGAAAACAAAAACCGTTCGATCACATTTGAATAACAACATTGCACTGCTATTATTAGCGGCAGTGACTGTCTCATCGTGTGTTCCAAGCGCCACTAAGAATGTGCGCGGGAGAGCGAGTGCGAGCGCCACCACAGGAAGCTCAAATGTTGCTGTCACCGAAGGGCGTGTCCTGGCCGATAACCCGATCATTTTATCCGGAAAAGCGGACCTGAGTCTTAGCACTGATTTAAATAAATACGCCAGCACAGCGGTGATCACCAGCAATACATTCCTGCAAAGTAATCCGAATTGCTACGGTCTCACCTATTGTTTCCAGGTAAAAGAATATAAGCTTGCAAGCTCCTCTCTTCAGACTCCTGACGGAAAATGGGGATACAAGGCCGCGACGGAGGAATTCCTTCAGGTCAACAGCTTCTATCACATGAATAAGATCTATGATCAATTCCTTGGAAACCTGGGCATCAGTATTGGTGAAACATACTCGGGTCCAACCACTCCACTCTATGCGACAGCAATCCCTTATCAGATTTACAACTCTGCAACTTCGCAGTTTGGCCTGAGTGGAAAAGTGCTGAATATTTACTCAAATTGCGATGAGGAAAACAATGCCTCTTACAATAAGACTGATGAAGAAATCTGCCTCGGGTACAGTGGAAGTGAAAAACAACTGCGCTGGGCACATGACAGTACAATCATCTATCATGAGGCCGGACACTACTTTCAAAAACTGCAACTCAATTTAAGAAACGTCAGAACCGAGCAAATGGCCCAGATGGGTAATAACCTCTACAGCGAAGCCGGCTCAATCGGCGAAGGTCTTTCGGATTTTTTCAGTTATTATGTGAACGGCAGAACCCACTGGGGAGAATGGGCCGCGGGGAAACTTGGTGGTTCACGTCCGCTTTCGGAAAGTGACACTATTCATGTGGCCGGTATTTCAGCAGATGAAGACCAGCGCTTGAGTTATCCTCAATACCTGACTTACGATCCTAACCGTTCTGAAGCGCCATTGGAAGACATCCACGTTTCTGGGATGATCCTTTCCCACTATCTAGTTGCTCTTTCACAAGACCTACAGACAAAATGTTCTTTAAGCGCTAAAGACTCACGCGAGTATGTCATGTACATTCTGAATGAGACTATGGCCGAGCTTGGGGACCTAACTTCGACCGGAACAGGCGCTACGCCTACCTATCCGGCCTCAGGAACTCCGCTTGCCGGAAAAGTGAACATGGACCTGGATAATGCGATTACATGGCATACTACGAACAACCCGATCAACTACAGGTCATTCGCCCAGACTATTGCAAAGAATCTTCTGAACTCTATCGGAAATCCAGGACTGCTTCGTTGTGGTGGATCTTATTATAGCCGCGACAATATAGAATCACTGCTTGATAGTTACGGGCTGTTGCTATTTAAAACCTACAACCAGCACCGCAACCACACTTCTGCGAGTAAAGTAAACACTGCTGTGACTTCAACCAACAGAAAAAAATCTGTACTTATCTCAAAGAGCAATTTAATTCTTGACCCAACAACTGGTGCGAGTGCAGCCTATGTAATCGATAACCGCGCACAAATCAAGGCCGGTCTTGAATCACTCACGACTGCGGGGATCATCACCACTAAAAAGACGTTAATCAACAACCCAGACCTCGACTACAACAACGGCAATAGTAAAGTAAGCCCAGGTGAAGTCGTGGCCATCGCACTTAACCTGTACAACAATTCCAACTCAACGATGGGGGGAATCCAGGTTCTGGCCAATGACTGGGATCATGCTGAAACGACAGCTGGAGCAACATTCGGTCGCCCTTGCCGCTTCGACGCCACAATGTCGAATGACCAATGGCCATTGGAATCGGAAGGTGCATCAGTCTCTTCTGACTGTGCGACTATCGGGACAACAGCCGCTGAATTTGCGCCGGTGTGTTTCGTGCAATCAAACGAATCAAGTGCCACAAAGTGGATCTCGCAAAAAGAATTCAAAACAAAACTGGCGCTGGACTCCAACTACTGTCTTGATAAATCCAACGACAAGGACTGTTTTATCAGAGCGATTAAGGGTGCTGATCAGGCCAATTTTTCAAAAATCAATCCTAAGTCGACATGGCTTCAAACGATGGCCAATCCTGTAACTAAAGAGCCATACGACCTGTCATGGGGGAACGTAATTTTATTTGAAGTTTCAAAACATATTCCTCCAGGGACGATCCTGGATTGCCGATTAAGACTGCGTTTTACGAACTGCGAGGATTGTTACCACGACAGCACAAGAAACAATAATGACTTTTTCGATAAAGAATATAACGGACCTAGGCCGTTTAAGACAATTCACTTACAGATTCCGGTGACTGATTAATTATGAAAAAATTTTTGCTTTTTACAATATCGGTTTCGCTGGCATTTGGAATAACCTACTACACTAAGAGGCAAAGCCAAATGAAGCTCGCAGAAAAATCTTCTGCGTGGAAAACATTTGTAAAAAAATCCGATAAAATCTCGGCCTACCAGACTACAAAGGAAGAATTCGCGGCGGCGAAAATCGCCCTCCCCGTTGAAGACGGTCGTGCTCCGGCAAGTATTCCGGCCTCGACTGATACCAGAGGTCTTCTGCTTCGATCTGGCCGTGTTCTAACGGGAGATATCAACCCGAGATACGAAGACGAAAACATTCCTTTAAAAATGGAAAACTTCATCAATCCTAACTGGAAAGATGAGATGGGAAAATACTTGATCAGGTTTCACCCCGAGACCACAAAACTCATTGTGAAAGAGGAACTCTCCCTAATTAAAATCCGCGAAGGCAAAGGGCGCTACTTCGAACAAGTAACCATTACCTTCTTAAAAGCAAATGGCGACCGCAGCTCATACAGAGCGCTAGTAGATTCAGAAACTGGTGGATTAGTAGAGACCTGGGACAGAACTATTCACGAGCGTATGGGAAGACCGAGAAAAGGCATTAGCCTTCCCCCGGTCAATGAAAGCGATATTGTTACAAGGTAAAAGGCAAGCTCACTCCAAGCACGATTTCTTTGGTATCGATATCCGGATTTAAATTTCCTTCTACTGCGCCTGTTTTAAACTCATCAAAATTCACGATTCTGTACATTAGGTTCAAGCTTAAGAAAGGAAGGCCGGTAAAACCCACTCCAAGCTCTTTGGTATTTCCTTTATACTCAGTTCCTGTTCTGTCAAACTCCATTGTATTGGAGAAATAATAAGCGGCCCATGCTCTTAACAAAATAGGTGCATTGTACCCGGCAAAAATCCCGAACTCATTTCTGCTAACGTCATCTTTAGTAGTCGCTGCGGCCGTCTTTGTTTCAAGCTCTGCGCTTGATTTGGTGTAGTCGAACCCAACCATAACCCCTAGATTCTGATAACCCACTCTAAGCCCGTATTGAGCGCCGTTATAGTCGTACTCAGTGCTTCCCTGGTCTCCCGTTCCGCTGATGTTATAGCCTAAATGCGGCTCTAATAAGAGCGATGCTGAAGCCGTGTTTGAAAGCCCTAAAGCAAGCCCTGCCACTAAAATCAGCCCTCTCAAATTTTTATATAACTTCATAGTTCCTCCTTGATTTTAAAGATAATCAATACTACTAATCCCATTATCTAACTATGCATTTGAAAAGGGAAACTAAAATCTATGAAATTGCTATTATCTTCATTAGTTATACTGGCCGCACTGACACTTGCTTCCCCTCTTTACGCGGTCCAATTTGCAGTGACAGGTGCCTGTTCAGAGAGACCACTCATTCAAGGTGATTTCAAAACTGATCTCGAAGAAAGTGTTGGTAAAATCTCATTGGAGATTTTTGATTTTTACAACGTCCCTTACCAGGGAACAGCTCACGGACTCAATAGCATTTTCAATTCGGCCACTGGACTTGATGCAATGGAGGTCCTTTCAGAGACAAAAATGCGCGCCTACGGCTGGTGTTTTTCGGTCAATGGAGTAGTCCCGGATGTCCTGGCCAGCGAGACTTTCTTTAGTAAACAAAATGATTATCTACACTGGTTTTATGCTTATTCTACGTATGATCAAGGGGTTTGGACTGATTACTGTGTCCCGGCCCATACCATAAAATCACAACAGTTTTGTAAATAACCCTTAATATCTGAGCATATTCCTCCGATAAATAAGAGTCGGAGGATCGCTATAAAAACCTACTCACCTTACCTATTTCTATCTGTCATGCTCGGGCTATTAGGCTGGTGGAGTTGCAATCAAACTCCAATGCCTTCGTCTATCGGGCGCACAATCGCCAGCGATTGTGACAGTATGGTTAAAGAGTTAATCTCTCCCCAGGTGGCGGAAGAGAAAATTAAGAAACAAGCGAAAGAAAACCTCGAATTAGAAAACGCCTACAAACTTAAAACGACCATCTGGAATAAAATCCTGAGCGCTAAAGAGTTTGAAAACTTCAACGACATGGAGTATTTCCGTTGGCTGGAAATTTACAAAGACTCTAAAAATAAACTCTCTGCCACCAACCCGGTGAGCATTGAGCAAAAAATGGCATTGGTTGAAGTCATCAACGCTAAACTCATTCCAACCGCTTTAGGTGCGGAAAAAAATATCTCCGCTGAAGTTCAGAAATTAAATGTTCTAAAACTTAGAAAACTTCAGGAGCGCCTGAAGAGCTTCGATCTTTCATCAAAGCTCTCGCGTAATGACGTCGAAGATTTTGCCTCGGACTTAATGCTGATTCTTAAAGGACCTCCGGCGTCGCTGCTGGATTATTTCAGCGCTAACAAAACAAAACGTATGAACCAAAGGCTTATGAGAATGGTTCAGGAAGATATGCTGGTCATGGGACTAAAGGGAATGACTGCACGTATTCCAGAGAAGGACTCGTACACACGCCTGGAGCGTGGAAAATATTTAATCAAGCGATTCTTCCAGTATAAAATCTGGAAATACCTCGTGCTTCCATATGACCTACCGTGGATTGAGCGAGTGAAAATCCCGGAAGAGCTGCTGGAAAAAATCATGCTTGATGGTCTTGAGGCCCATGATCAGGAGCTGGTCGCCTATTTAAAAAAGCAGAACATGATTGATCACTATGAAAGAGTGAGAAAAGTCTATAAGCCGATCGCCTTCTCTGTCGGGTTTTATTTCTACTACGATAAGTTCAGCGACCAGTTTAAAGGTGAGCTGAGTGAAACCCAGGAAGAAGAGAAGCAGAAATTTCTGGAAGAGTTCAAGAATTTAGCTGAGGCAATTTTAGCTTCCAATAAAACAACCGCTAAAACCAAAGAAGAGCTTCAAGAGGAACAGTACGAACGCGTGTTACATACCTTCAAGGAGAAATACGGTGAAGACCCTACTCCTGAAGAGATCAAAGATATCCGCGCCAAGATCTTCGGTGCTGATTCAGAATTATAATTGATACTGGTAGTACTCTTCCAGCGACTCAGGATTCATCAGAGCTTCGACATTGGTCACCGGTTTTTTAGATAGAATCCTGGCGATCGCCAGCTCCACTTTTTTCCCTGACCTGGTATAAGGGATGTCTTTGACCACAAAGATCTCACGGGGAACGTGCCTTGGTGTAGTGTTCTTTTTAATCAGGTCTTTGATCTGTTTTTTGCGTTCCGTGCTCATATCCTCATTGGGCTTCATCTTCACGAACAATACCACTTCTACATCACCTTCCACCGGTCTTCCCACACAAAGTGAATCGAGGATATAAGGGAGTCCCTCTGTCTGACGGTAGATTTCCGCCGTTCCGATTCGCACTCCACCCGGATTTAAAGTCGCATCTGAGCGCCCGTAAACAATCACTCCACCGTGAGGTGTGATTTTAACGAAATCCCCATGAGTCCATACACCCGGAATCTGGTCAAAATAAGCGGCATTGATTTTTTCATTATTTGTGTCATTCAGAAAATAAATCGGCCTGCTTGGAAAAGTCTGGGCACACACCAACTCCCCTTCATGATCAACAATGCTTTTGCCATTGTCATCGAGGGCCAACACATCCATCCCGAGTCCTCTGCACTGGATTTCCCCGCGATAAACAGGAAGAATTGGAGAACCCAGCATGAAGCAGGAAATGATATCTGTTCCACCGGAAATACTTCCCAGCAGGACATCTTTTTTAATTTTGTTGTAAACGAAATCGTACTGTTCTGGCAGAAGAGGTGATCCAGTTGACAGGATCGTCTCAAGCGTCGGGTACTCCTGGAATTTTGCATTAGTGTCTTCAAGGGCCTTTAAAAATTTCGGAGAGGTTCCGAAAATATGAATGCCTAATCGACGGATCATGTTGAAAAAATACTCAGGTGAAGGATGCGCAGGAGAGCCTTCATACAAAATGACTGTCGATCCAAAATACAATGAACTTACCAGCCAGTTCCACATCATCCAGCCACACGTTGTGAAAAAGAAGATGCTTTTTTCTCTGGTTAAATCAGAGTGAAGACCCAGCTCTTTAATGTGTTGAAGAAGTGTTCCACCTTGTGAGTGAACGATGCATTTGGGTTTTCCCGTCGTCCCCGACGAGTACATAATATAAAGCGGATGAGCAAAAGGAACTTTTGTGAATTCCAGTTTTTCGGAACTCGAATGATTTTTTAAAACACTCTGGTAATCAACGGCCTTCGAGAACTTTGAGAGGTCATAACCTCTTCCTAAAAAATCCACCAGGACGATCTTCTCCAGTCCTGGAATGCGTTTTTCAATCTCCACGATACGGTCCGTGAGATCAAAATATTTCTCGCCGTATTCGTAACCGACAACGGCCACCAAAACTTTTGGATTCGATTGCCCGAATCGGTCCAGGACTCCTTCAATACCAAAGTCACAGCTGGTAGAAGTGAAAACTCCCCCCAGAGAAGTGGCGGCCAGCATGGAAGTGACAGTCTCAGGGATATTTGGCATATAGGCCGCAAGCACATCACCGCTTTTAAGATGACTCTTCAAAAAACCTTGCAGGGCCAAAACATTACTTCTTAATTCTTTGTATGTGATTTTTGCAGAATTCTTTGATTCATGCTGAAAATTAAGTGCGACATCACTATCGGCACCATTCTTCAGCAGGTTCTCAGCGAAGTTCAATTTCACTGAGCTAAACCAGGTGTAATTCTTGAAACCTTCTTCCAATAAAACCGGATCAAGGTTTCCTTCGAAGTTTACACCGTAATGTTTGATCAATGATTTCCAGAACAGGTCTTTGTGAGTGACTGAAAACGTGTGAAGCTCATCATAAGATTTGAGATTAAGTTTGTGCTCCTGATTGAGGGCCTCTCTAAAAGCACTCATCTGAGACTTATTAATTCGATCGGGACTTGGGCTCCACAACGCTGTCATATTATAAAACTTTTTTTAGCGCTTCGTTTGATTCAGCTTCCACTTTCGCGTGAAGAGAATTTCCATGAGCGTCCATCGTGACAACAACCGGGAACTCAGTAACTGACAATTCCCAAATCGCCTCTGGAGAGCCTAAGTCTTTCCAGTAAACGTTATCAACTGAATCGATTTTTTCCGCAAGAACCTGAGCGGCCCCACCTACAGCATGAAAATAAACACAGCCGTATTCTTTACATCCAGCAAGAGTTTTTGGCCCCATTCCGCCCTTACCGATCACTCCGACAATTCCGTAGTCTTTCATGACGTCCGCTTGGTATGGTTCCTCGCGGATTGAAGTCGTTGGGCCCGCTGCCGTTACTTTATACTTACCATCCTGCTCCAGGATAACCGGACCGCAGTGATAGATAATCTGGTTACTAAGATCAACCGGTGGTTTTACACCATCGTGAAGTCTTTTATGAACGGCATCTCGCCCTGTGTAGAGTTTGCCAGTAATGAGAACCATGTCTCCTACTTTAAGTTCGCGAACTGCTTCATGTGAGAAAGGATAGTTTAATCTTTTCATATTTTAATTCCTTAATATAACCACTTTTTGATTTCATTTTTTGGGCCTAACTCCACCCCTTGTCTTCTAAATGCCCAACACATGTATGAGATAGACACGAAGAAAGAAGCTGGAAGTCTGTTAAGCGCGGAAATTTTACAACCTAGAAGAGTTGTTTTTCCACCAAATCCCATTGGCCCGATTCCAAGTTTGTTTGAAGTCTCAACGATTTCAGTTTCAAGTTCGGCCAGAGAGCTTACCTCATTTTTATCATCAAGCTTTCTTAGCAATTGCTCTTTTGATTCAATGTAGCCCGCTCCGCGGTCCCCACCGATACAAACACCAAGAACCCCTGGCCCGCATCCTTTTCCTTGCGCTTTATGAACAGCGTCCAGAATAACTTTTCTAACACCGTCTAAATCTCTTCCCGCTCCCAGAGCTGTGTGTGGGAGTGAGTATTGAGCTCCAACGTTTTCACAACCTCCACCCTTAAGCATAAGTTTTACTTCGATCTTATTGCTCGCATGTTCATGGTAGTGAATTGAAGGATGCCCTGGCCCGATGTTTAGACCTGAGTTTTCACCTGTTAGAGAGTCTACTGAGTTCTGGCGAAGGAAGCCTTTTTTAGTCGCTTCAACGACCGCGTTCTCAATGTGTTTTGTGAATTGCGATTGATTGAATCCCACCGGGTGAGAAACATAGAATAAAACAGTCCCTGTATCCTGGCATAACGGCTGAGATTTTTTCTTGGCCAAATCAATATTCGCTTTGATGATATTCATTGCGTATTCTGCTGTCGTGTTTTTTTCTTCGCGCTCAAGAGCTTCTAGAATAACTTTTTGAACATCGTCTGGAAGTTCTGCGCTGGTTACGCGGATGAGTTCAAGCAACGATTTCTCAATGTTTTTTGAAGCTTCAATCGATATAAGATTTTTCACGATCTTTTCGACATTTCCTTTTTTTGCTGATTTTTTAGCTGGCGCTTTTTTAGCTACAATTTTTTTTGTTGGCTTTTTTGCTGCCTTTGTCGATTTCTTTGCAACTTTTTTTGCTGCCTTTTTTACTGTTTTCTTCGCCGCTTTTTTTGCAGGCCTTTTCTTCATTGCCATATGATGAATCTCCGATAGTTTTTTTGAATTTCGAGTAGAAATATTATAGCAAGAGTCCTCTAGAAATTGTACTCTTTTCCCCTATGATTTCCCTTAGTGGACTAAATGACAAACAGCGAGAAGCGGCCGAAACGGTCGAGGGGCCAGTCCTTATTCTGGCGGGCGCTGGTTCAGGGAAAACCCGTACAATCACCTATAGAATTGCCCATATGGTGGATAACTTAGGGATCAAAAACGACTCTATTTTGGGGGTTAGTTTTACCAATAAGGCCGCTAAGGAAATGAGGGAGCGTGTTATCACGCTTTTGGGAGCTAAAAAGTCGCGAAAAATCGCTCTTTTGACTTTCCATTCCCTGGGAGTCCGAATCCTTAAAAAGGAAATCGACAAACTCGGCTATCACTTGAACTTCTCCATCTACGATCAATCCGACCAATTGGCGATTGTCAGGGAAGCCCTGAAACTCTACCACGCAGAAAAAAAGTTTGATCAAAAAGATGTTCAGAGTAAAATTAGTTTTCTAAAAAACGCCGGCATCACTGAAAATGATTTCGCTAACTCTCCTCATTTTAATCCGGAAGACCCGTACTCCCACGCTACCGAGTATGCCTACCGTTACTATCAGGAAAAACTAAAATTCTATAATGCCATCGATTTCGATGACATTCTTTTTCTCACTCTAAAATTATTTAGAAATAATCCTGACATCGCCC
The DNA here is from genome assembly GCA_040377165.1 of Bacteriovorax sp. Classification (GTDB taxonomy): domain Bacteria; phylum Bdellovibrionota; class Bacteriovoracia; order Bacteriovoracales; family Bacteriovoracaceae; genus Bacteriovorax. Next base: position 44,970 of record JBEIPI010000002.1, read on the forward strand.
GTGCGTATTCTGAGAAATACAAATACATCATGGTCGATGAATACCAGGACACCAATACACTTCAATTTGAACTGATCAGGCACCTCACTGTCACCCACAACAATCTGTGTGTTGTTGGCGATGATGACCAGTCCATCTATGGTTTCCGTGGCGCTGACATCACCAACATCCTGGAATTTGAAAAAACTTTCCCGGGTGCAAAAGTAGTGAAACTTGAAGAGAACTACCGCTCTGTGAGTTCGATCTTAAATCTCGCCAACAGTGTTATTAAAGAAAACAAAAAACGCCGTGAGAAAACTCTCTGGAGTCAGAAAAGAAGCGACCACACTCCCTTTCTCTGGGCCATGGCAGACACTGACCATGAAGCAGAAGTCGTCGTGGAAGAAATCGTCCGCCACCAAGGCAACGGCGGTCACCTTGGTGACATCGCCATTTTATACCGAAGCAACACTCAGGCCCCTCCAATTGAAGATCAGCTGCGCATGAGTCAGGTCCCGTACCAGATCATCGGCGGCCAGAAATTCTACGATAAAAAGGAAGTGAAGGATTTAATGAGTTACCTGTTTGTCATTTTAAATCCCAGCGATCAAATGGCCATCAGAAGAATCTTAAACATTCCTCACCGCGGGATCGGAAACGCAACATTGGAGAAATACCTGGAGCGTTCAGCTCAGGAGAATATCCCACTTTTTGAAGCGCTGGAAAAATACCCGGCCCTTGATCCGCAGAGGGCCGCGGGAATCACTAAGTTTGTCGAGTTGATTAGAAAATATAAGCAGGTTTTTGAGCTTCATCCACTGGGACAATCAATCAGTACGCTGATTGAAGAAATTGATTACCTGAATTTCATCGACAAACAATATGACAACGCTAAGCAGGTTGAACGCCGTAGAAACGATGTCATGCATTTCATCGAATCCAGCGAGCGTTTTACTAATTACTACAAAGAAAATGCCAACCTTAAAAACTTCTGTGAACGCCTATTGCTCCAGGACTCCCAGGATAAGGATGATGCCGATGATTCAGAAGACGGTGACGTCAGAAAGAATGAAGTCACTTTGATGACCCTACATTCCTCCAAAGGATTGGAATTCAAAAATGTTTTCTTAATCGGGATCGAAGAAGAGACCCTGCCACATAAAAAAACCATCTCCCAAGGCGAGGACATCTCTGAGGAGAGAAGACTTTGTTATGTTGGAATCACGCGTGCGCAGGAAAAACTCATTATGACTTACTGTAAGCAGAGAAAGCTCTTTGGAAAAGAGACGCCTAGGTTTATGTCACGCTTTCTCAACACGCTCGCCTCGGAGAATCTTTTCATTGAGCAAGACAGAACGACCTTCGGACACTTAACTGAGGCCGAAGCCACTGACTATAAAAAGAGTTTCTTTTCTAACCTGCTTGATAATCTTAAAGACGATTAGACTATTTCCAATCAACTACACCTGAGCCTAAATGATAGAGTGCCTTCTCAATATGAAGCTCTCCTGACTCAATTGCTTTTTGAATGATTTCGGAACGTGCGGCCAGATCAGTTGCAACACCTTCCACGTTGGCCCAGCTCTCGTTTACGACTCCAGCAGAGGCCGGAATACGGGAGAATCGTTGCAAGCGTGGATGAATATCCCCTACTAATTTATTCAAGCTCGGGCTTCCGGCATCTCCACCAGAAAGAGTCGAAAGGGCCGCTTTAACCGCTCCACAGGACTCATGCCCCATGACGACAATGAGATTGCTTCCTAAGTGAGAGACGGCGTATTCAATACTGGCGATAGCTGAGGAATCCAGGGCCTGTCCGGCGGTTCTGACAACAAAAATTTCTCCAAGCTTCTGATCAAAGACAACTTCAGGAGGAACACGGGAATCACTGCAAGACAGAACAATTGCATGGGGCTTTTGACCAGTGGAAAGTTTCGTTAAATCTTTAGCGGAAACACCGTCATTTCTAAATTGCTTGCCAGTGAATCTTTTATTTCCGTTGACCAGGTATCGCAGCGATGTCTCTGCTGTTACAGGGCCAATTTCTCTTTTATGTGCTTCTTTGTGTTCAGTTTTAGGAGCTGCTGCATGGTGGGCACCCTCCCCATAAGCGTTTGAAACAAAGAGTACTGCTGCCAAACTGGCCATTGAGAGTGTTTTTAAGGCAAAAATCATGTTTACTCCACTATTTTTGAATTATCACCTCTTCGGCGCTTTAGTGACTGAACTAAAATGAGGGAGGCTTAATTTTTATACAAAAAAGGAAAACATGACATTGGTCATGTTTTTAGAGGCACAAATAAAAAGGGGCCATCCTTGGCCCTTCATACTTATATGAATGTTGCCAATCCCTGGCACCAATTCAAATTAATTTTTTACAACTTTCAAAAAAACTTCCCGCATGAAAAACCATGAAGTCTTGATTTCAACTCTCAACTTCTTTACTTCCTCACACTTGATTCCATGCTCCTCCAGCAAATCGCGAAGTCTTAACTCGCGGTCATAGAAAACATAGAACTGCTCGCGAGCTTTGATATCGAGAACCTTGTCTTCTTCTAATTCTTCACGGGTGATTTCCCTTGTCGAATCAGGATCAGCTCCCCAGATCGCATTAGTCTTGCAGCTTCTCGGGGTTATTTTCAAAGTCCCGCAACCTGTAAGAAAAACCAGACCCAGTATCAAACCCACTTTCATTTCAACTCTCCGTTGGTCAAGAGAGTTACTTTGTAAGTAACCGGGCAATACATCCCCAGGGTTACAAACGTGAGAAAAAGATCTTTTGCCGTGTACCTCTGCTCGATAGTGACATAGGCAGGGTTATAGATCCCCAGTCCATTGGTTTCATCCTGGAGATTGAACGCTTCCTTTTTTGGAGCGAGTCCCCAGAAATAGAAATCTTTGGTAGTTTCCACTTCAACCTGCTTTTCACTACTCGCACGGGCCGCGACTGTAAAAGTCTCTCGTCCGTTGGTATTGAATTCCACTGTTGAGCAAGCCGAACACGCCATTGCAAACAAAATGGAAAGCATTAGATTTTTCATCTTTTTATAATTGTGTATTGTTCTAGCTTCTTATGTCAAATTTTATTCGCCAGAAAAAACCGGAGGGCGTTTTTCCTTAAACGACTTGATCGCTTCGAAATGATCGCTAGTTCTTTGAGAAATCCCCTGAAAGCTTGCCAGCATATCAAGTGATGTTTGCAGGTCGTGCATATATGAAACTTTCATTGCCTTTTTTGTGAGTCTTTGAGCGACAGGAGCAAGGCCTGCCACTGTTTCAGCAAGCTTTTCAGTCTCTTCCAACATTTTTGAATCTTCGAATAAAAAGTTCAACAATCCAAAATCCAGCGCCTCTTTACCTTCAAACGACTTTGAAGTCAGAAACATCTGCATCGCTTTGGAATATCCGACAACTCTTTGAAGAAAAAATGTTCCGCCATCGCCAGGAACTAATCCCATGCGGGTAAAGGTCTCAGCAAACTTTGTTTTGTTATCGCCGACTCGCAGATCGCACATCATCGACAAATCACAACCAGCGCCTACGGCCGCACCATTAACCATGGCAATGACAGGCACCGAAAGGTTTTCAATGCACTGAGGGATTCTTTGAATGCCGTGCTGGTAGCGGGAGCGAAGTTCATTAGATTCCCCGGCAAACATGCCGGATTTCTCTTCCATCGCCTTAATGTCTCCACCGGCGCAGAAGTTTTTCCCTTTACCGGTAATAACCACAACTCTGATGTTTTTATCAAAATCAGCGTGAGTCAGAACCTCTGTCAGTGAGTTGATCATATTAGTGGTGATGGCGTTCATCTGATCCGGATTGTTGAGTGTCACCCATAACTGATGGGTCTTCTTTACTTCAACTTCAAGATCCGGAAATTTGTTTGAATAGAAACTCATTTGCTGTCTTTTCCTGCTAAGTAAGCGGTTAAGCTTTTTGATGAAGAATTCTTTGAGAGTTTTCCCAAAATAAAACGGGATGCCTCGGAAAGTTTATCCATATCCACGCCTGTCTCGATTCCCATTGAAGAGAATAAATAAACCAGGTCTTCTGTGGCCACGTTTCCGGAAGCACCTTTTGCGTAAGGACATCCTCCAAGGCCTCCGGCCGAAGAATCAAAACTGGTCATCCCCATCTGTAGTGAAGCCAGAATATTGGCAATCGCCATTCCGCGGGTGTCGTGGAAGTGCATCGCAAAGAAGCCAAGTTCAAAATCTGCTTTTAGAAATTCAATGGTCTCTTTAACCTGCATTGGATTGGCGACACCGATTGTATCTCCCAAAGAAATTTCATGAACACCTAGGTTTTCCAGGTGATAGGCCACGCGCTTTAATTCGGCCAGACTGGTTTTACCTTCATAGGGACAGCCAAAAACAGTGGAAATATAACCGCGGGTCTTAAGCCCCTCTTTATTAGCACGTGCCATGACTGCATCGATGCGCTTAAGCGATTCATCGATAGTGGCATTGATGTTCTTCTGATTGAAAGTGTTTGATGTTGCGGTAAAAACCGCAATCTCTTTAACTCCGGCGCTAAGAGCATTATCGAGTCCCTTGTCATTCGGAACCAGTGAGATCAATTTGGATTTTTTTAATACTGCTTCTTTTGAAAGTGCACTAAAGAGCTCCACTCCATCGCTCATCTGCGGGATTTTCTCCGCGCGGACAAAACTTGTTGCTTCAATTTCATTAAGCCCCGCCCCGGCCAGCATTTTAATAAAAGTCACCTTGTCTTCTAATGAGACAATGGTCTTTTCATTTTGAAGCCCATCTCTTGGACCAACTTCTACAATGCGAACCTTTTTTGGCAATTGGCTTAACATAATTTTACCAGCTCCACTCCACCCTGAACCTGATCACCTTCTTTAAAATGGATTTTTTCAATTACACCATTTTTACTGGCCTTAATTGTATGCTCCATTTTCATTGCTTCCATAACCAGAATAGGAGTTCCGACTTTTACCTCGCTCCCTTCCTGCACCATAATCTTCAGGATTTTCCCCGGCATCGGACTGGTCATCTGCCCGTGATCTGCACTTTTAGATTTAGTACGTGATCTTTTTGGTGCGGAAATCTGAAACTCCACCCCGTCAACCACATAGTGCGTGTCAAAAGAGGTGATCGCTCGGTTTTCATTATTCATTGAGAGATTAAGTTTATAATCATCTGTGTTGTTTAAATTAACGGCGTATTCCTTGCCATCAAGGTTAAAAAGTACAAAACGCGGGTTTTGTTCAATAATATCCACATCAATTAGTTCTTCATTCAGTTGGATTTGTTTTTTCATTTATACATTCCTAAAGCCTGACAGGCTTTCCCATACATTGTTTGACCTTTGTGCGTGAGAAGACTTCTCACTCACTAAGCTTGGTTTTAGCAAGAAAGCTGCCACCGCAAGCGCCAATTGGTCTTTGCTTGGTTCTTTCTTTCTTAATTTCTCTTCATACGTTTTGACGAAATGAGTGTACGTCTTTCCGCCGTGGAATTCTGGCAGGGTAAGAATACGCTTCAGATAATCGCGGTTAGTTTTTACTCCTAAAAACAAAATATCGTTAAGGGCAAGATTCAGTTTATTGGCCGCCACTTCTCTGGATTCTCCCCAGCTTATAAGTTTGGCCAGCATGGGGTCGAAGGAAATTGTCACAGCATTACCATCGACATAACCGCAATCCAGACGCGTATCGCGCACGGTGGTTTTCCCGATCTTTTTGATAGTCCCGATGCTCGGTAGAAAGTCATTGTCCGGGTCTTCAGCATAGAGCCTTACTTCAATCGCGTGTCCCCTTTGCTTGATATCTTCCTGAGCAAATGGAAGTTTATCCCCTTGGGCCACCATGATCTGCAGGCGGACCAGGTCAAGGCCTGTCACCATTTCTGTCACCGGATGCTCCACTTGCAAGCGAGTGTTCATTTCCAGGAAATAAAAACTTCCGTCAGTATCCAGGATCAATTCAATTGTACCGGCCCCTTCATAGTTAATTCCGCTGGTGATTTTTATCGCTGCTGCTGTCATCTTCGCGCGAAGTTCCGGTGAAACGGCCGCACTCGGTGACTCTTCAACTATTTTCTGATAACGGCGCTGGATTGAGCATTCTCTTTCAAACAAATGATAGTGGTTGCCGTGCTGATCACTCATTACCTGAATTTCAATATGGCGAGGTGAAGTGATGTACTTCTCAAGCAAAACTGTATCATCCCCAAAGGCATTCATCGCCTCTCTCTTCGCTCCTTCCAGTGCTGCCTGGAATTCGCTTTCTTCATAAACGATTCTCATCCCTTTTCCACCACCGCCGGCAGAAGCTTTAATTAGAACCGGAAGACCGATCTTTTTAGCTTCTTTAACCAGGAATGAAATCTCCTGGTTATCTCCGTGATAGCCCGGGATTGATGGAACTCCTAATTCCTGAATTTTAATTTTTGAGGTTTTTTTATCACCCATTAAATCAATTGATTCGGGTGAAGGCCCAATGAATTTAATTCCCGCCGCTTTTACTTTTTTAGCGAAAGCTGATTTCTCAGAAAGAAATCCATAGCCCGGGTGAATCGCGTCCGCTCCGGCCTTCTTGGCGATCTCAATGATCTTTTCCTGATTTAGATAAGTGTCTTTTAATGGACCTGACCCAAGATTATAGGATTCATCACCAGCACTTGAATGCGGAAGACTTGTCTCTTCATCTGTGTAAAGCGTGACGGTTTTAATCCCCATCTCGCGCACGGTTTGGATAACCCTAAGGGCAATCTCCCCTCTATTTGCAATTAAAATCTTTTTAATTTTCGACATTGTTTATTCCTTAATACCAACTCGCTTTTCTTTTTTCTAACAGAGCACTCATGCCTTCCTGCCCTTCTATTCCGGCTCGGGCCTTCGCAATCATCTCGCAGGTGAAATCTCTGGCGTCTTCAATTGTTTCCGCACGAACCACGCGGTTAACAAGCTCCTTTGCTCTAACTGCGGCGCTTGGCCCTGCCAATAAAAAGTCGGCCACGATTTTTTCCAGGTCAGCATCCAGATGCTCACTAGTTGTCACTTGATGAACAAGCCCCATCACAAAAGCACGCGACATACTGATCTTCGCTCCACTTAGGAAGCTCGCTCTGGCGTGAGACTCTCCAATTTTCGCAATCACGAAAGGAGAAATCACTGCAGGCAATAATCCCAGGCGCACTTCAGTGAAAGCGATGGTAGCAGTATCGACAGCTAAAACATAATCACAACAGGCAACAAGCCCAGCTCCACCACCAAGGGCCGAGCCATTGATTTTCCCGATCACAGGACGAGAAAATCGATTGATCACCGTGAAGAGTTCGGCCAGGACCTGAGAGTCTTTCACGTTCTCTTCATGGGTGTAGTCTTTCATACGCTTCATCCAGTTTAAATCAGCGCCAGCGCAGAAAGATTTTCCTTCACCGGTTAAAACCACCAGACGGATCCCTGAGTTGTTTTCCAGGTCGTTAAAACACACAATCAGGTCGCGGATTAAATCATCGTTAAAAGCGTTGTGCAGCTCCGGACGATTTAATGTGACTGTCGCCACTCCTCTTTGATCAATATCCAATTTATAAAACATATGATTCCCCAATTACATTCTGAAGACGCCGAACTTCGGTTCGCCAATTCCTGAGTTAAGTGAAGCCGCAATCGCAAGCCCCAGAAGGTCTCTGGTCTGAGCAGGATCAATAACCCCGTCATCCCAAAGTCTGGCACTTGAATAATATGGGCTTCCTTCCACTTCGTATTTGTCTAATATTGGACGCTCAAATTGAGCGACTTCTTCCGCCGACATTTCTTTTTTACCAGAAGCTTTAAGTCCGTTTTGTTTTACTGTTGATAAAACTTTCGCCGCCTGCTCGCCGCCCATAACTGAGATGCGTGAGTTAGGCCACATCCACAAGAATCTCGGGCTGTAAGCACGTCCGCACATCCCGTAGTTTCCTGCTCCGAAAGACCCACCGATAATCACTGTAAACTTTGGAACCTGAACAGTTGAAACTGCCGTTACCATCTTGGCACCGTGTTTTGCGATCCCTTCATTCTCATATTGGCGCCCGACCATGAAGCCGGTGATGTTCTGTAAAAACAATAGTGGGATTTTTCTTTGTCCACACAGCTCGATAAAGTGCGCGCCTTTTTGAGCAGACTCAGAAAAAAGAATTCCGTTGTTGGCCACGATCCCGATCTGCTGCCCATGAATGCGTGCAAAGCCTGTGACCAGTGTGTTGCCATAACGCTCTTTGAATTCATGGAATTCACTTCCATCCACCAGGCGAGCGATAATCTCCCTTACATCGAATGGCTTTCTAGTGTCTTTTGGGACGATCCCATAAAGCTCTTCGCTTGGATAAAGCGGAGCCTTCACTTCCTTAGAGTCTAATAAACCTTGAAGTTTACCTGGAGATTTGAAGTTTAGGTTTTCAATAATATTTCTGGTGATGATGAAAGCTTCCTCTTCATCGTTTGCCAGGTGATCCGAAACTCCACTGATTCTAGTGTGAACATCTGCTCCACCTAAATCTTCGGCCGAAACAACTTCCCCAGTCGCGGCCTGAACTAAAGGCGGTCCACCAAGAAAAATTGTCCCGTTATTTTTCACAATAACAGTTTCATCACTCATCGCCGGAACATAAGCTCCACCAGCTGTACATGAACCAAGAACAACAGCGATCTGCGGGATGCCCTTGGCCGACATCTGTGCCTGATTATAAAAAATACGACCGAAGTGATCTCTGTCCGGAAAAACTTCATCCTGCTTTGGAAGGAAGGCCCCTCCACTGTCTACCAGATAGATGCATGGAAGATTATTTTCAAGCGCGATCTCTTGAGCACGCAAATGTTTTTTTACTGTAAGCGGGAAATACGTTCCGCCTTTAACTGTGGCATCATTGGCGACGAATAAACATTCAACACCATGAACGCGCCCAACACCAGTGACAACTCCTGCGCCCGGCACATCGTCTTCGTAAACGTTGTAACCAGCAAGAGTCGATAGTTCGATGAAAGGAGATCCTGCGTCCAGAATTTTTTCGATGCGCTCGCGTGGCATGAACTTTTTTCTTTCATGATGACGTTTAACAGATTCTTCACCACCACCAAGCTTGATAGTTTTTAATTTCTGATGAAGTTCATCGCGAAGGGCCTTATGGTATTTTTGATTTTCTTTAAAATCGGCGGAATTGGTGTCTATATTAGACTCGATAACGTCCATGAAAAGTCCTCGTAACTAAGAGCATTAAATAGTTGCTAATAGTGTAGAAAAAAGGGCTTTTTTCGTAAAGGATTTAGGTGGAATTTAGGCGTTTTTTAGGCCGAAGTTGGTTACCTACGCGCCACAGAGGCATCTCGCTCTGCTTGATATTGGCGATAATCGCTAAAAAGCGGGCTATCAAAGACGATTTTAGACAATTCGCGGTTTTTGTCGTCCAAAATCGGAACGTACATTTCCTTGCCCCTGTAGCTAAAAGTCTTCACTGGAATTGCGTAGATCTTATCTTTATGACGAACTCTGATCACAAAAGTATCATCAACAACGATTCCAAGATTTTTAAGCGAGTCTTTTTTTAGTGTGGCCAGATTTTCAGAATTAACAATTCCGACATCACTATCAACACCATCGGCCCCAGGTGCGCGCTCTGTTCCCGCTTCTCCCTTTGAACCAACTGCACTTGCTCCACCACTCGATCCTGATTTTGTCAGCTTCAATCCACCTGAGCTATCACTCGATGAACCAAAACCATCCTGAGCAGCACGCGCACGATCTTCACGGTCTGCTGATGCTGTACTTGGCGCTCCACCTGAACCGAAGCTTCTCATCTCACGGTCTGTGAGCTGACTTTGCCAGTTTCTCAGTCGCCCTTCCCATGAATTTAGATTTTCACGATATTGATCGAGACGGTCTCTTTCGGCCTGGCTAAGACCTTTATTTGGATCGCTCGCTGCACTTCTTGGAGCAAGAGTTGACCTGTTGTAATCGGCCGCTGCTGCCAATCTTTCTTCTTCTGTACCTTTAACTCCACTGATGGCATCGGCCAGTTCTGCGCGAAGTTTTCTCATTTCTTCTGTGCGGTCGCTATCAAGACCTGTGTCCATTTTTCTGGCGGCGATTGGAGCTTCTTTTGATGAAGTCTTCATATGGCTATTGATTAGTGCACGTCGGGCATTTTCATTCTCTTGAGCATTATTGTTGGCCATGAATGCATCATAACGTGGTTGCATTGGCGCTTCTTGAATTGCGTGCTGAGGAGCCTGCGCACGCTCTGGTTTCATCGTTTCAGTTTTACCTGCAAGGGCCTGAGCTCCTGCTTCGATTTTCTTTTCAAGTACTGCTGAGCTTTCGTATTTTCTTTCTTCTGGGATTACGCCGAGTTTTTTGTCGGCGACGAATGAAGTTGAACTAGATGGGCCGTCGGTGCGGACGAAGTTGTCAAAGAATGCTGATCTTTTTGGCGTATTTTCTGCGGCTTTAATTTCTTCTTGAGTGGCTTTTCCTGCGAGGATACGTTCTGCTGTTTGCTGATGTTGTTTACCCAATTCAAGAGGCTTTAAGAATGCTATCGCTTGTTGAATAGAACTGCTGCACTCCAAGCTTCCTTCTTTACAAAAGGTCTGCTCCAGATCATCACTTGTTACTGGACCACCTTTTTCACATGACTTTAACCTCTTGCTTAGCTTGTCATTACAATTATACATCGAACAGAATTGATTCATTGATCTTGAAGTAGCAAGTCTTGATGCCTCTACTCTAGTATTAGCTGTGAATTGCTTGCTCCATGCCCCTGCTGATCCTGGCTGAAGCGTTACCTCTGAATCTTTTCCGTCTTCCTTTATTTGCTGATCACAGCTAAATCCTTTTGATACTTGCAAATCTGAAACTTCTTCTTCTGTTGTAAAAAATGATGTCGCTGCATCTGATTCAGGTACTGCCAAGCTTTTTAAATCCTCACACAAAAAACGTTTCATATTTTTTGTGATCTGCCCACACTGGTGAGCAACCGCTGAAGCAAGTGGATCTCTATTTGTCTTATTAAAGAAAAACTGCTTTAAATACTCTTTGTATGACCCTGTTCCCGGGTAATTTCTGGCATAATCTTCGAATTGTTTTTTAAATTGAAATCCTTCTTTGCCAATGCTTTCTGATGTTTTTAAAAGCTTCAATTGAGGATATTTGTAGTAGAAACTATCCCCGGCTGAGTTAACTGAGTCAGAAGTATGCTTTGATGAACGATCACCTTTCAAATTATCAATGAAGATCTTGACATCGTACTCTGTCAATTGAGCATTAAGTAAAAACATACCAGATGAAGGAGTTAATGGACACTGTCCACCTTTTCTTGTAGCAGGCTCCCTAACAGCTGAGAACTTATCACTCCATAGCTCTAATAAACTGCTTCCTTTTTGAGAGGGAAACTTTGTCATTAGAATCTTCATTCTTTCATTGAAATTATTCTGATTGAATCCCTGTTGACATACAGGTTTTGACATCACTTGCAGCTGACAATTATCTTCAACGTCTTTTGACAATAAAAGTGACCCACCATTGTCTGAAAAATATTGATCGAGCAAAGCCATTTCTTCAATAGTTTGCTCCGCTTGATTAGCTAGCTGAGCAGCTAGCTTATCAATGATCTTTTTTTCATGGTCTTCTTTAATTTTTGGGTCGTTAACAATGCCTTTAACTAATTTGCAATCAAACTTATCCAGTCCTCTTAACCCTATTCCACCATCTGCTTTTATGCATGGAACTTTAATATCTTCAGAAAATACTAATGAAGCACTGCTTGCATATACTAGAAGAGATGTGAAAATATAGTTTACATACTTTTTATACACTTAAATTTTCACCGGTTCCATTGGGCATTTTTTATCTTTATAAAACTCAAATTTTCCACCACTATCGCAAACATATTTGAAATACTTATTGACTCCTTCTTCTTCCTCTTTTGCCAGTTTGCCATTGACGATTAAGTATTGAAGATAATCAAGAACTGTCCAACCGCGACTATTTTTAGCATTAATCACTTTCGGCCATAGTGAAGGCTTTTCTGTTCGCTCTTCCGTATAATATTTATGAAGGGCTTTAATTAATACTAATCTCTCAGTTGTATTCTCTGCTGTAATATGCACAATTGGCATAGTTGTTCCACCAATAAATTGTGGATCACAACCTGTTCCCATGAAATATCGATCTGGTCCAAATGAAGATTTTTTCATTGAATCAATAATTTTCTTTTTCAATTCATAAGCATTAGGAAGCTGCTCGAAAGTTACACAATAAACCCCAATATACTGATTAAATGCTTCCTCTTCCTGACTCAAGGCCTTACTAGTAACCAAACTCAACATCGCCGCAGTTTTATTCCCTTTAAGAGGCTGCCCTGGCGCTGTCTCTGGCCCGCAATTAATGCAATCAGCACCAAAAGATGCTTGCGAAAATATTGCAATAAGAATTGCTGCTGATAATTTTTTTCGAATTATATTCAATCTCATTTCAGTTCCCGAGTTCTACTTTCCTAGAATTATGAATAGTTATCGAAAGATCGAGGCAAACACTTTAGTAGTAATCCAAATAGCGGACCAAAAAAGTTCAATAACAAAGAAAAGCCCCGTAAAAACGGGGCTTTCTAAACAGGATATCTTTAAAAGGAATTATCAGTCTTTCTTCTTGATGACCCCACCAGAGAACTGGATCAGGTCCTTATAAAGCGCCTCGCGCTTTAATCGCTCTTCGCGGGCGCGCTCATCGGCCATTGTTGTAATACTCGCTGGAGCTCTATCTCTTTCTTCTTTTTCTTTCTTCTTGACCAGTTTCTCTTTTTTACCTGAATAGAAAAGCATGTCGTACATTGGCTTTCCATCCTTGTCTAAAAGCACCTTACCATCTTTAACTTTTGGTTTAACTTCTTTGATGACTCCATCTTCTTCAATGTAAAAAGAAGCCCCATTTAATTCCATAATACGGGTTAAAATAGTTTCTCTCGCCATGTCCACAGTCAGACCATCAACATTTGTAACAACTGTTCCCGGAGGTAAAAGTGCGGCAGCACTCGTTCCTGAAGCCGTTAAGACAGCTGTACTGGCAGGGGCTCTTCCAGACGAAGATGATGAACTTCCAGAATCAGACACGACTGACCTTGGCTGATCATAGGCTTCAGACACAGAAGTTGATTTTGCAGATGGGACATCTACATTTCTTGTGACTAGAGATCCTTGCGAACTGTGTCCACTTGCAATGCTCGGCGCTCTTGGAGTTTCCACCACTGGGGCCGCTGCGATTCTAGTCGATTCTTTTTTCGCTTGGGTTTTAAGGTCACTGATTTGAGTTCTTAAATCTTTGATTAAAGCATTTTCTTCATCAAGCTTCTTTTGCTTAATTCTGTCAGCTTCAGCAGCTTCGCTTTCCGCTTTGATTTTTGCGGCCCTATCCTCGGCGGCTTCAAGTTTTTTCATCAGGTCGCTGATTCTATCATTAACAGCATCTGCTCCTTTTGGTGCGGCAACCGGTGTTTCGTCTTTCACAGGTACATCTGGACGAATGTCTTGTACATTTCTATCTGAAATCGAATCAAAATTGCTTGGGTTATACATACTATTGTAAGCATTCGCAAAATTGTTCGTCTGTACTTGCGGAGTGACTGAATCAGTAAATTTTGTTGGTGCCTCTGGTGCGAAACTTTCATCAGGTTTTATATCCGCCTTCTCTTTTTCTTTTGCAGCCCCTGCTCCACCAAGAAAGCTGGCCATGTCACGACTATCTTGAACAGCACCAGCGCTGCTTGGAGATTTATGATCATCATCTTCAGGTTCTGGCGTGTATCGCCCACCACCTCCACCGCCATTTGGCAATGTCGTAACTAACGAAAGACCAGGTCTTGAGAATTGATCATTGAATAATTCGTGAAGAGTGCATCTCTTTGAGTTAACAACCAGGTCAATATCTTTATCATTGAACTTATCACCTAAAATTGCTTTTAAACGACGGATGTCACTTTCGTTTCTAATCTCTCGCGAAGACAAGTGCTCAACAGCGATAGTATCTTTTGGAATTGATTTACCTTCTGACAGCGCCACGACTTCAGAACAAAGTCGGTATAAACTTGAAGTTTGCTTACAACTTGCCCCATCGTTCAGAATGATTTTCGCACGCTTCTTTCTATAGTTGTCATAATCCTTAATGAAGCTGTCTTTTGTCAGCTTCTTATTTTCGTAGATTGCGACAAGCTCTTTAAATTTGTCTGACTCTTTTAACTTCGCACGATTTTCTGGCTGAAGATTAAAATCATAACCCAATACCGGATCAACAAAGCGCCCGCTTCCCTCGCCGCCAATGGCCTTGAGGAATAGTTCGGCCTTCTGATCTGCATTGGCTTTTTTGAACTCTTCTGAAGTCACCAACTCTCCTAGCTTATCAGAAGCATCATCATCGCTGGCAATACTTAACTCTACCTTTGATTCCGCTCGGTAATCAAAATAATCAGTAAGAAAGTTAATATCCGGGTTTCTTTTCTTTTCTTTAAAATTTTTATAACTCTTAATTCCTGTTTCCAGTTCATCAGCACCAAAGCAGCCCTTTTCGCCAACAAAGCACTTTTCCTGAAACTCATCAAAGCCCTCTTCAAGCAGTGACAAATTACACTGGTTATATTTATTCTTCTTATCCTTGTAATATCGCGGGTAACATTTCTCTGATTTCTCATCAAACTTCTTAAGCGCAAAACGCTTTAGAGTCTCCAGCTTTTCCATGTCTGCCATATTCTGAAGCAGGGCATTTTTACCATAGTCTTTGGCGACGATTTCATTTAAAATGTCATGAATCTGCCCGGCGTTCTCCTGATTCGTTAATGATTTTTGGCAGAGTACGGCCGTCTCACATGATTTATTTGAAAAACGAAATCCATATTTCATTAATGAAGAACCAGTACAAGACATGAAGCCTGTAGCTTCACGTGCTCTTTGCTCCAATGTCGCGATTTGCCCTAAGCCACCAATCGAGATTGGACTAGTCGACTGACATGTCGTGAGCCCAACTGATGAAGTCAGACCGTAAAGATTAGTCGTCCCAGAAAAAACAGGTGAGATTGTTGAGGCGAGATTATCCACCTTTGCCATCCCTGCAGCTATAAGAGCATACTTACTATCCTCTTTAGGTACCGTGCTTGAACTAGCGTCCTTTATTTCCTCATAATGCGTTTCCTCCGCGAAAATGGGTGACGTAACAAGCGCTGCGATGGTTAAAGAATGAATAAAATTCTTCATAATGAGACTCCTACCTTTCTATCTTATCGGATAAATCCCAAGTAACTTGAGGAAATGACTCTGATATTGCACTCTATTTGGAAAAACAGGCCTTTATCTTTAAGCACTTTCCCCCAAAATATGCCTCATTTAATTGTCATCACTAAAGTAAGTGATCTAAAATTATCTTATTACCTAAGGAGTTCAAATGACTGATTTACTGAATGCGGATCAAAAAACCTATTGGACAGAAGTGGCCAACACTTATATCTGGAAGAAAAAGTGGGACAACCTCATAAGCGGTGATTTCATCAAGGCCAATGTGAAATGGTTTGATGGTGCTGAACTCAACATCACAGAAAACTGCCTGGACCGCCACCTGGAAAACAGAAGAAATAAAAAGGCCCTGATCTTTGAACCAAATAATCCTAATGAGCCATCAAGTTTTTTAACCTATGGTGAGCTTCACCTCAGTGTTTGCCGTTTCGCCAATCTTTTAAAATCCCGAGGGATTAATAAAGGCGATGTTGTTTGCTTCTACATGGGATTGACTCCGGAGCTTATGATCGGAATTCTCGCCTGCGCACGCATCGGCGCTATCCACACTGTGGTCTTTGGCGGATTCTCACCTCTTTCTTTGAGAGGGCGTCTGGAAGACTCAAAAGCAAAATTAATCGTCACACACGATGGAGCTTACCGCGGTGATAAGATCATTCCACTAAAATCGATGGTGGATGAAGCAATTGAAGGATTGGATTCAGTTTCAACGGTATTGGTAGTAAAAAGAACTAATCAAGAAATTGAAATGAAAGCGGGTCGCGATTATAACTATGAAACATTAATCAAAGGGGCCGAACTCTACTGCCCGCCGACTCCTATGAAAGCGGAAGACCCGCTTTTCATTCTTTATACATCAGGATCTACTGGAAAACCAAAAGGACTTCTGCATACCACTGCAGGCTACATGGTTCATGTTGGAAAAAGCTTCAAAGATGTATTCCAATATAAAGAAAATGACATCTTCTGGTGTACAGCTGACATCGGCTGGATCACTGGGCACAGTTACCTGACTTACGGGCCACTGCTTAATGGTGCGACCACCGTTATGTTTGAAGGTATTCCAACATTCCCGACTCCTGCGCGTTTTTGGGAAGTGATTGAAAAACACAAAATCACTCATCTCTACACCGCTCCAACAGCAATTCGCTCCCTGGAAAAATTCGGACATGAGATCCCGGATAAATTCAAAATGACTTCGCTTAAAGTTCTGGGCTCTGTCGGTGAACCAATTAATGAAGAGGCCTGGCAGTGGTATTTTAAGCACGTTGGAAAAGAGCGCTGCCCGATTGTCGATACCTGGTGGCAGACCGAAACAGGAGGAATCCTTATTTCTCCAAAAGCGGGGCTGACAAAATTAAAACCAGGCTACGCGACTCTTCCGCTTGAAGGAATCGTTCCAGTATTAATGGATGAAAATGGAAAAGAGATTCAAGACATGGTCGCCTCAGGTAACCTGTGTTTGAAGACACCATGGCCTTCGCTTGCCAGAACGATTTACGGCGACCACGACAGATTTATACAAACTTATTTCTCTACTTACCCGGGGTACTATTTCACCGGCGATGGCGCCCGCAGAGAGGCCGACGGCTATTACCGTATTACCGGCCGGGTGGATGATGTTATCAACGTTTCAGGACACAGGATCGGAACAGCAGAAGTTGAAGAGGCCATCAACCAGCACCCGAGTGTTATTGAAAGCGCCGTAGTAGGACTTCCACACCCAATCAAGGGGCAAGGGCTTTATGCTTTTGTTATTCCGACAGATGGAGTTTCAGACTCTGAAGAATTAGAAAAAGAAATCCGCGACACTGTTCAAAAGATCATCGGGCCGATTGCTAAGCCAGACTTAATTCAAGTGGTGGAAGGGCTTCCTAAAACCCGTTCTGGAAAAATCATGAGAAGGATTTTAAGAAAGATCGTAGAAAATGAAATTGAAAGCATCGGCGACACTTCAACTCTGCTCAATCCGGAAATCGTTGAGAAAATCATCGCGGATAAAAAAGAATTAAAGAACTGATCTTTCGTCGTTATGAATTTTAGTGATATGGGCCTCTATCGTTTTTAAAGCATACGGTAGAAGCTCAGGTTTAAGCCCGACGTATACCACGTCGAGAATCTCCTGCAGGCTTCTTCCCATCTTTAAAAGTTCTTTGATTTGGTCCTCGCGCTCTCTTCTGTGTTTTAATGTCTCCACCAACTTGTTTGTTCCACCAATGATAATGCCGTGGCTTGGAATAACATTCATAGGATTTAGGGCAATCACCCGCTCAAGCGAGTTGAAATACTTTTTCATATCACCTTCAGGTCCACCGATCACGACAGTGCCGATAGTCTGAATCAAATCACCAACTAAAAACCAGTTCATGTTTTTTGGAGCAAGCGCAAGCTGGCCTTCATCGTGCCCGGGCACTTCATAAACAACCACATCCTCACCTAAACTCTTCGTGATCACATCGCCCTCTTTTCTCAGAGTGACTTCAATGCCTTTAAAATACTCAGCACCAATGATCGTATATGTGAACAGGCTCATTTCCATCGGCACTTTAAAGCGAAGTGCGATGTCACGGGAAAATTCATAATGATCAGGGTGATGGTGAGTGATGAAAATTCTATCAAATCCAATTTTCGAAACCGATTTGATAAATTTCTCCAGCTCCTCCTCATCTTTAGGTGAAGGGTCGATCAAATATTTGATTTGATCATCGTCGCCAATAATAAATGAATTAGTACGGTTGGCCGGAGGAAAAGTGTGAGACAGTGGTAAAAACTGTCTGACCCCATAGATAGACTCAATCATCGGCACTTCCGTTTCCGGATCATGAGGAAGAGTCATTTCGATGGGAGTATTGTGCTTTGGATTTTTTTCAAATGTCTTAAGCAATGTCACCGCTGGTGGAACCGCCAGCACCTTACCTGTGCGGTAGCGCTCAAGCAGATTGGCCGGAGTATTCCACTCTCCGAACTCAACTTCACTTGGGTCCAGGTTGAATTCGCAAGGGGCCTTTAAAGTGATTTTTAAATAATAATTTTTAAAGCGGTAAGGGTTAAACTCTGGAGTGATTGCCACACCGATATCTTCGACGGCCAACACTTCTCCATTTTCGATCCCCGCTAAAAGGTCGTAATTGAGTTCTTCTCTGACTTCGCGAATGAGTGCATGAAGAATTTGTGGCTTAATATGTAAAGGCCAAATAGGGCTAGCTAAAATCTCATTGCTGTCCGTGGCATCTACTTTCCCACCAGGAGTGGCGTAATAGCCGGGAAAAACATTTAAGTAATTCTGTCTCTTGATAAAAAAGATTTGGTCGTAAGTGGTAAATACTGCGGATACTGATTCTTTCATAAAAGAATCTTAGCACTATTGCAGTCGATTTAGAAGGTTTTGAACTCTTTTTTAAGGATCGGGTCTTTTAAGACCTTTTCACTCTTAAGCAGGCACAGCCTAAGGGAGTGAGCAGCGATCACATCCTTGGGGATAAAGCATCTTTTTAAGGCCTTCGCTGCCGCTTCCGCTACGGCCCTTGAAGTCCCGCTAAAATCCTTTTGCCCTGAAGGAAAATAGTAATCTATTTGTTCCTGATATAAAAGCGCTTGGTCATAAACAATCTGCGCTCCATCAAAGTAGTCGCCAATAACAAAAATATTTGGTTTAGGCGCAAGGCTCTGGGGAAAAAGCACCGTTGTGGCGCTCAGCCCTCGCTCCGTTCTTCCTGATGGAACAAACCAAATCGAAGGAAGCTCCTGTTCCAGTTTTTCATTGTGGATAAAACCTGAAGCGGTCAGTACGAGATCAAGCTTCTCTTTGGACACATAAGCAATCGCCTCTCTCCAAGCACTTTCTGTTTGCCCCCCTTTTGCATTATAGATCACCAGTGGTCTGATCGTGACCTCAATGTCTTTAGGCAGATGTTTCAGGAATTCGTTGAGAACTTTTTGTCCGTGAAAACGGCCGGATGTATCGAGGATTTTCTTTGATATATTTTTGCATGAAAAAGCAGGGGCCCCAGTCAGGTCAATCGCTGGCAGGATTTTATGTTTTTTAGATGTGGTCTTAGCTTCTGCCGGGCAAAAACCGGTATCGACCACTGCCATTTTTAAGGCGGCATGGGTGGTTAGTGGCAGCAGGAAAAAAAAGACCGCTCCATAAAGGAGCGGTCTGATATTCAAACGATTAGAAATTGTTTGGATTAGTAGCTTCTGGGATAAAGAATGGGTTGTGTGTCGCTTTATTTGCATAAGCTTTATTACTAACCTCTTTGAAATTCTTTTTCAAACTTTTCTCGAAAGATTTTTCCATATCATCAAGAACCCCGTTAGTTGTGTTCGTGATTTTAAGCTTCATATCTCTGTAAACACCATCAGCACGACTCATTGCGCTTGAAAGTGTTTCTTTCATCGCGATTGCCGAAAGAACGAACGGAAGTTTAGATACAACTACGTCACCTGCTGAAGCTGCTCTTAGAGCGTTGTGGAAAAGTGATCCATCTTCTTCGATCATCTTCGCCCATTTCTTATCACGTGAGAAAATCCCACCAGACTCATCGTAAGCTACGTTGATAGCAAGGATTTCAGAAAGCGCCTTAAGCGAGTAAACCTTAATAGTATCGTTTGGCGTGTTAAAGTTCTCTGGAGTTACGTTAGCTTTGATTTCGTTTAGTAACTCTGGAGCTGTAAGCGCTAGAGACTGAGCAAGGCCAAGGTCTGCAGAGAAATTCTGTAGAGATGACTGGATGAAAGCTGAAGACTTAAGTACACCAGTCGCTCTGTGTGGGTTCGTGAACACTACTGAACGTTTCCCAAAAAGAAGCTTTGGAGCATCTTTTAGTGAAGAAAGAGTTAAAGCGTTCTTTAATCCAGAGTTCGCTTCGTCAATCATTACGAAAGTTGAAGACTTCGACTTGCCAATGAAAGCGTTTAAGCTCTTAATGCTTGATCCGCCAGCATCGTCAACTACCAGAAGAACTTTTTGAGAAAGACCGTTTGCGATTGTTCCTGCGTTCAGAGACTGTAAGCTCAAGTCAAGGATAGATACTTTTTCAGATCCACCTAGTTCTTCTAAAGCATCAAGGAAAGCATTTAACTGAGTGTCAGTATTAGCAACAAGAACCGGAACTTTACCTTTATCAGCAAATTGAGCTTTTGCCATAGTGATGAAGTCTTGAGCAAGTTTTCCGATCACTACGCCGTTTTGAGAGATTTCAGCTGAGATCGCTAAATCTCTGTAAGCGTCTTGTTCAGAGTCAACCAGGATTTCAGCATCAGAAAGAGCAGCGCTCGACTGAAGAGATGTTACTGGAGAGAATTCCTTAGTGATGATGTTGTTTTGTGAGTTAGCGATAAGCTTGATTTTTAACTCACCTTTGTACTCACGCTTAGAGTTGTTAGATACGTTGATCTTAAGCTTGTTTTTTGTCCCTTTTAGTAATTGAGACTCTAAGCTTAGGCCAGCAAGACCAATTGGGTATGCTACGCGAACAGCTTTTTGATCAGCGTCTTTTAAGATACCTGAGTTAAGTTTATCAAAGTGACGTCCTTCTACCGCGTCTTGAGTGTTAAGGGCAGAAGCTACTCTAAGAGAAGACTTGAATGTTGCGTTCAGGGCCGCGTTTACTGAACCTTGTCCAGCACCTTTAATTGTTACGATACTTCTAGCTGGGATGCTTGGAAGTTTTACAGCTTGTCCACCTTCAAGGATAACTGAGACATTTAGAGCTTCTTTGAATCCGAAGTTTCTTAGAACAACGTTGTGATTTGTCGTCTCACCTGGTTGGAAAACTCCATCTAGAAGAGCAACACCTTTAATACCACCGTCTACCATTTCGCTTGATACGAACTGAAGTACTGCGTTGTTTGTATAGATTGCTGTAACTTCAGCAATTCTCTTTTGGCGGTAAATTTCTGTCTGAGTTGCAATGTTAGCTGCAAAAGTGTCTTCTTCTGTACGGTCGTAGTTTGCACTTCTGATCACTTCGTATCTTTCATTGTAAGCAGCAAGCTCTGATTGAGAGTATGAAGTCTTGAATTCAGCAGACCCTCTGTTTGGATTAGAGTTTAATTGATCGAACGCTACTCTGTAAGCTTGTGCTTTAGCAATTGGGTATTCACGGTTGTAAGCAGCAGCATCACCGTCTCTGCGACCTTGGTCGAAGTAAGATGGGTATTCGCGGTTAACAGCTACATCGTACGAGCTTCTGTAAGCAGCATCGTATCTTTGGTTATAGTCACCATCGATTCTTCTTTGGAATTCAAAACGAGTGTATTGACGGTAAGTAAACACGTATCCATCTGCAAACGCTCTTCTTAGAATATCTTTACTGTGGTTGATATTTGGTTTGAAGTTCGCTCCATTGAAATCACCTGGATATTCAGGGCTTCTTCTCTGGAAGCTACCAGCAAATGCTCCGTTTAAGTTGGCAGCATTCAATTCGCTTGATTCTAGCTTTCTTGTTGTCTCATTTTCACCGATATTGCGTCCGTCAACCTGACCTGTCTTAACTGCACGGTCAAGTCCGGCCTTCTTACCTTGAGCGATACCAACTGAAGCAGCGTCACTTCCGTCAGCTCTCTTGATACCTGCAGCACGGCCTTCTCTAGACCCTGCACTTCTGTTACCAGCGATTGTTCCTTCGTTTGTTCCGTCTTTTTGTCCGTTGATGCCTGCACGAGCAGAACCTTCACGGTCTCCTTGCTCAGCTCCTCTTCTATAGAAACGGTCTTGACCGTCAAGAGTACCCTGATTTAAACCATCTCCATTACCATCCGCTTGGCCTCGTTCAGTTGCCAATCTCCATGAAAGATCCGCTCCATCATTTGAACCATCGCTTTGTCCTACGCGAGCACCTTCATTATTGATTTTTTTGATAGCTGCGATCAGCTCTTCTCTATACTCATCTCTTTGACGAGCGGCGATCTGCATTCTTTGACGGTTGTCTTCAACTTTTCTTCCCGCAAGATTGAAATCGTTGCGAACCTGATCGATACGAACATTTAATGGAGCGCTCTCTAATTTTAGAGCTCCTGCTTGTTTATTTCTTTCTACAATTTGAGCATCGACTGTCTCAAGGTGTTGTTGAGTCGCTGCAATTACTTCGGCATTAACAACTGGTGCTTTTCTTAATTCTTCCAGCTTGGCAACCAAAGTCAATCTTGTTGCTTTTAACCCTTCTACTTCTTTAAGGATTTCATCCATTTTTTCTTTCTGAATTCTTTGTTGATTTTCAAGAATTCTCAATTGGTCGCCAATCTGTGCTTGTGCTTGCTCAGAGCGGGCAAGGTCCACTTTCGCGTCCTCAGCTCTTCTGATTGAGTTGTTGAAGTCGGAATCATCCGTCAGACGGAATGACTGACTCCCGATATAACCGGGAACATCAGACGCCTGTACGATTCCCACAGATACTAAGATCATCAGGAAAAAACGGGTTAATAAACGCATACAAAAATCTCCCAAGTCGGCACCAAAAATAAAAAAAGACCATTTTCAGGGCCATTTAGACACCTATCCAGTGTTAAATGGTCTCCAAAAATCGTCCGTTATTTTGGTGGAGTTTATATCAATGTCTAGTTAAGCAATATCTAAGCCAATACCTGATTCTTTTATTTTGAGCACTCATCCGTTACAGCACTTGCACTCGTAATGATCTCCTCGCGGCAAACAACATCCACGATCATCGCTTTTTTATGGGCACCTTTGATCTCAACTTTCTGCTCAAAGGTCGTGTGGATCTGGTCTGAATTACATGAATTCTCATAACGCTCGCTCATAACTTTCTGTTTTCCGATCCACTTCACATTTACAACTGCCTTATCCAGGCCTAATTCATAGTTTTCAATATCAACGTTTTGTGCGGATTTAATGATCGACCCGTTCTGGTCAAGGAAAGTGAATTGAATTTCAGACATGCCATTATCGCTATAGAAGCTAACACCCTTGTCACTTGTACAAGTGATCTTCCACGAACCACCGGCAAAGGCAGTCGAAGTAGAAATTAGGAATACAAAAACAAGAAATGTCTTCATCAAATACCCTTTCATAGAGTCTCTATAATTTAAGCAATTATAGCGACTCTATAAATTTCATGGGGTAGTTTGAAATCTTTACATGCCTTTAAATCTGGCCGTACAAATCATAACGAACCTGACGGTAGCCTTTGACGTTTTCCAGTGACTTAAGCTCTTTAAATGAAAGAGTTGAACTCAGGATTCGAGACCTTAGGTCCTGAGCGATCTGGCGCTCATGTTTATGCCATGACGGCAGGATGGACCTTAAAAAGCGGGCGTGTCTCATGGTCTTTAACATCCATGGTTTAGGCGAAAAATCGAACTCGACCTTTTTATCACCCAGATCAAAACTCGGGCGGTTAATG
>JBEIPI010000146.1:0-6218 GCA_040377165.1 Bacteriovorax sp.
AAGAGTGCGAATAGGATAATAAATATGCGAATTGCCCATTGCTTCATCATTGGTCACTTTCTCAATAATCTGCCGTTTCTCGTTTTGACTTAACTACTACCATTTCATATAGTATTTTGATAAAACTTTCCAATGTTAATTGACCTCTTTTTTGGAGTATTTCATGACTATGTCTCTGAATAGAATTATGGGCCTTGCTCTTTTGGCCGTCATCCCTGCTACATCATTCGCTCTTCCAATTGATTGGCATGGTGCCTTCGGTGTTGACTCAACTCTCATCAGTGGATACCGCCGTATTAAGGCCAAAACTGTTCAGTCGACAAACACTGGGACTCAAGAAGTTGGTCTGGACAATGGAAATCAGGAAAGTGCTTCTTGGCAAAGTTATGTTTTAAAACTTAGCCCGACGATGATCATTAATGACGCAGCAACTTTCAAAGCTGAACTTACTACTGGTTACGCTAACGGTGGATACCTTGGGGATTCTCCACAAACAGACGCAAATAATGCGAATACTGTTCCTGTCTATTATCACAATCAGGCGAAAGGCTCTGGCGTAAACATCAAAAAAGCTTACCTGGAACTTTACTCTGACACAGCTACTTATGTTATCGGTCGCCACACTTACCATTGGGGACTTGGGGCCATCTACAACGAAGGTGCAAATGCCTGGGACCGCCATTCATATTCTCGCGATGGTGTGACGATGAAACTTAAAATCGGAAACTTCCACATCAATCCTTTCTGGTCGAAAATCGCCAACACTGGCTTAACCCGCGCAACAAACGCTAAGGAATTCGGTATTGGTCTTCTTTACGACAACGAAGAAAGAGACATCGCTTTCGGACTTATCTACGGACTTAAAAAAAGCAGTTCGTACAACACATTTTATAATTCAACGATCCAGACCCCTTCACAAAATGTTGGTGAAACTGATGTAAAAGTCACAGACATTTACCTGAAGAAGGAATGGGGTAAATTCGATGTGGCCATCGAAGTTCCACTAATGTCAGGAGACCTTGGAAAAACCGGGACGGGCGCTCAAGTTACCAGCTACTCTGCAAAGGCCGTTTTACTTCAATCGAACTATAAAGCTAACGACACATGGACTTTTGGATTTGATGGTGGACGTGTAAGCGGGCACGATGGAAGCTCAACAAAATTCGGAGCTCTTTACCTGAACCCGAACTATCAGGTTGCGAACCTTCTTTATCGTTACAACATTTCAGCGATTGGAGATACAACACACGCTCAAAGCGTTTATGATTCATACATCACAAACTCAATGTACTTCAAACTTAGATCAAGCTACAGCACTGAGAAGTGGACTTTTGATACTGCGGTTATCTACGCAAAAGCGCTTGAGACAGCGACTGCCGGAAAAGCTGCTTTCAACCACTCTCAAAACAAGATTTTCACAGCGACGACAACTCAGTCTGATGACATCGGAACAGAGATTGACATGAACGCGACTTATAGATGGAACAAGGAAATCTCAATCGGAGCGGGTCTTGGTTACCTGATCACCGGGGATTATTTCAGTTACACTAACGATGCTACGGTTAAAAACGAAGCAAAGAGCTCGCTTCTACTTCAAGTTAATACAGCAGTTACATTCTAAGATAAAAAAAGGCCCTCGAAAGAGGGCCTTTTTGTTTTCTACATTTTTATAAAATTTATCTAATTGCCGGCCAGCCACCCATCTGCTGCTGCTGTTGAGGCATCATCATTTGCTGTTGTTGCCCGCCCATGAAGTTTTGCCCACCCATATTAAACTGCATTGGATCGTATGTCGTTGAAGATGTTGGCCCGTAATATCCTGGGAATCTATCTACAAACGAATCTTCATATCCAGAGATCGATGAAGCTGAATCATATCGAGAGATTTCAGAAGCGTCTTCAGAAGCCATCTTTCTCTCGCGGTCTCTTTGATAAGCGTTATAAGCTGTCCCCATTTTTTCAAGTTTTTCGTTTCTTCCCTTGATGTAATAAAGATCCTTTTCACGCTTCTTAAGCTCTAGGTTTCTACGTCTTTCCATACCACTTCTGAACTCATTACACTTTGCCGGATTCTTTACAGATCCAAGCATCCCCACTCCGCAGTAGTTGTTATAATCTGTGTACTCTTTTTTCTCATAGGCAGCCCAACGCTTATTCATATTATCAATAACTGCCTGGCGCTCTCTTTCAGTTTTTCTGATCGGAAGCATGTTACCTTGAGAAACTAAGTGTCTATCAGACCAGTCCACAAGCACTTTTTCAAATTTCTGCATTCCTTGAGTCTGAAATTTCTGGGCCCCTTCAAGTGTGATTTTGCTTCCACGACTAGCAGTATCTGGGTCATTTTTCCCGATATAAACTCGTGAGTAAGCCTCTGACTTCAAGATAATATCTTCAATATTTCTTGCTGGTTCAATTACACCATGCTTTTGAAGGTGTCCGTAAACATATGAAAGGTTCTGATTACTGTTTTTATGGAAGTCTTTAATGCTTAAGTTTAGCTTCTTAATTTCTTCATCAAGCGCTTTTGCCGCTGCAGAATCCTCTTCGGCCGCTTCTCTTCTCTTGAGAAGACCAGTTAACTGAATGATTGCAGGGTCTAGGAACTTTTCATTAAGCTCGCTAGCAAGAGCAGAGTACTCTTCTCCTAGTTTTTTAACCTTCCCCTCTTCCATATCTGGTTCTGTTTTAAATTTGTCTTCAATTTCTTTTTGTCTCTTATAAATTCTTGCAAGATCCTTTTTAACCGCATCTAAGTAACCTGCATCCATATCAGCTTTGATTTTATCTGCGATATCTTTTAGGGCCTCTGCATTACCTAGAGATCTTCTCGCTTCTGCGATTTTTTGAGCGTCACCTGTTCTACAGATAGCATTGATTTCTTCAATCAAGACATCCTGGCCTTTATTAACATAAAGTGGTTCTGCCCCAACTTTCTCAACATTCATACACGCTTCGCCTGGAACACTCGCTTTTTCTTCAAGGCCGTATAGCGATTTATAACCTGTCGGTCCAGGATGGAAGTAAGACTTTGGTGAGCCGTATGTCACAGTCACTGTCTTTTTGATATCTTTCTTTTTATCAAATTCGTAGTCCATTGTATAAACACTCTCAGAGTATTCTTTTGGTTCTACTTTACTAAAGTCGATTACTTTTTCTGTCTTGCCTGGCTGAGCAACCATGAATTTCTGCTTTTGCATACAATCCAAAAATTCTTTATGAGTTAAAAGAACATTTGGTGTCTCCACTTCTTTTTCTGTTCCGTCTGCTTGCTTAACTTTCTCTTTTCTTGTTCCAATCAGCTTCATCATAACAGTAACGTTTTTAGACTCTTTGCTTTGTCTGAGTTCTGGAACAAACGATCCACACACATTAATAACTGGTGGGATCTTTACTGAAATTTTATTATTCGGGCGAACCTGAATATCAAGTTTCGATCCTTCATCTCTAACGATGTCGCTAAAAAATTCCAATGGAAAATATTTTTCAATGTCAGAGTCATTTTTACAGCTTGAGTTATTGACTGCTACAACTGTATTGAAGTCTTCTTTTGTTGCCTGGCTTGTTATGACGTCTGAAGGTCTACCACTCGGAGTACTACCAGAAGTTGTATCTGAACTAACCGAAGTCCTAATACCACCAAGTCTTGCCATCGCCGCCTCTGTCATTAGTAAGCTCGCTAACAAGTTGACTGCCATCAATTTTTTATTCAATTTCATACGCATTCCTCTTAAGGACACACTAGGCCTTTTATATCTAGTTCTCATCGTCTTAACGGATTGTTTTGGTATTTACTTTAATACTTAATCAAAATAATAAGGATCTACGTCTATTTTCAAGGAGATAGTATGAGGGGGCTGGTAGTTCTTCTGAAAGGTATTCACTAAGTTATGAAGTTGATTGATATCTTCACTCCTGATCATTAAAGACCAAGTGAATTTGTTAACTTTTTTCTCAATCATTGAAGGTCTTGGCCCCAAAACATCCACCTTATTAAAGTGGGTTTCGGCCATTTCCCGCAGGCGGTTGGATTGCTCAGAGCTCTCCTTTATAACCTCTCCCTGGTTTTTCCCGTTGAAGTAGATGAGGATAATTTTTTTCACCGGCGGCGACGAGCACATTTCCCTTAAGGGGATCTCATCATTATAGAACTCTTCGAATGTATGGTTTTTAAGATAAGTGAAAATTTTATTTTCCGGAGCGAGTGTGTGCACCAGCACTTCCGCCTTTTTTCCAAAACGCCCGGCCCTGCCACTTACCTGCGTAAGTGTCTGATAGACCCGCTCATTGCTTCTGAAGTCGGGAAAGTTAAGTTGCGAATCTATCCCCAGGATGATCACCAGGTTCACGTTTTCAAAATTGTGACCTTTTGAGAGCATTTGGGTTCCCACCAGCATGTCTATTTTTTTCTGGTGAAATTTATCCAAAACCTCTTCCAGTTTATTGAAAGTTTTGATTTCATCGCGGTCAAAACGCTCGACAACTTTTTCAGGAAAAAGCCCCTGCAGGATCTCATGGGCCTTCTCTGTTCCAAAGCCTTTTGGCGTAAGCTGCAGATTCATGCACTCCGGGCACATTTCCGGGACAGGTTGTTTGTACTCGCAAGTCTGACAGCCGAGTTCGCTGCGTTTTTTATAGAATTTTAGATTCGTGCTGCAGTTCGGGCATGAGAACTGGTGACCACAGGAATTGCATTGAAGATAACTGGCATAACCAAGACGGTTGATAAACACCAAAACCTGCTCGCCTTTCTCCATCGCTTTTCTGATTTTAAAGACGCTCTCACTACTATAAGGCCAGAGCATTTTTTCTGCTTCAACTCTCGCTCTTCCGCGCATGTCAACCAACTCAACGTCAGGAAGCTTGGCCTCCTTAGCGCGCTTTTTTAAAGCGAAATAGTGAGAGGTTCCCACAAAGGCCTTGTAAGTTTCAACCATCGGTGTGGCCGATCCGAGTACCACCGGTATTTTGGCAAGTGCCGCTCTTTTAATGGCAATATCGCGGGCATTATATGTACAGCGGTCATCCTGTTTAAAGGACTGGTCATGCTCCTCATCCACAATAATCAAACCCAGGTTTTTAATCGGAAGAAAAATACTGCTGCGGACACCGATGATCATTTTCGGAGAGGTGTCTTCCTGAAGCAGTTTCCAGAGCCCGAATTTATCGGAATTGCTGATGGCGCTGTTGTAAGAGTAAATCGGAACATCAAGATAGCTTTCGAATGTTTTTAAAAATTGCGGAGTCAGGTTGATTTCAGGTAACAGAAACAACACTGACTGCCCTTCTTTGATGATTTTTTTAATCAGTTCCAGATAGATTACCGTTTTCCCCGCACCGGTCACACCGTGAACCAGGGATTTACTGAATTTATTAAAGCCGTCTTTTGAGATCGCTTCAACCACCGATGCCTGCTCGGCATTGAGTTCAAAAGGACTCACTTCTGCGCGCCCTTGATCGAAGTTCAGCTTTCTGGGCCTTTTTAAAAACGGCGGCAGAATATCAAAAATCAGCTGACCTAATGGGTAGTGATAATAAGAGGCCATCCATTGATAGAGCTCGCACTCTTCTTTTGATAGAAAGAGCTCATCACTGATTGCCTGAATAT
The DNA here is from genome assembly GCA_040377165.1 of Bacteriovorax sp. GTDB lineage: Bacteria > Bdellovibrionota > Bacteriovoracia > Bacteriovoracales > Bacteriovoracaceae > Bacteriovorax. The sequence goes on from JBEIPI010000146.1 coordinate 5,609, forward strand.
CTTTAATTTTTGAAGTGTCGAGTGTGTTGTCTATAACAGATTGCCAGACGCAGCCTTCGACCGATCGTTTTCCCAAAGGGACTTTGACCAGCATGCCTTTTTGCAGTTTCGCACTCAACTCCTCCGGCGCACTATAAGTGAGCATGGAGGAGTTAAAGGGCGTATTGACCGCTATAAGAAACAGGTTTTTCATTTATTAAAACAAGAAAGAATAAGAAGCATCGGCCTGGACCGGGATTTTTTTCAGCTCTTCATAATAATCAGCAAGGCGCTTGTCCGCGCGTTTCACATCCATTCCCAAAGTTTGGACTTTATAAAGCTGTCCAAACGAATCTTTTACGTTCATGAATTTTGGAAGTTCATTAGTGCCATTAAAAAGCAGGTAGCTGCTCGCTTCTAATTTAATTTGCGAGTCTGCGGTATTGTAATCAAGAGCTCTAAATTGTCTTTCTTCATTTGAGAAATAGCCTTGGGCCGATTTCCAATCCACCTTCCACATAAACTCATTGTCTTTTTTCACGAGTTCAATATTTTGCGCGCGTTTAAAAGTGTTTGACCTGAAAACTTCCAGCACTCGCTCTTTGCTTTTTGGGTCTTCCGGATTAAGTGG
>JBEIPI010000049.1:0-23085 GCA_040377165.1 Bacteriovorax sp.
CTCAATAGGTATTTTACAGACAGTGCTTATTTGAATTTCCAGAGAGGAGAGGCTTACGTCTCTTCGTACAATACCAGAAGAGAATTCTTTTTTGGTATCAAAGATAGTCTGATTAAGAGATAAGAATGAAAAAGAATAAACTATGGTTTAGAAGAAAAACTTACGGATGGGGATGGACACCGATTACTTGGGAAGGGTGGTTTGTCACTCTTTTGGTCATCGTCATTCCAATTGTGATTCGTTTAACACTAAAAGGGCTAGAGTTTGAAAAGACGACTCAGTATTTTTATGCCTGGGCTTCAGTGCCTATTCTTTTAATGGCACTTACATTGATCTGCTTTCGCTTTGGGGAAAAACCTAAGTGGCAATGGGGTGTAAAGAGAACCAAACTTTCTCATATCGATATCACGCTGACAAATTACAAAGAAGGTGTTCGTTTTTATGATTCAATTCTTCTTAGTCTCGGCTGGGAGAAATTAATCAGTCGTACAGACCATACCACTTACACTGACGCTACCTTAAAGATTCTTCTTCTTCCGGCCACCGCAGACAGCAAGGCTTCAGCCCCAAAGAACCTGGCATTTTATACAGAGACGAAAGAAGTAGTGGATGATTTCTACCGCGAGATTCTGCAGAAGCATAATATTGAGACGGTGGGAAATAGAGGAGCTTCTGGGGATAACAATTATTACTCTGTGCAATTCTACGGGCCAGACCGGGTGTTGCTGGAAGTAGTTTATTCTCCTTTTTACTGTGAAAAAGAATTCAGCTTGAACAACCTTGAGAATAACTTCGACCCATATCAGTCTTAAATTTTTTTAGAGAGGGAGTTATGAAAGGATTCGTACTCACATCACTAGTTTTTTTGAGTTTATCCTCTTTTGCGCAAACGTGGCAGAGAGGAGAGACATCGATATCAAAAATGGATATTTCATCCAGAAAAAAACTCTTTGGAAATAACCTGATCACACCAGAAGGCACTTTGACTTATGAGAAGGCAGGAGTGAAAGAGAAGTGGGACTGGAGGGATGTCGATGGCCAGAACTGGCTGACGCCAATCCGCAACCAGGGCAATTGTGGATCATGCGTGGCCTTTGCTTCCATTGCTGTTTTTGAATCACAATATGCGATCGACAGTAAACTCTCTTGGCTAAAAGTTCATCTTTCACCTCAAATGCTTTTTGATTGTGGTGGCGGAAGCTGCAATGTCGGCTGGCTTCCGGAATGGGCAACATACCAGTTGAAAAAAACCGGCACAGTTGATTTAGCCTGTGCACCTTATCGCTCAGGCGCCACCGGCGCCAATGAAATGTGTGAACAAAAATATTGCGAAAATCAGGATCAAAGAACTTTTAGTATTCTTTCAAGCTCAACTCCTAGTACTCGTTTTGGCGGCAGTGACAAAAAAGTTAAAGAGGCCTTAAAAAAAGGACCCCTTTTAACAACCATGAATGCGCGTGAAGATTTTCTTTATTATAAAGGCGGAATTTACAAGGCGACGACATCTAAAAAGGCCGGAGGCCATGCCGTGGCACTTGTTGGTTTTGATGATGAGAAAAGAGCGTGGTTGATTAAAAATTCTTGGGGTGAGGATTGGGGAGAGAGCGGTTACGCATGGATTTCTTACAGTGACCCTTCGGGGATCGCCAACCTGACCTGGAAATATGAAGTAGGGGATGCTCAGAATAAATTAACGGTCGATTTAAATGATCCGTACGTAAGAGGGAAGATTAATATTCCTTTTAAAACAAACAGTGAAGCAGTGGTGAGCCTTGAATTAAAATCACCTCAGCAGAATGTGATGGTTACAAATTGTGAAATGGAAAAAAACAGTTGTTATCTTGATACCACTGACATGGAAGATGGTGCTTACGAAATCTCCTTGATCTCCAATGGAAAAAGAAGTGTTCCAACCGCATTCTATATTTTAAATGAGGCTTCAGACTTGAGGCTTGACTGGGGCGAGCTTGAGATTGACCTCTCTAAACCTGTCAGTGGTCGAATTGAATTTCCTTTAATAATCAAACTGGGGGAGTCAAAAATCCCGCCTCGAAAAATCGGACTGATGGTAAAAAATGAATCCGGAGAGATTGTCTATCGCAGTTGGGGTAATAGTTGGGCAGACATAATGAAGGTTGGATTCAGGACCGCCAACGTGAAGAATGGTGCCTATGAGGTCTATTTTGTAGCGGAAGTAGGGAGTTTTGATGCTACCAAGTTCGTTTCAACTGATCTTAAAAAGCTAGTGATTCTTAATAAATAGAGGCGAAAATCGCCTCTAAAAGTACCCACCTTTGCTTAGGGGAAGAGCTTTATTTTTGACCTTAACCGTATGATATTACGTAGGGAAAGGTTGAACAGTTGAAAAGAAATGGGATCTCATTGAAAATAGAACTAAGCATATTTAAAGAGGTTGTTATTAATACGAAAAAGTCGTTATTTAGTTTTTTAAAAAATAACCTGGGTTTCAGTTTGCCTGAAGTCTTGATCGCAAGTTTGATCCTTGGAGGGGTTGCTGTTGGGCTAATGTCGCTCATGAGGCAGCAAACTGACCAAAGTGTTGATGCTAAAATTCAGGCGGATCTTGCTCAAGCCAAGGCTGAAATTATCGCAGCTATTACGACTCCGTCTCATTGCAATGCAAACTTTTATGATAAGACCATTACTGGTTTTACGATGAGTGATATTAAGAATTGCAATGGAAGTGCTTGCGGTACAGGAGGTGGAACTACTGTATCAAAAATACCAACTGTAGCAGCGACAGGGTCCCCGGAGGTTTGGACAGGAACAGGAATTTCTGATCGAGTAAAGCTTGTTTCAATTGCGCCGACAGTTGTCGCTACAAATGCGGTTGATCCGGCAAAGGCTTTGACGTCGGTGCATCTTGATTTGGTTTTTCGTTATAAACCGACAGGAAATAAAGCTCCTAAAAATGTAAACATGAGATTAACAACTGTTGTTGTCGCTAATACCGTTAAGATTGTTGGATGTCCAAAATCCTGGAATTCGACGGTGGTTTATTAGATGAAAAAAATGCTTAGCTCTGTGAGCGGTTCAGCTTTAACCATTGCATTGATTGGTACCATGATATTGGGAGGTCTCGCTTTGGTTGTTATGAACCAATCCAAAAATTATCAGAACATTAGTTCAAAGTTAGTTGCGGATAAAGATGTGGATGCGGCAGTTTTGAAAATCTCTTCAATGTTACTTATTCCTAAAAATTGCAATGCTAATTTTTATGGGCTTGACTCTACTAGTGGAAGTCTTTCCGATATAAGAAGTTGCAATACTGGTGCTTGCCTCAACACTGGCATGACAAACAAAACTGTTGAGTTGACAGTCATGGATGCAGATAAACTGGCCTTGCCGGCAACCGCTGGGCATGAATGGGATTCGGATAAAGCCTATACGGGACTAACAACTAAAGTTAGAGTGGCAAAGATTGACTACACTTTAGAGTCAGATCAGGCTACAGGTGCCTCAACATTTGCCCCTGCAATGCTTAGGGTGATAGTTGTTTTTGAAAAGAATCTTGGTTTAAGGTCAAACGGTTCGGGATCTACTAAAGTTCAAACCAGTAAGATTACAAGAGAGATTTATGTCCCGGTAGTTAGAAAGATTAATACACCACCAACATACCCAGTCAGTCCGACTATTTTAGGGTGCCCAACATCACCATCGGCTACGGCAATTCAGTCGACTTAAGAGATTTTTTTAAAGCTTCAAATCGCATTACATCGGCCTGAAGGTTTGGGTTGTTTGGAAATTTTTTAATACCGTCATAAATAACTCGTCCTGCATTTTCTGTATCCAATTTCAGAAGATAGCGCTCAAAGAGAACAGAATATATTACAGGATGAGACTTGTATTGAAGAATTTCTTCATACATTTTCTCAGGTTGATTGAATTTTTGCCCATGGAAAAATGACAAAGAGGAGAGAGAGAATAATAAGAGGATAACAGAGGGATACGATTTTTTTTCAAAGAATTTGAGGAGAAAAGCAATGCAGAATGCGAGGACAATCATCGAAAAATAAGTATAGCGATCTGAAACAGGGGACCAGTAAAAAAAGGTGATATAAGTCAATCCCAAGTAAGGCAATAGTAAAAAAAATGAAAAAACAGGAATGAAAAATAAACTTCGGTTAGATGTTCTAATTCCCAGAAAAATAGGAATCGCGATAATAAAAATAAGTGGGACCACTACTTTCAGTGAGTTAATTTCAAGTTGAGGGTAGATAAAACTTAGATTAATTGGTGCTATCGTCTTTGAGAAGTAGTGCCATACTCCATTTTTGAAAATGTCAGAACTGCTAAAATTACGCGAGGAGGGCTTTGTGTAATTTCCATATATCGATTGAAAATACATATTAGCATTATCATTGGCAATGACGTTCTTATCTTCAGGAGAGATAGAGTTAATACTACTGTCGATAGTATTAAAGAGCATTTTTTTAAATTGACTTTGATGTTGAGTGGCAGGAGAGAATGATTCAACTCCCTTAATGTTAATGACACCAGTTAAGACGCTAATAATAAAAAAAGGTGCAACAATCAAATATAGACTTAATGATTTCCTGTAAAACCAAATCAAGAAAAGAAAAATGAAAGGGGATAGAATAGCTATACTTTTGGTCCAGATAGAAAAACTAAAGAATAGAACAGAGAATAAGTAATAGTGCATTTTTTTTGTTTCTAAATGTTCTGTAAAAAAATGCAATGCGAGCGTGAAAAATGAAAATGCTACAAGAGTAAGGAGTTGGAAAATCCAACTTACTGTTTCTACGTGTAATGGATGCACGAGGAAAAACAAAGAAGGAACCAATGTGTATTTAAAGTGAAGTTTCTTCAAAAATTTAAATACAAGAAAGCTATTTAATCCATGAATCACAATGTTGATAATTTTATAGAACACAAGTGATTGGAGCGGAGAGTATTTTACTAGTCCCCAAAAAATACTATAGCCAAGAGGCCATGTTTTAAAAAAAACAGATTTTGGATTCCAAAAATTTAAGAACCCTGGTGATTGCAATAAGGCCGGGTTTAGAAAAACAAAACGTTCATCATCCCAGAAGAAATTAAGATTGAGAAATGAAGGTGAAAATACACTAAACGATATTAGAATAAAAAATAGTAAAACATATCGGTCTTTTTTTAATAATTCTTTTATAAGTTCGATGTATTTTAGCATATTAATTCGTCTTTGTTACTTTTGACAAATGTTTCGGCTCATCAGGGTTTAATCCAAGACTCCGAGACAACTCCTCAATCATCAAATAGAAAGACTGAGCTGCAGTTAGCATGTCTAAGTCTTCACATCTTGCAGATTGAATCATAAGATCTTTCTCTTTTACAAAAGGCGGGGCCGCTAAAATAACTTTTGCCCCACGGGCACGCATATCTTCGGCTAGCTCAAGCATATTATGCAGGGCCGGGCCTCTGTTTGCGAAAACAATCAAAGGATACCCATGCTCAATAAGTGCCTGAGGGCCGTGTTTGATTTCGGCCGCACTAAAAGCTTCGGCCTGAATAGAGCAGGTTTCTTTAAACTTTAAAGCGGCTTCCAGTGCTAAAGACAGTCCAAAGCCCCTGCCAACGATCATAATCCTTTTAGCGCCCTTTAGCGTTTCTAGTGCTGAAGTCCAGTCGCACTTCTGTGCCTTCCTTAAATCTTCGGGTAGGCTATTAAGGCCATCAAGTAATAGCTGATCACCTTTCCAAGAACCCACAAGATGAGCGGAAGCTGAAAGGGAGGCAATAAAACTTTTTGTTGCGGCCACGGATTTTTCAGCGCCAGCATGCAGAGGAATTACCCATTTAGCAGCCTTTGCCAGAGGAGAGTTTGTGTCATTAACCAGAGCAACACTTGCAGGAGCATTTTCTGTAAAATATCTAAGTGGATTGACAACATCCGGACTTTGACCCGATTGCGAAATGGCCACACCAAGAGATTGGCTTATGTCCAACTCAGCTTTATACAGAGTCAGAATAGACATTGACAGCGAAGTCGGCAGTTTTCCAAGTTTTGCCATTGCCAGATAATTTAAATATTGAGCGGCATGATCAGAGCTTCCTCTGGCAATGCTGACAATAGAATAGGGGTTGATATTCCTTAGTTCTACGGAAATATCCTTAAGCAATTTCGAATTTTCTTTGATTTGACGTTCAATCACATCTGCAGCTTCAAGGGCCTCAGTTCTCATTTTAGAAATCACATTCATCTCCTTCGATGACGACTGAACTTATTTTGTTTTCAGAGTTTAAAAGAACGAAATCGGAGAAGTGCCCGACTTTCAGCTGGCCGCGATCTGTTAACCCAGCAACCTCAGCAGGTATTCGGGAAAGTTTTTTGGAAATTTCCTCATATGTGAGGCCTAAAGTAAGCAGATTGCGAAAGGCTTGATCCATAGTTAATGCACTTCCTGCGAGTGTACCATCGGCGAGCCTCACTCCACCTAGACATTTATGTACTGTATGAGTACCTAATTTGTAATCGCCATCAGGCATACCTGTCGCTGCTGTTGAATCAGTCACAAAATATAAATTAGGAATGCACTTCATTGCGATTTTGATAGCACCAGGGTGTACATGCTCCAAATCTGGAATCAGTTCAGCATACTCTGCATGGGCCAGCGCCGCTCCGGCCATTCCAGGAGCGCGGTGATGAAAGCTCGACATCGCATTGAAGAGGTGAGTGAAGCTTTTTGCTCCCTGTTTAAGGGCCATCAGGCCTTGCTCATATGTACCATTAGTATGACCAATCTGAACTGTGATGCCCATTTTTTTTAATTCAGGTATCAGGTCAAGGTGATTGAAAATCTCAGGAGCTAATGTGATCACTTTGATAGGAACAATGCTGTTAAGACGAATAATCTCTTTAAGGGTAGCTTCTCTTGTGAAGTTCGGTTGAGCACCTAGTTTGTCGGCGCTGATGAAAGGGCCTTCAAGGTGAACACCAAGAATGCGCGATGAATTTTTTGGACGATTCAAAAAAGTATCTTTCATCGCTAAAAACGATTTTTCCAGGTCGGCAAAAGGAGCGGTCATTGTAGTAGCAAGAAAGCTAGTGGTTCCAAATTTTGCATGAGTAGCAGAAACAGTGGAAATGGCTGAGCCAGCTTCCATGATATCGGACCCCCCTCCGCCGTGAACATGCAGGTCTACAAAACCTGAAACAAGAAGGGGAAGTGCTTTATTTTCTTTATTCTTGATTTCTATTTTTTCTATTCGTTCACTATAGGTGACTATTGCTTCATTTAAAACGCCTTGGTGAATTACATTTGCATGCAATTTTTTCATTCTCTACCTTCAGCGATAAGAAGAAGCGCACCAATTGTTGAATCCCCCTGGGCCGGTTGATTTTTTGATTTTACAGAATCAGGTAGGTAGGGGATTAAGGCTTCACCGAGACGGCCACAAATAGAGAGTGGAAATTTTCCATCTGGATCCAGGGCCCTTACCATCATTTCAATTTCTAATCCGGCGACAACCAGCAGTTTTTTAGCATCATCATCAGTTGGTGCAGCCTGAAAAACTAAAGGAGCCAGCTGGGCAAAACTGTTTTGGCCGGCATTGCCAAGCCAGTTTAAAAACTGAGCAGGCTCTTTTCCGCAGTACTTAAGCACATTATCACTGAGACTTGATGGCTCCCTTCTACCGTCGAGTGTTTTCTGGGTAAGTGCAGCTGCTTTTAATCCAAGCCATGCGCCACTAGCTTCGTCTCCGGCGGGAAATCCCCAGCCCGAAACATCTTTCCTCTCATTCTTTTCATTAAGAACCATACCAACACTTCCGGTGCCGACCGCAACGATCACGCCGGGAGATCCTCCATGCGCGCCAAGCAAGGTGGTGAACCCATCAGTGTCTACAATGATGCTTTTGAAGCCGGGATTCCTCATATAGAATTCATTTTTCCAGATAACATTATTGGCACCTGAAAGTCCCAGGCCAATAGCGCATTCAGAGAGCATGGGAACAGGAATGTTTCCGTAATGAAAAGCTCTCGCCAATGTATCGACGATGGACCTCCAGGCCTTCTCAATTCCTTGTCCTAAAGCAGATGGATCTCCCTGAGCACTGGCAAGTATTTTTAACTTTTTGTCGGTAACAATGACCCTGGTTCCACTTCCGCCCCCATCAACTCCGACGAGGTATTTGATAGTGTAATCTTCACTGACTTTCTGATTTGGAATTGCATTTTTATTCATCCTTAAATTTTAGAGTGAGTGTAGATTGGAGTCAATGAAAGTGAATACCTGAGTAAAGAAGGCAGAATGTGATAGAATCAAATAATGGCCGGAGGATCAAGGCTTGATCCTCCGGATGAAAAGATCTAGTTATTTACAGTAATTGTTTCGGAAGCGCTTAGCGATGGAAGTCTCGAGTTGATGGCCCCTGTAAAGTCAGCTACAACATTCAAGTCTACTCTTAACACATGTTTTTTCTTATCATTAATCCCACCAACAAGCTTTTGCAGGTTGATTTTTACCAAACCGTAGTCTTCATTAATTTTTTCGAAAGAGTATTCACTTGGGATCAGGTTACGATTGATAAGGGTCTCATCACCTTTAAGTAACTTTCTTCTTTCAACAAAAAGCTTTAAAGAGAAATTAGGATTTTTTGTAAGGTCTCCCGTTCTTAAAACTAAAGTTTGTCCTTCTAATCTCATTTCTGCAATTCCGCCCTTTACTGGGGCAGTGATCTTCTGGGCATCAAGAAGAGTGATGTTCATAGTACGATTTTGGATGACGGTATTTCCAGAGCGCTCTTCTTCTGCGGTTTGTTTTGCAAGCACGATGAATTCAGAACATTCTGCACCAGCTCTAAAAAGGGATCCTTCTAATGTGAAGTTAATTCCACAAGTATTGTGTGGGGCCTGTACATCTCCAGGAACATTGGAAACTTTTACGTTCACGTTTGCTTTTACATTGTGGCTGAATACTTCATACGGAACGGAAACTGTTTGGTAGCAAGTATAGGCCTCTTGTCTGTATTGAGGTTCTGTGTGGCAGCGGTTTACATATCTTGTAGAACAAATGCGACGTGACATGTGATCTTCGTAGCAATAATTTTCGGGAACCTGGTGGCAAACAGTGCGGTAGCCATCGTTCACAGTTCTAAAACATGTTCTTGCAACAGTCTCATTTCTGTATTCGGTTCTTGTTTGAACAGCATTTAAAGTTACGTTTTCTTCAGTCTGCACACCTACAATTGGTAGAGTGTAAGCGTCGATTGTTGAAGCGTGTGCCTGGAATCCGGAAATTAGGGCCAAGGCCAGAATTAGTGATTTCATAAGATATCTCCCTGGTTGAGCATATAAATGCGCTCTGTATATAGTAAATAAAAGCGATTCAGGTCAATTCAGAACAAAGAAATGTGAATTTTCTATAGGGGATAAATTGAGCTTTAGGAACTTTTGCTGCATGATTATTGATATTATTAGGGGAAAATCATGAAATTAGCCAAATCACTAAGTCTATTTTTAATTTTAACTTCAAGCGCTTATGCGGAGTTTTTGCCATCATCTTTTTCTTCTAAATTTGAGCAGGAGTACACCAGTACGTTAAAAGGTAAGGCAAAAAAAGGTCAGGGGGCTATAGATTACAAATACCCGGGACAGATCCGCTTTGAAACCAATGCACCAAGTACTGTTATCTTTGTCACTAATGGAATTAAATCATGGTATTACCGTGCTCCTTTTATTGAAGGAGAGCAGGGGGAAGTAACTGAGTCTTCAGCTAAAGAGGGCTCAAGTATTTATATTAAGTTTTTCGATTCGCTGAAAAACGGGCTGGTTAGTAATGATATATACGATGTTAAAAAAGGCGAACCAGTAACTATTGTTTTTAAGCCTAAGACAAGCAAGGAGCTGGGAATTAAGGAGTCAGTGCTTTATTTCAAGAATAAAGGGAGCCAAAAATTCGAAGACGTGGAAGCAATTGAGCTTGTTTTTCCAGATGGAAAAAAATCAAAACTCAAGTTTGTGGATTTAAAAGTAAACCAAGGACTGGGCGCCGACAGGTTTATTTTTACTCCGCCGGCGAATACTAAAAAAATTAATTAAATGGGTGGGCGAAGAAATTCTCTGGAATGAGGACTTCTTCGTTCTTTAAAATTCTCTTGTAAATGATATAGTTTCTGAAAACCAACTTGATATAATTTCTGGTTTCCTCATAAGGAATCATTTCTATAAATTCCAGATAATCCCCGTTAAATCGCTCTCTCTCCCAGACAGCAATGGCCTCAGTGCTGGCGTTATATGCCGCTACATTCTGAGCAAACTTGCCTTTAAATAGAGTGTGGAGTTCGGATAATAAGGCCACTCCCATCTCAATGTTGGGCTCTGGTTTATAAAGATCATTAAAATCGCTATAAGGTATCTGGTATTTTTTTGACAGCTCGATCGCCTTTTCTGGAATCATCTGCATCAGTCCAAAAGCATCGGCCCATGAGCGCACATTAGGGTTAAAGGCCGACTCTTGCCTGGTAATGGCAAAAGGCAGGGCTTCGGACAATTTATATTTTTGTGAGTAACGATTAAAAATACTTTCATAGGGAGCTGGAAAGACAACTGAGATATATTTTCTGGTAAGATCATCGCGCATTTTCATTGGGAAATTATAGATTTGTACCATTCCCCCCTGATACCATTCGGTAAGGACGTAAAGGGACATGGCCCTTTCTCTTTCAGCTATAGTTTTGAATTGAGAATTGATTTCTTTCAGGACTTTCGCTGAGAATTTTTTTTCGTCCACTGCAATCAGCCAGTCAAGAATCAAGTGCCCAAGAGGATCTCTAACGATTTCGGTTGGGGGCAAGTGAGGCAGAGGTGTTCTGGTTTGCATGGCAGAGATGAGCCCGTAATATCCAAATGAATCATTTCCGGCGGTGGACAGGAACAATTCATTGGCCTCAGACTCTTTCCCGGTTTTTTTTAAGGCCTGGGCCTTCCAGAAATTAAGCTTGTGAATGAAATTAGGGTTGGATGATTTTTTCACAAAACGATCAACGTCAGCAATCATCTCGTCATATTTTTTGATTAGATACCTGTTCCAAACCAACGCCCATTGGATATTTTCTTGTAGGTCCAGAGTGCTGACTTTGAATTCAGCAGCTTTCTGGTATTTCTCCAGAGCTTCTTTATTTTCTTTGCTCTCAACATGAAGTGATCCATACACCCAATAAAGGGTGGCCAGTTGGGTGCTGTTTCCAACCTGTTTCTCAATAACATCTTCTAAAATCAGGCGGGCCTCGGCATTCATATGCTCTGTCCATACCGCACGGGCATAGTTGATTTTTGCGTCTACCCATGCTTCCTGAAGTTTAACGTCTCCGGGATCATTATCGAGAAGTTGTCTTAAGAAAAGTTCCATTTCTCCGGTTTTTTCCATGAATGTTTTTAAGTCGCGAGCGACCTTGAATGAAATACGATAAGAGTTGTAGGCTTTAACTTTTTCCTCAAGTGAGTGCTCTTCAGAGTTAATGATATCCAGGTAGAGTTCGCGTGCTCTGGAAAAATTTCTGTTTGACTCGAAATCCTTAGCTATTGAGTAAATGTTGTCACGATTAATCTCTTCGATATGAAGAGGTGAGACCTCGGTTAACCTCTGGAAGAATTTCTCTTCCAATTCAGGTTTGCCGATCTTTTGAGCGATCTTAATAGCACTTTGAAGAAGTTTCACCTTATCAGCTTGGACTTGCTTGAAAGAAACTAATTCGTAGGAAAAATTGGCGACTTCCTCGGTGATTTGATATTTCTCCGCCAGTTTGAGTGAAGTTTCCAGATAGTTCTCTTTTAAGTAATTCGCAATCGTTGTCGAGGCCCAGATACTTCTTAGTTCTGATGCCGAGTAAGAGCAATTGGCGAGAGTGTGCACTAAAGCGGTTTGATTGAGAGGGAAGGCCTGGTTCTGGGCCAGGTTCTTAAAAAGTTTGCAGGCTTTCTTTTTGTCTTCAAGTGCCTCCGCCTTCATGGCCTCCAGGTAGGAACGGGCGATCTCTTCAGAGTCGTTAACTGCCTCAAATGACTTGTTTCTTCCATTAAGAGCATCCTTTAAGGCTTCCATACGGACGTATCCGGGAGCTGGGATGGGTGCGACTGGTTTTGAACTACAGCCAGAGAGGAGAAGAGCGGCAAACAGTATTTTTTTCATAGGGCCCTTTAAGCTTTGATTATTTAACTAATTTGTACTATTTAGTCCTAGCTTTAAACGTAAAAACTTTGGATACGCAGTGGAATTATCAACAAAACTTTTCAATGATAAAACGGTTTTCTTTACATCTCTAGGTTGTTCAAAAAACCTGGTTGATTCACAAGTCATGTTAGGATACATGGGGCTTGACGGCTATTCAATTGCCGATGCGCCAGAAGCTGCAGAAGTTATCATTGTTAACACTTGTTCATTTATCGAAGCATCAAAGAGAGAATCAGTAGACACGATTTTAGAAATGGCCGACTTCAAAGATCCAGAAAACGGGCGTTGTAAAGCGCTGGTTATCTCAGGATGTATGGCACAAAGATATGCTCAGCAACTAGAAGAGGAAATCCCTGAAGCCGACTTAATCATCGGAACAGGTGAGTATAACAAGATCACTCTTTTACTTCGCGCAATGGAAGATGGAAAACTTGAAAAAAAATCTTTCGTTGAAATCCCAAAATTTATACATACAGAATATGACCCACGTTTAAACACTTCACCGTTTTACACGGCGTGGTTGAAAATTTCCGAAGGCTGCAACAGGAACTGTACATTCTGTATCATTCCTAAGCTTCGAGGAAAACTGAGATCGAGATCGGTTGAGTCGCTTGTAAACGAAGCTAAGAATTTAGCTTCTACAGGGGTACGAGAGCTTAACCTCATCTCTCAGGATTTGTCTGATTATGGTGTTGATCTAGATGAAAACAATAAGCTCGCAAATCTTTTAAGCGGCCTTGAGCAGGTAGAAGGAATTGACTGGGTGAGATTGTTTTATTTTTACCCGGATGAACTTACTGATGAAGTTATAGAGAAAATGGCAACATCAGAAAAAATCTGCAAATATCTTGATATGCCGGTTCAGCACTTTTCAACGAACGTGCTTAAGCGCATGAACAGAAAAATCACTGGTGAGAAAATCCACGAGAGAATTGCAAAAATCAGATCGCGCATTCCAGGAATTGTTCTTAGAACATCTATTATTGTTGGATTCCCTGGTGAAACAGAGGAAGATTTCGAAGCATTGCTTGAGGGAATTAAGACAGCTCGTTTTAATCACCTTGGGATTTTCAGATACTCTGATGAAGAAGGAACTCCGGCCTTCAAGCTCCAGCCTAAAGTTCCTCAGGATGTAATTGATGAGCGCTTTGACAGGCTTTACGAAGCTCAAAGAGAGATCGTAAGAGAGCTTAACGGAGAGTTTTTGGGCAGAGTTATTCCAGTATTGATCGAAGGAGAACACGAAGAGACAGAACTTCTGATTGAAGGACGTCACTTTGGACAGGCCCCCGACATCGATGGAAAAGTGATTATTAATGACCTCAACGGCCAAAAAGTAGAGATCGGTGACCTGGTTCATGTCGAGATCACCGAAGTCCTGGATTATGATTTAGTCGGCCGAGTTGTCACAATTTCATAATCTAATCAGCAGTAACATCTTTTCGTTTCCATCTTTCTTAACCGTTAATAAGTGTAATGGTTAAGATGCCTGTGCATATTAATACGGCACCTATCACTAGGTTGCGGGTGATTTTTTCGATGTTCTTAAGAAACAACCATGAGAATAAAATGACAAACAATGGAGTTGTTGCCAAGAGTGGGGCAACTATAGAAACTTTGGAATTTTTAAGTGCGATCAGGTCAATAATGTCGGTTATACTTGCCAGGGCCCCGGTGGCCAGGAGGTATTTTACAGACATTTTGTTGATGATGATTTTTTTATAATTTTTTTTGTAAACTAGAAATATGCCAAAGACAAATAAGGCCGACGTGGCGGCACTAGTTGCAGCGGCAAGAGAAGTGATTTCAAGATTCATCCCTATTTTTCTAAAGTTGGAAACGAGTCCGGCTATCACAGCAGCGATAAAAGGATAGATGAGATCACTCGTTTGAAAGATCTTTTTTTCTACTTGATTGGCATCGAGATTAAGAACGTATGATCCTGCAAAGATGAGTAGACAGCCCCATAATGATGAGAAGTTGAACTGTTCTTCAAAAAAGATGAAAGCGAAGGCGACGGCGAAAAGAGGGGTCAGAGAGCGGATGGGATCGGACCGCGAGGGTCCCAGTTTCTCCACACCTAGATAGGTCATATAGCGCACAACCGGGGGAGCGATGATCCCAATGGCAGAAAAGAACAGGATTCCCTTAACGGAGAAGATTTGATTTTTTAGGTCGATTAAAGTCAGCACAACAAGAATTATCCAACCAAATAAGAGAGAATAAACCATTCCGGTCATTGCATTAGAATGTAAGAGACCTTTTTTAAGCGTAATTCTTGATAGGGAAGTAATAATACATGAAATAAAGACGAGACTGGTAACGCCCGCATACGAAAACATAGTCTCAATCCCTGATCTGAAAAATGGTTAATACAATTATATTGGCATAATTAGGGGATCGAGGCATTGTCTGGGGCGTAAAAATGGAAAGAAAATGGTGATCTCGTTTTTGTCGAGATCACCAATGTTTTGTTGATTAGAGATTATTTTCCGGGAATTCGTATTGAACCCCTGCGCCTACACCACCGATACATGCGTCGTAGTCTGCGGCCCCATTTCCAGAGTAGTCATCATCCCAGTCAAAGTAATCGTTGTTACTTTTTCCAAATGTAATAGTGGCATTGTTCATCAGAGGGCTTGTGTAAGGTGGAGCGGCGATGACCGCACCTGGAAGATCTTCATCAATTAATGAATCAATTTTAAAGGTTCTGTTCCAGTCGCGTACTGAAACTCGGATGCGGGCCTTGATATCTTTAGCGGCCGTTAAACAGTTAATTGTGTAGTATGGAGACGCTTCACCAAAAGGCATCGCAGTGGCAGCAGCAGCAGCCGCGACTGCTTCCCATGTATCTGCATCGTCGTTGCTCATAATACATTTATTGGCCACTGTTGCGTTAGCAACCCTCAAGTTGGTGGCGTCAAGCTTTTGGTATGGGCTCGAGAATGTCGAGGTGATAGTCGTTCCCGAAGAGGTCGGAGAAATAATAGAGCGGTACCCTTGATCAAGCTCAGTTTCAGATAGGATATCTGTAACTGGTCCTTTTAGACAGGCAATTTTTTTCCCATTACACGATACCGTCGAAGTTGTTAAAGAAAGCTCTCCAGCATCATCACAAGTACCATCGTTATCTGCATCCGAACCTGAGTAAACATTGAGAGTGTATCCACCAGTATCGCAATTCGGTCCACCAACGCTGGTATAGTTTCCATCACAAACAGCGCTTGAAGAAGGTACTGTCGTTACAGATCCTGGGATTGTCGTTGAACAAGAAGGAGCAACATTCACAGTTCTTGCAGTTGTTGTAAGAGGTGCATATTGATAAAATGAGTACGGTTCAACTTGAATAAATTCACAAACCCCAGCACCTGCTGATGAAAGAAGTTTTAATCGTGTATTATGAAGTTCTTCTTCTTCTCCCTCAAGGAAACATCTTACATCCAGGTCACCGGTTCCTTCAATGATGTCGGTTGCATTGATTTTACAATTGCGACTATTACGGCTTGCACCGTATCTGTGGACAATAAAAGAAGAGGCACCAGAGCCGTCTGCCAATTTGAAATAGTCGCGGACTTCGAGATTGAAAACAAAATCAGACTGGCCGATTAAATTTCTAGCTGTCACAGTATAAGATTTCATCGATGTTCTTACTGTAGGAGTTCCGACGATTTTACCTGTCCTAGTATCTAAAGTTAAGCCTGTAGGGAGTGCTGGAGAAATAGAGTAAGAGATACTATTTCCTTCTGAGAGGTTAGATTGAATCTCTATAACTTGCCCGCGCTCGACAACATAAGTGTTTAGCGCCGCCACATTGCTTAGAGTTGCAGAATCACCAGTTTCTGTTTCGCTAGAGTAAATTGTCTGACCTTGTACAAAATAAGGAAGTGACCCGGGTTTTTTGGTAATATCACTCACTTGGACAACTGCAGGGTCAATAGGGGCCCCTGTCTGTGTAGATTCGTAAATATAAGCTCCGAGTTTTCCACTTGATGTTAAGTCTTTTCCGATTGTGAAATCTGCTGAAGCAGTTGGCGAGGTAAGGGTTAACTCAAGCGTGTTTGCTTCAATTTGTGTAATCGTCGTTTCTGCAGATACATAAACTTCAGTGTTATCAATTCCATTGGCCGCCCCACCATTTCGTTGTTGAAATGGAGTGTAAACAGGAGGATTCCCTGGAGTGGTACTTTGAATGAATAAAGTATCTCCTTCAATGGCCACAATTCTACCCACGGCCCCTTGTGAAGTTGATGCATAACCTCCGATCGCAAAATTAGTAGTACTCGCTACAGATACAGCGACGTTGTAGTTTACTACAATAGGAGTTGTTGCGGGAGTTGTCGCCGTAGGGGCTATTGCTAAAGTTGGGATAAATGATTTTTCGCTGTAAAAGAAGTTCCCGCTGTCCAGACTAGATCCAGCGCCGAACCTACCATTGATAGTGTCGATTGAGAGCTTGTATCTGTTTTCATCAGTCCCGCTACCGCGGTCATATTTCCTTAAAATGCGGGCAGCTAAATTTGTGGCCATTGGGGGAGTGATTGGTTGAAGAAGTATTTCTCCTTCAAGGAACTTTGTTGTGTTTTTAACAGCAATCAGCTCTCTTGTGGTGTAACTAAGGTCTTTAGGCGACTTAATGGCACTTAGACCTACGGTTTGCGTAGATGTTCCAATTGGATTTGTTGCTGTAACGGTGAAAGAAGTAGGATCCAGAATATCAGCAAACGCCCCGCTGATTTCTCCTGTATCTTCATCAATACTTAGTCCCGCAGGAAGTTCCGGGCTAACAGTATACTTAACACCATTGGCAGGATTCATGACGTCTGAAACAGGTTGAGCGACAAGCTGAAGTCTTGAATGATCAACGCCAAAAACTTTATTAACTTCATATGAATTAATTAAGTTAGTAGCAGTAAATTTGTTAGTAAAATATTGGATGTTATTATCTAGGTTAAGAGTGGTTCCAACTCTTCTGAACAAGAAAGTATTATCAACACTTGAAACAGTCGAAATGGTTGCAGCACCTGTAAAATCTTTGGAGGGTTTAAGGACATCGCCAGCTGTAAAAGCTGTCGAAGATATCATTTCCACATAAAGAGTATTAGTCGCAGAACTCATTCTAATAACTCTGGCTGACTTACCACCGCTAGCGCTTATAAATCTTGGAGTGGCATTAGTTCCAAGGAACTCTACAGCTGGAAATCCTAAAGAAGAAAGGTTGTTCACTACTATCGGAACAGTTCTCACTACACCAATGCGGTTGGTGTCTTTATCAATAAATTTGATAACCCCTATTGTTCCTGTTTCAGATGTTATAAATCCATTGGCACTATAAACTGCATCTACATCAGAGTTTGTAACAACAGAGTTCATATTCCCGGTATTAATGTTCACCACAAAGAGAATTTTTTCTCCGTGAACGTAACCAAAAGTAGTAGGTCTTAAATAAAAGCCCATATCAATATTAGTTGAGATAGTACTGATGCGCCCTGTATGGTCATTATAGGTCAGGGTTACAGTATAAGAGATTTTCTCACCAGGATTTAATGGGTCAGTAGAAACAGCTAATGGAATTCCCGAAATAGTACACCCTTCTTTTGATGGCGTATTATTCAAAGATAATCCACTAGGCAAAGCCGGAGAAATAGAACAACTTCTGAAAACTAAATTGGCCTGTGATGTGCCAATTGTTCCATCAAGAACGGGAACGATCAGAACACTTGTTCCAACTTGACCTACGTGACTTGTAATGTACGTATTTGTTGATTCAAGTCTGTATTTAAAAATTGTCGGGTCTGTGAATGTACTTGGATCAATAACTGTTCCTGTATCATCTACAATCGGCCCTGCGGAGTCG
This sequence comes from Bacteriovorax sp., assembly GCA_040377165.1. Classification (GTDB taxonomy): domain Bacteria; phylum Bdellovibrionota; class Bacteriovoracia; order Bacteriovoracales; family Bacteriovoracaceae; genus Bacteriovorax. The sequence continues at coordinate 18,049 of JBEIPI010000049.1, forward strand.
CTAGTCATGGCCTTTTTGGGAGGATCCTTCTTGAACTTGGTTAAGCTGTCAGGCATACAACCAGCTAGAAGCAAGGTAATAAAAAAGGGAACTATGAGTTTTTTATTAAACGTTTTCATATCTCTATTATCGTGAAAATCGGATAAATATTTAGCAATGATGTAAAACAAAATGATTTCAATTTGTTATTGAAAATTGACTTAAAAAATCAACCATTTGAATGACCACTTCTAGAGGCACTAGGGAATTTTTATAGGACTTTCCGAGAGTTATTGAACCTGATACGGAATTTCTTTATGATGGGCCTATGAATTCTAAAACGCATATACTTCTCGTAGAAGACGACCTGCTGGCCCGGTTAAGCCTTAAGAGCAGACTTGAGCGCTCGGCTAAGGTCACAGAGGCCGAAACGGCGGCAGACGCCCTGGAGCTTTTAAAGCGCCACTCTTTTGATATGGCCTTTGTGGACCTGGATCTTGAAGAGAAATTAATTGGATTAAAAGTCCTCGAAGCCGTTAAGGCAAAGAATATTCATGCCATCGTTTTGAGTGGTAGAGAAGACGATCAGATTATTGAACAGGCCTATATTCTTGGCTGCAATGATTATCTGGCAAAGCCTTTTTCTAAAGAGGCCATAGAATCAGTCATGAGAAAATTCCAGAATAAACAGACAAATCTTCTGGAGAGATTAAAAGAAATCCTAATGACTGAGGATGATGAACTCCAGTCTCAGGTGCAGATTGTAGAGCAGGCCGTATTCGGCGATCATCCGATTCTGATTACGGGCGAAACAGGGACCGGAAAGACTTTTCTTGCTAAATATGTACACGAATTAGTGGGCAGCGATAGACCTTTTATTCATTTAAACTGTTCTGAGATTTCAGAAAGCCTGATTGAGTCAGAATTATTTGGGCACGAAAAAGGTGCTTTCACTGGGGCTGTTAAATCCAAAAAAGGATTAATGGAATTAGCGGATGAAGGGATTCTTTTCCTGGACGAAATTGCGACATTATCTTTGGGAACACAGAAAAAATTATTAAAGGCCATCGAGGAGAAAACTTTTTTTCCGGTAGGGTCAGAAAAGAGTGTTAGTTCAAATTTCAGATTGATCAGTGCGACTTGCGAGAACCTTAAAGACAAAGTGAGTGCGGGAGAGTTTAGGGAGGATTTCCTGTTCAGGCTTGAAGGCTTCAATGTTGTTTTAAAACCTCTTCGTCAGAGAAAAAACGATATCTCAACGCTGGTTAATTTCTTTTTAAAACAGAATAAGCGCAGGATTGTGCTTACAGCAGAGGCCCGTCAGGCCCTGGCCGATTACTCATGGCCGGGAAATATCCGTGAACTACAGAAAGTCATCGAGGTCCTGCGTACCTCAGAGAAAGGAATTATTGAGAAAAATGATGTCTTGTCTTTGCTGCAGAAAAAAATCTCTAAAGATGAGTTGATTGACGTCGCTCTGGCCAAAGAGGTCGGACTGGCCACATATCTAGAGAGAATAGAGTCCCAGATTTTGGAGCAGGTCCTGAAAGAGAATGGCGAGAAGGTGAGAAAAACGTTGAGTGATCTCAAGTTATCGAATAACTCTTTTTACCGGATCATGACGAATATCAAAGCGGGAGCGAGCGATGTCGAGCAGGCCAGATAATCACTCATCTTTATCACACGATATAAACTCTACTCTTTCAGCCTTAATCAGCGCGCTGGAACTAGTGAGTGAGGAATGGGACAAAAATCCTGAATTAGTTGATAAAATTATTCCACTAACAACGCAAAAATTAGACCTCTTAAAAGAGCAGCTTAAACTCTATAAACAGTCACAAAGTTAATCGATCATTTAATTCCCTCTATTAAATATTTCAATCATCGTTAAACTAGTTTTATCCATGATTAAAGGGGGATTTTCTTGAGATTAGCGGTCATTTTCACTTTAGCACTATCGATTCATTTACTTTCTGCTCAAGAGCAGAAAGTGCAGGAAGAAAAATCTTTTGTTGAGAAAATGCGTCCTCAGTTAATGAAGATCCTGGGGGAAGAGTGGACAGTTAAACTCATCGGTGCGGATAAAACTCCTTCCGCTGAAGATGTTCTGATGCCGGCAATTCCAAAGATCGATGACAGTGCGACTTCGACCGCCGTTTACAATAAAAAGCAGGACAAAATCGTCCTGAAACCGGAAGTGGAAGCTAAATTCAATTATGCATTCATCAGAGAAATTTACGAAGCCACCAGGCAGACAAAGCCCAATGATGACGAGGTGACGAAGGCGATGAATATCTTGTCTCAGGGTGGAACTCGCGAAGGTATCTATCGCTCACTGGTTCTCGATTCTGTTTATGGTGGGATGGAAAATTGGGATAAGCCAGTTAAAAGTGTGACAGCTGATTTCGCAGTTTATTTTTACGGGAAGTATTTCGGCAAAAAAGTGGCCAAGAAAAATTTCGAAGGTATGAGCGTTTACACTTTAAAAAGATTGATCGGTGAAAAAGCGCTTGAAGTGGCCGACGCTTTTGGCGAAGACCGTGATGGTCTTGAGCGATGGTATGCGATCATGTCAGCTGATATGGCGACACGATTTCCTCAAATTTGGGGCAACCCGATGAGGAAAAAAACCTCGGCACTTGAACATAAAACATGGGCAAGCCATGTTCCTCTTCAGCATATTAAATCGGAGATCGTGCTGAAGATTCATTCAGCTTTCAATTCAATGTTCTAGTCCCAGAATGGATTTTCAATACCAGTGAGAACTTTAAGGAGCCTTTCCACTCCCAAAGCAATTCCGCTCGAGACAGGAAGTCCGCGCTCCAGCGCCTGATAAAGAACTTGCGGCTCAGGAAGTTTGTAGCGGTAAAGATTTTCTTTCTCACGCGCCTGAAAGTCAAAGCGCTCTTTCTGAATTTTTAAATCGCGAAGCTCATTAAAACAATTGCAAAGCTCCACACCTTTTGAATAGATTTCAAAGCGCTCGCATACGCGAGGGTCAGAAGGCTTCAGCGTTGAGAGCGCGCTTAAGTGATTTGGGAATTCATAAAGTAGCAGATAAGGATAGTGGGCCAGGTGAGGCTCAATCTTGTTTAGAAAAAGAAGAAAGTAATAATCATCCCATGCCAGTACCTCTCCCTGTGTAGGAAGTGGTACATCTTTGAAATTTTTTTCAATCAGCTCTTTAAGGTCTTTTGTCTCTAGAAAATCCAGGATATCGACGTTGAGCATATCCAGAAAGATCTCCTGAATAGTGGCCCTTTCAAATTTGGCATTCACTAAACTTTGATCGACAGGAAGATTTTTTTCGCTGAGAGACCCAAGAGTGAACTTAAAAAGCTCATCGCAGTCATCCATGATTTTAGTGTAATGAGCTCCAGTGCGGTACCATTCGAGCATTAAAAATTGCGGGCGGTGGTTAGCGGCGTTTGGTTCATCACGAAAAGAGTAACCGAGAGTGAATATATCTTCGAAGCCCAGCGAAAGAAGCTCTTTCATGTGGAATTCCGGCGACGTGTTCAGGTACCACGGACTGATGGTTTGAGTTCTGGCGTGAGAGACCTGAAAAGGATGAATGTGAGTTTCCATTCCCGGGTTTTGAACCATGGGTGGAGGCATTACATCTACAAAATTTCTTTGGGTGAAAAATTGTCTGATGGCCCAGAGCAGTTGGAATTGAGCTGCTAATTTAACTTTACGCATATTAAGGACTTATATCTGAGAAATCCCTTGCTATGCAAGTTGAAAAAAACAGCTTTTTCATTTATCTTGAGCCAGGTAAAAATCATGTCTTAAACTTAAGGATTCTCATGGATTGGCTGTATATTGTTCTATCGTTGATATTAATCGTTATCGTTTATTTTCTGGTTAAGAAAAAACCAACCCAGCTGACTCCTCCAACACCGGTTGCCGAAAGAAAGATTCCAGAAGCCAAAACAGAAGAACCATTAACAACTGTTCCACCGGTGGCCCCGACTATTCCCGAAGCTCCGGTAAAAAAAGAAATTTCTTTCAGTGAAAGACTAAAACTTGGCTTGAGCAGATCTCGTCAGGAAGTTTGGGGAAAACTCTCAAATATATTTTCTGGCGCTGGTATTGATGAGAGTACAATCGAGTCAATTGAAGAACTCCTTTATAGCGCTGACATTGGGACAGCAACCGTTTCGGAATTGATTGAAATCGTCTCAAAGAAAAACAAAGAAGGTGCTCTTGATGAAGCGTCTTTCAAGGCATTTCTTTTTGATTTCCTGAAAAGCAAGATGAAGCCGATCCAAGAGAGAGTAGACAACTCTCTTTACACATTTGATAAAAACACAGCTGGAACAACAAAAGTTATCATGGTTGTGGGAGTCAACGGTGCCGGAAAAACCACTACAATTGGAAAACTTGCCACTAAACTTCGTGCTCAAGGCGCCAGCGTTGTGGTTGGCGCTTGCGATACATTCAGAGCAGCGGCCGTCGATCAGTTGCAAGTTTGGTGTGACCGTGCGGGTGCGACTATGATCAGAGCTAAGGAAGGGGCCAATCCATCTGGTGTTGGTTATGACGCTCTTCAAGCAGCAATCAATCAAAAGGCCGATTACTGCATTCTCGACACAGCAGGGCGACTTCACACTAAAGAAAACTTAATGGACGAACTCGCTAAGAGTAAAAATGTTTTAAAGAAGCTCGACGAGAGCGCTCCTCATCAAATTCTATTGGTGATTGACGCAATCACGGGCCAAAATGCTCTCCGTCAAGCAGAGGAGTTTCATAAGACATTGGGGCTAACTGGCCTGATTTTCACGAAATGTGACGGGTCTTCTAAGGCCGGAAGTGCAGTGACGATTGTTGAACAGCTAAAGCTGCCGATCGCCTATATCGGTGTAGGGGAAACAGCTGAGGATTTAGACGTCTTTAACGTTGACGATTATTTACACGCCTTATTGGGTAACTAGACGGTATTGCAAGGCATTTTGTTTGACGAAAATTCGTCTATCGTTTAGTCTTAATACAATGAATAACGAAAGAGAAATTCAAGAAGTTTTTGAAGTATTAGGCTATAAAATCAAGCTCAAA
>JBEIPI010000153.1:0-5699 GCA_040377165.1 Bacteriovorax sp.
ATGCCTGAAACTACCTGCTGATTGTAAGTTGATTTCACCATTTTTGAGATTCGCTCTACGAACAAATCTCCTTTTTCAATATCTACACCGCTTTCTTTGTAATTCATAAAACTCCTATTAAGACTAATGTCTAAAATGTCTTTTTCCCGTCATCATCATCGCAATTCCAAACTTGTCACAGCTAGCGATGACTTCATCATCCCTCATGCTTCCACCGGGCTGGATAATTGATTTGATCCCTACTTCATTACAAACTTCAATCGAGTCAGCAAAAGGAAAAAACGCATCTGAAACCAGAAGCATTTTATCCATTGATAGGCCTTTTTGTTCCGCTCTCGTTTTTGCCAGCAGGCGAAGTGAATCTAGTCGATTCGGCTGCCCCATTCCTGTTCCGGCCAGTGTGAAATGACCTTTTTCGTTCTTGTAAACTAAAGCAATTCCATTGCTCTTTAAGTGCTTACAAGCAAGGACTCCAAAGTCTACTAACTCTAAAGTTTCAAAAGGCATTTCTTTTTTTGTCACAAGCTTTAACTCTTCTGATTTTCCAAAAGATTCATCTTCATTTTGCATTAGAAGACCGCCTGAAATACTTTTCACAATAAATTCTGATTCGTTCTTCATTCTGATTGGTGTTTTCAGTAAACGCACATTCTTTTTCTTGGCAAAAGTCTTAAGTGCATTTTCTGAATAACCAGGGGCAATCACCACCTCGATAAATCTCTCACTTAAAAACTTCGCGCACTCTGAATCCACTTCGTGAGAGAAAGCTAAAATCCCTCCAAAACTTGAAACGCTATCGCCATTCCATGCTTCTTCTAAGGCCGCAATCGGAGTGCTTGCCACTGCCAAACCGCAAGGATTTGCATGCTTAATCACTGCTGTCACTGGTTTCCCATTAGAAATATGGGCCACATCACTCATCACTCTCCAGGCCGCATCAGCATCAACCCAATTATTATAAGAGAGCTCTTTTCCTTGAAGAACTTCAGCATCAACGAGGCTTACTTTAGTGGAAGTGTTTTTTAATTTAAAAATATTGGCCCACTGGTGTGGGTTTTCCCCGTAACGAAGGGATTCTTTTGGCTCAATCATCAGCCAGTTTTTTGCATCAAACTTCTTCTCTTCACCAAAACGTGTGGTTAGTTCTTCTGCAATCATCAGGTCGTATTTAGCAATACGCTCAAACGTTCTAACCGCAAGCTTTCTTCTATCCTCAAAAGTTGTCTCTGCTTTAAAATTAGTTAAAAAGGCATCATAGTCACTAACATCTGAAAGCACGGCCACCGATTCATAATTTTTGGCCGAAGCTCTAAGCATTAAAGGCCCACCAATGTCGATGTTTTCAATTAAAACATCTTCAGAAGCTTCTATTCCCGCATATTTCTCAAATGGATACAAATTGCAAACCACTAAATCTATCGGCTCAATGTTAAGCTCGCGGGCCTCAACTAAATCTACTTCATGGTGGCGACGAAATAATAGTGCACTTGAAACCTGAAAAGAAATCGACTTCATCCTTCCGCCAAAGGCCTCTGGATTGCCGGTGACTTTTTCAATCGATGTAACTGGCACACCTAAGTCTTCAATGAATTTTTTAGTTCCACCAGTCGAAATGATCTCGACATTGTGCTTATGAAGAGTTTCCACCAAACTTGAAAGATTGGTCTTATCTGTCACACTAATCAGGGCTCGTTTAATGGGCATGGTCTCCATTTTCATGGGTCTCTCCTTAAAAGATTATCGCTATAGGTTTTCTTCGCAGTATTTAATTCCACTCTCAAACAGGAGAAGCCCAAGTCCAGTATCACCTGACTTGTCTTTTCCTCCGGGATTATGCCAGTAGCTGATGGCCGCTTCCGGGTGAGGCATCAGTCCAAAGATCAATCCGCTCGGGTCACAAACGCCGGCAATCTCTGCGTATGAGCCGTTAACATCACTTTGGTAATTAAGAGCAATCTGGCCATTTGAACTCAGTGTTTTGTAAATTCCCTTTTGCTCTTCTTCTGATCCTTTAAAAACGATTCTTCCTTCTCCATGGCGAATAGGAAGCGAGAGTTTTTCTCCTTTAAGATCGCGCGTCCAGACACAATTTGATGTTGGGACTTCCAAATCAACCCAACGGTTGATGAAGTGACCCTGACGGTTATGAGTCAGAGTCATCGTGCGCGGTTGAAAGGGTTTTGGTAAAAGCCCAAGCCTTACTAGGGCCTGAAACCCATTGCAAATACCTATGACAGGTTTTTTATCCTGAATAAACTTTTTGAGTTCATCACCTAGTGCGTATTTTAATTTCAATGCAAGGATTTGCCCTGAGCCAATCTCATCACCAAAAGAAAACCCACCGGGCAAGGCCAGGATATGAGACTCTGCCAGTATTTTTTTATTTTCGATCAAGTCTGCGATATGGACAATTTTTGAAGTCACTCCTAGTTCGCTAAAGGCGAGTGCCGTCTCAGCTTCACAGTTAATCCCGTCCCCGGTTAAAATGAGTGCCTGAAGTTGATTTCTTTTCATTTAATTTAACTCCTGAGCTTCAATTTTATAGGCCTCTAGGCATTCATCCCCTGAGACACTTAAAACCATGACTCCATCGATAAAAGCTTGCAATATTCCGGTGGCCGTCGTCTCACCAAGCTTGATGAAACTATGTCCTGCCAGGTTCTCTTCAAATTCTTTCTGAGACTTTTTATTGACCGTCATAATGAAGCGTCCGGAGCTTTCATTGAAGAAGAACCCAAGTTCATCATCAATATTCTTTAGGTCAAATTTCATCCCAAAAGGTGTCGCCATCATCGACTCAGCTGCGGCAATCAGCATCCCTCCATCTGAGACGTCGTGAGAGCTCTCGACTAATCCTTCTCTCATTGATTTATGAATTGAACGGTAGAGATCCAGTTGTTTTTTTCCGTTAATATAAGGAAGTGGATAAGCAACTTGATAATCTTCATAAAGCTCTTTTAATTCAAAGGCCGATTTCATCCCTGTAAGTTTTTCTCCAACGAGATAAACCAGTGCTCCTGAACTTTTCACCTCAGATGTTGTTACCATTTTTAAAGATGGCACTCGCCCCATCGCTGTCACTAAAAGAGTTGGGGGAACACTGATTTTTACTTTCTCACCAGTTTCCATTGCACCGATGAAATCATTTTTCATACTGTCTTTACCGCTCACAAAAGGCATCCCGTATGCAAGTGAGAGATCGTAAAGAGCTTTTGAAGCGCGAACAAGATGAGCAAGTTTTAACTGAGCATCGGGGTTTCTTTCCGACTCAATTGGATCAGGCCAACAGTAATTATCGACTAACACCATTTCATCCGGGTTTGCTCCAGTTGAAACTGCATTTCTAACTGCTTCATCCAAAGCGTATTCGGCCATGAGATAAGAGTCAAATTCTGAAACCTTCGGGCAAAGACCACAGGCAACCGCCAGTGCATTGTCCTCGCCTCCTCCGTGTGGCTTCATCCAGATTACTCCGGCGTCACTCGGCGCCGAGTATCCTTTTTCACTTGAACCCGTATAAGGTTTTACAATTGTGGCCGCTTTTACCTCGTGGTCATAACGGCGGACAAGGTGCTCCTGGCTTCTGATGTTCGGACTTTTAAACAAGTCTAAAAGAATTTTTTTATAATCGTTTTTTGGCAGCCTTGGTTTTGTTATCTTTTTTGTCATCCAGTGTGGGGCCTTTTTGCTCATATCAAAATGTGCGTTGAGCTCCATGGGCCTTAGCGATTCATGCAGAAAATGCAGCGATAAATCTGCCACTGTTTTCCCGTGATATTTGACAAGAAGAGACCCGGAAGAAGTAAATTCCCCGATCACTGAAGCTTCAACTCCTCTTTTGGCGGCCAAATTTAAAAATGCAGTAATATTTTCTGGTGCGACTGAAAAAGTCATGCGCTCCTGCGATTCACTGACCATAAGTTCAAAGGGTGAGAGCCCCGGGTATTTGACCAGTGCTTTTTCCAAATCAACAACCGCCCCATTCGTAATCTGGGCCATCTCGCCTACACTTGAACTAAGTCCTCCGGCGCCATTGTCTGTTACGCTGTTAAATAGTCCCTTGATACGCGCCTCAATCAGAAAATCTCCTAATCTTTTTTGCGTGATTGGGTCTCCAATCTGGACAACCGAAGCGGGAACTCCATCCAGAAGCTCCATCGAACTAAAGGTCGCACCGTGAATGCCGTCTTTTCCAATTCGTCCACCGGCCATGACAATTAAATCCCCTGGACGCTGACCCTTTTCACATGTGGCCTTTTGATTTTCAATTTGAGGCATAACTCCAATCGTCCCGCAAAAAACGAGTGGCTTTCCCACGAAATCGCGGTCAAAAACAAAAGCTCCATTGACTGTCGGGATTCCACTTTTATTTCCTCCATCCTGAACCCCAAGATGCACGCCTTCTTTAATGCGGTCAGGGTTTTTAAGTAAAAGTGGAAGTGCCTGAGCGTTTTCTTTAAAGTATTTATTTTCGGCCAGGCAAAAGACGTTGGTGTTAGCTATCGGCTTTGCCCCAACACCGACTCCATAAATATCGCGGTTCACTCCCAGAATACCAGTCAAGGCCCCTCCGTATGGATCAAGGGCACTTGGTGAGTTGTGGGTTTCAACTTTGATACAAACATCCATTTTGTCATCAAAGCGGACAATCCCCGCATTGTCGTGAAAAATAGAAATTAGCCATGGCAATTTTCTTTCTTCCTTAATCTTGAGCGTGGCCCCTCTGATATAAGATTTAAAAATCCCATTTATTTTTAAATCACCTAAAGGCTTCACTCCTTTCGGTAAATTTGATTCGCTATAAGTAATCTCTGAAGAAAAGATTTTGTGTTTGCAGTGCTCGCTCCAGCTTTGAGCGATCACTTCCATCTCTACGTCTGTGGGATTTCTTTTTAAGTCTTTGTAGTGAGCTTTTATATGTTTTAGTTCAGAGGCACTCAAGGCCCAGCAATTTTCCTGATTCATTTTCAAAAGATCTGATTCAGGGACATCAAGGTTGATGATTTCAGAATCCCGGGCCGTGATAGTGACGTTTGGAAAAGTGATATCTTTTAAGCGAGTGTTGTAAACGAGATCCTTTGAAGTCGTGACCGTTACTTTATGAAGGAGAAAATTCGCCATTTTTTCATAGGCAAGTTTTGTAAGCTCCTCTGTGTCACTCACATCCCCTTCCACGTAGTACATCACTCCAGAGGCAACTTTCGTTTGTTCATGGGCAAGCTTGGGCAATAACTTTAGTGCCTCCAGGGCCGCATGGGCAGAGTTATCAGTCACTCCCGGGCGAAAGGCCACATCTATCAGGTAAGGGTTTTTAAATCCTCTTTGCTTTAACCATCCATGGTACTCTTCCTGATTTTTTGATTCTGAAGAAAAAAGAGTTTCCATCACGCTGTCAGTGAAAACTTCCTGGGCCATCTCTTCCAGGTTTTCAATCCTCTCTTTTGTCTCAACCAGAAAGTAGCGCACTTCCCAGATCTTCTCAAAATGAGTTTCCATGTAGGACTTAAACCAACTTTTGAGTGACTCTTCATGAGTTGTGACTTTAGTCAGGTTAAAGGAGTTAGGATAAATTTCAAATCTATAAACGTGACTCATAACTTTCCTTTAAAAGTTTTTCCAGGACTTCCGGATAAAACTGATTTTCTATAGCGAGACCGCGTGCTTTAAACTCTTCGAAAGACTCCCCGGGAATAAGCGGG
>JBEIPI010000136.1:0-6938 GCA_040377165.1 Bacteriovorax sp.
TCTCTATTCTAAGAGTTCCACAAATATAACGGTATCCGAAGGGGATAGATATGCATCGTGTATTAGTTGTTGATGATGACAAGGTTTTGCAAGACTCGGTAAAAGAAGCACTTCTTTACCACAGCTTTGCTGTAGATGTGGCCAACAACGGAAAAGAAGCACTTCATGCTGTTTACAAAGAAAAGTACGACCTGGTCGTAATGGATGTAAACATGCCGGAGATGGATGGTATTTCAGCTTTAACAGAAATCAAAAAAGTTGATCCGTCTGTCATCGTTATTATTTTAACCGCATACTCAAATGTTGGTGATGCAGTTAAGGTTGTTAAGGAAGGCGCATATAACTATCTTGAAAAACCAATTTCTTCTGAAAACTTAGTCGCTTTAATCAAGCGTGCGCTAAAAGCAAGATCACTTGTTGAAACATCAATGTTCTCCTCTCCAAGACTCTCTCTTGGTGGCGACGATCAATTCGTTGGTGAATCTCATGTCATGCAGAAGGTTTTCAATGTTATCGATAAACTTGCAAAAGTTAATACACCAGTTTTAATCCGCGGAGAGTCTGGTACGGGTAAAGAGCTTGTTGCCCGCGCTATCCACTTCAACGGTCCAAGAAAAGACGCTAAGTTTGTTACAATCAACCTGGCCGCTGTTCCAGAGAACTTAATTGAATCGGAACTATTTGGTCACGAAAAGGGTGCTTTCACCGGAGCTTCGGAAAGAAAGCTTGGTAAATTCCAATACGCTGATGGCGGGACACTTTTCCTTGATGAGATCGGGGACGTAAGCCCGACAATGCAGGTAAAACTACTTCGTGTGCTTCAAGAAAAGACCTTCACTCCAATCGGATCAAACCGCGATATCAAGGTTGACGTGCGTGTAATCGCAGCTTCACATAAACCATTTGAGAAGATGATTGCCGACGGCACATTCCGCGAAGACTTGTTCTACCGTTTGAATGTTCTTCCAGTTTATCTTCCGCCTTTAAGAGAAAGAAAATCAGATATCCCATACCTTGTTGATTACTACATCAAGTACTTCAACAACGTTCACGGGTTAAATATCAAAGGTGCCAGCGAAGAAGCAAAAAACCTTTTAACGAACTTCTCATGGCCGGGTAACATCAGAGAGCTTAGAAACGTTATTGAACACGCGTTCATTATCGAATCCTCTGATATGATCCAGGCTCCGTCACTTCCAGCGAGCTTAAAGCTTACATCAGCGACCAAAGTGCCTGAGCCGGAAGATAACTCTGATATGATGATCGATGTTGAGGGAATCCAGGATTCAATCTTCGATATGAAGAGTGATGAAATCGGGCGCGAGCCGGATAGTTTCTCGTTTAACAACGTTTTGAATTCGAAAGAAATGGTAATGGATTTCCAGGTTGCCAAAGACCTTTTTGAAAAAGAGTTCATCATCTGGGCCTTAAAGCAAAACAGAGGAAAGATTAACCAGACGGCACTCAAAGCGAATATTCCAAAGAAGACGCTTTTAAGAAAAATTGAAAAATACGAAATTCACGCTAAAGATTACGTTAACGGTTAAGCCCCTATGAATATGATTTATAAAATGTGCATCATGATCTCCGCTATCATTATCGGAGATCAGGTCACAAAAGCGATAGTTCAACAAAATTTTTATCTGGGAGAGACGGTTCAGGTCATCGATGGCCTTTTCCATTTTACTTATGTCAGAAACCCAGGTGCCGCTTTCGGTATGTTCGGTTACTCTCATGATTGGATCAGAATTCCGCTTTTTTTTGGAGTGCCCGTCATCGCTTGTTTTTGGTTGATCTACCTTATCTGGACAACGAGAAACACGCACAAACTTCAGTGCGCAGCCTATAGTTTGATTTTTGCAGGGGCCGTGGGAAATCTGATCGACCGCTTTAGTATGAATTACGTTGTGGATTTTCTCGATTTTTTCTGGAAAACACACCATTTCCCGGCATTCAATATCGCCGACAGCTCAATCACCATTGGCGCAGTCTTTTTGATTTACGAGACAATCATCGCGACCAAGAAGAAAGAAGACAGTGTTACCCGTACTGTTTGAGAGCTCATTTTTCACCCTCTACGCCTATCCGTTATTCATGGGATTGGCGTGGGGAGTAGGTTTCTACCTCACTCGTTACCTGTTTGAAGAAAATAAACTAGACGATAAACCTCTTTTGCCGTTTTTTGCCGGAGTCTTTGCCACGTCATGGGTTGGGGCAAAAGTATTCTTCCTGCTTTTTTCCAGCGAACATAAGGCCTACCAATATCTATACGCCGACTCATTCTGGTTAGGAGGAGGATTTGTTTTTTACGGTGGTCTGATTTTCGCTTTGATTTTTTATCTTATTTACTCTGTTTGGCTCAAAAAATTTCCCTTCGATCACAGCAAGTATCTTGCTCCCGGATTAATTTTTGGCCATGCCATCGGGCGCGTCGGCTGCTTTTTTACCGGCTGTTGTTACGGATCACAGTGCGACCTTCCTTGGGCAGTGAGGATGCATGGAGAGACCGTCCATCCAGTTCAACTATACGAGGCCTTTGGTCTTTTTTTGTTGGGCTATTTTGCGCTTAAATGGATCAAACAACATAAAGATAGTTTTTACGTTCTAACGCACTATCTATTATTTTATTCTTTGCTAAGATTCTCCATAGAGTTTTTTAGAGGGGATAGAATCCGTGGTGTTTATTTGAACATCCTTTCGACCTCGCAGCTCATCTCGCTAGGTTTGTTTTTTATTGTATTAGTGGCAATGATAATAAAAAGGAGAAAGGCATGAAGTTTCTTTTGATCGCATTGGTAATGATGAGTGCAAATGTTATGGCATCGAGTGACTGCGCTGAGCTTGGAAAATGTATTGAACAGGTAAGCAAGCTTACCGGGAAAAAATATTTCTTCAACGGATCAAAAATGCAAGGGGGCCTGAAGGGGTCTTCTAACGCTGAATTGACTGCGGAAAATGCGGATACATTACTGACTTATATTCTGAATATGAACGATTACGCCCGCGTTCCAACAGCGGTAAAAGACACTTATATGATTGTTGAGTCTGCTGATATCCGTTACCAGACTCTTCCAAGTATTAATGTTGATGCTCAGACGGCTCCTGTCGTTCCTCAAAACTATGATTACTACAACATGACTTACAAGTTTAAAAATTTCTCTCAAGGGCAGATGAGAGAAGTTTCGAATACGCTAAGACCATTTATGTCGAAATGGGGACGAATTATTGAAGCGAAACACACCGGGACTTTAGTTATCAATGAAACGGCTTCAAAACTGGTAAAAGCTTACGAGATGATGAAGGCAAGCGACAGAGAGTGGACAAAAGAAGAAATCGCGGCACACAAAGAAGAAGCGCGTAGGATGGAAGAGCGCGAGGCACGTGAGGCGAAATTAGATAAAAGAGAAGCAAAAAAGAAATCATAAAAAAGGCCCTCATTAAGAGGGCCTTTTTTTTAAGAAGCGCGTCCGCTGATAATATAAGTTAATTCCTCAGTCACCATTCCCAGTTCGTTGGCCTCTTTTTTTAGTGACTCCGCATGCTCAACGTTGTTTTTAGCTGACTGAGAATTCTGCTGAGTTAAAAGATCCAGGTCGGTCACGGCCTTTGTGATTTCCTCTACCGCAACGTTTTGCTCTTTGAATGCCACGAATGTCTCTCCTACCATTGAATTGATTCTTTCGGAATCAGTGACAATCAGGTCGAAGGTTTTGCTACAGTCTTCGGCGATACCAAAGCCATGATTTAAGTTTTTAACCGAAGCATCCATGAGAGGAGCGATATTAGATTTGGTTTTGCTTACAATCTCCTGCACTCGGCTGGTGGATTTTGAAAGGATGAGTGAGATTTCTTCTGATGCTTTTCCTGACATAGTTGCCAGGTTTCCAACTTCTTCCGCAACGACAGCAAAACCTTTGCCATTTTCCCCCGCACGGGCCGCTTCGACAGAGGCGTTGAATGATAAGAGTTTTGTCTGGAAAACGATGTCGTTGATGATCTTTGTTTTATCCGAAATTTCATGGATTAAATCAACAATGTTGGAAATTTCATTGTTACTGCTTTCAACCTGAGAGTTGATATTCTTATTGTTTTCATTAATCGTATTGAGATTGTTCATCATGTCTTTCAATGATTTTTTCCCTTCATCTACATTGTGCTTACTGGCCTGGGCAATAGTCTGAAGAGTTTGCATATTGTCGGAGCTCTTTTTGATCATACACGAGATCTCTTCAAGGCTGGCAGAAGTCTGCTGTAGGGCCGCGGCCGAAGAGTCAGTTCTATTTGAGACTTCCTGGCTAGATTCATTAATGCTTGCCGAAGAATCCATAAAAGTCTGGGCACCGTGGTTGATTTTGGTTGAAACAGTGATCAGCGTTTTTGTCAGGTAGCTTGAAAACCATGTTACCAGAACGACAGCAACTGCCAGTACAGAGGCGAGAACTGACCACACCTTAATTGTGACAGCTTTCACTTCGGCCACAACATCATCGACATAAACACCCGTGCCGACAATCCAACCCCATGGCTCAAAACCTTTCACGTAAGAAATTTTTGGTACTGGAATAGTCTCACCTGGTCTTTCCCAGTAGTAATCGAGATATCCAGCTTTGTCTTTTTTTACAATCTCGGTCATTTCCACAAAAAGAAATTTTCCCTTGGCGTCCTTCTTTTCATTGAGGATTTGGCCGTTAAGTTTTTCATTAATCGGATGCATGACCATTGCCGGAGTCATGTCATTAATCCAAAAATATTCTTTTTCATTATAGCGCAAGGTCTTAATCGCCTTTAAGGCTTCTTCTTTGGCCACAGCTTCAGTGATTTTGTTGTCTTTGAAATCCTGATAAAATTTTCCAATCGTCCCTAATGCAAGCTCAACCGCGTAGCGCGTGTTCTCTCTTTTTCCTTCAAAGATTTTTTCTTCAAAAGTGGGAAGAATAAAAAACTGCACTAAAATACACACAGGAAATAAGAGAAATCCAATCAGAGAAAAAATACGGAAACGAATGCTTTTTGATCTCATCCAATTGAAAAGAAACATAAAAAACTCCGTGATGTCATTTAGGTTTTAGCGTGGAACTAGTTTCCTATCGGATCAAGAATAAGGATGTTCGACTTAAGCCTACTTAAAGATTTTTCTTAAAAAGTGTACTATTTCAGGCAGATGCAAAGACATCCAGGGGGGGGAATGACGATATGAATTTAGGCACTTAACTTACTTTTTAAAGGCCAAGAACACCTGTCATACAAAAATTCTATTCTAATGTATAATTTGTAAGTATGCCCTGATTAGGGACGAATGGAGTATTCGATGATGAAATCATTTTTATTTGCTCTGGTTTTGATTTGCACTTCATTTGCGTACGGCGCTGATCCGGAAAAAGAGGCAATCGATTTCCTCGCTAATAAAACCCGCAATGATTTCCAAAAAGGCATCGATCTTTATAATGCGAACAAAGCGCCTTCGGCCCCAGCGGTAAAAAAAGTTAAATCCAGAGTTTATCAATTTGTTGTGAAGAACAACACGGTTCATTTTTCTATCGTTAATTATCTTAACGACCAGGTTTATATTAACCAGCGACTGGTAACCAAGAGTACTTTTGGTCAGCCAAAAACCAGCTGGATTGATTCTTTGATTAATACGGCCTCTGCAGAAGAGGGCAACCTCGATGGAGAAAGCACCCGCATAATCCTGACGGCCTTAGGGGCCCTGACAAAAAATCTGGATGAGGTGGGGATGGTTTGTTTTTCTGGATGCCAGAAGGAAACGAGAGAGCAGAATTTGAAAAAGATCCTGGCCACACTGGATGCCCAACATGAGGACTGCAATCAGCAGCTCTATACTCAACAAGACACTATCAACAAATTTCCGACATACAAAATGGTTTCCTTGCTCCACTCAACTTTCGACCCCGAGTTTCAATCGTTGAAGAATTTTTTCCAAAAGATTTCTGAGGCCAATAAGAAAAAGACCACAGCTTTCATGAAAGACAAACTAGCGATTGAAAAAAGTCACCAGAGCTGCGTGGAAGTTATGACAGCGGGAACGATTGCTGATGGCTCTGCAAGCTCTGGAGCAAGAGGAGAAATTATTCTAAGAGCGGGTGGGATTACCAGTGACAGAATACAGGCGGAGGCGGAAAAGGCGCGCGCTATTTGCGTGAAGATGGACGAATTGAAAAGTTGCCTGCTAACACTTCAAAAAAATGTGTCGGCGATCAATTCAATAAAAAGAAATACAAAAGAGTATGGCCCTGGCACAGTTGAGCAGCTGCCAATGAATAATTCGCTTTCGAGGTAAGAAACTTACCCGATAACTTTTTTCTTAACTTCTTCTACTTCTCTTTCATCGATGTAAAGCTCAGACTTAAGCGTCTCTGTTGACCACGCTGTGAAAGCGTCGTCATGCTCATACATCATGATGGTTTCCCAAGGACAGTCTTGAGAACAGTTTTGGCACCCAATACAGCGGGCAAGGTCGATTTCCACAGTTTGATTGAACTGCGGGTTTAATGGATTTGGTCCAGGCACAAGCTCGATAGAGTCAACAGGGCAGCCTTGGATACAGACTTCGCACCCTGTACACCCAGATTGGTGAACAACCGCCAATAATTTTGGTGGTTTTTTACCTTTTCTCTTAGGCTTAAGGCGGGCGGTGTGGAAAGGATTCTCTACAATTAGAGCGTCTTCGCTTTCTGAACCGTTATTCTCTTTATTTGCTGTATTTTCGGTGCTCATAGCAAACCCAAATCAAGTAATTTGTGTTAATAAATATCCCCATATTATAACCCATTTCGGGCCTTTTCGCTATTAGATTAGCTAGAGTTAGAGTGAGAATATGAAAAAACTTAGATTTGTAACTGCCGCAAGCCTTTTTGACGGCCATGACGTATCGGTCAACATTATGCGAAGAATGCTTCAATCCAAAGGGGTAGAGGTCA
>JBEIPI010000083.1:0-13620 GCA_040377165.1 Bacteriovorax sp.
GTCCCGAAAATAATCATGTCGACTTTCCCTTCGTTGGAGATATCTTCAAAGGAAAAGTAGTGCGCGTTCTTCCCGGAATGCAGTCAGCTTTCGTCGACATCGGTTATGAAAAGGCCGCTTTTCTTTATGTAGATGATGCATATATTCCTACCATTGAAGAACAAAGAGAGATGGCGGAAAAAAGCAAGAAGTCGATGGAAGGAAAAGACAAGCTTGGGGAAGTGATTCCTGACGAGCTTTCAACTTTATCTGAAGCGGTTAACATGCGCTTTCGCCCGGATGTTTCGATTGAATCATTCATTAAAGAAGGTGATGAGATTTTAGTTCAGGTGGCAAAAGAGCCGATCTCAACTAAAGGCCCGCGTGTTACCAGACATATCACTTTCGCCGGAAGACATATCGTATTCATGCCTTTTATTGAGCACACAGGTGTTTCAAGAAGAATTGAAAGCGAAAAAGAGCGCGAGAGATTAAAAGAGATTTTAGAAACCGTTCGTCCAGAAGGCACCGGGGTTATCGCCCGTACGGTGGCCGAAGGGCAGAGTTATAAGACACTGAAGTTCGACTTCAATATGCTGGTGAAAATCTGGAAAGATGTTTCAAAGAAAGCGGAAAAAGTCAGAGCGCCGTCTGTGGTTCATCAGGATTTAAGTTTCATTCAAAGAGTCTTTCGCGATATCACGGATGAGGATGTGGATGAGATTATCCTGGACTCAAAAGAGAATTTAAAAGAAGCGGAAAAATTCGTTCAGAAATTCCTTCCTACAATGAAAGGTAAATTTAAATTCTACAGTGAAGAATCAACTCCTATTTTTGAAAAATTCGGCATTGACCTCGAAGTTGAGCGCGCAATTGATAACAAGGTTTTCCTGAAGTCTGGTGGATCACTAAACATTGATCAGACTGAAGCCTTGGTTTCAATTGATGTTAACACCGGCAAATATATCGGAAGAAAAACTTTCGAAGAAACGATTCTTAAAACAAACCTTGAAGCGGTTAAAGAGATCGCTTATCAGCTTCGTTTAAGAAATTGCGGTGGGATCATCATTATCGATTTCATCGATATGGAAAAAGAAGAAAACCGCATCACTGTCTACAATGCTCTTCTTGAGGCACTGAAAAAAGACAGGGCAAAAACTAATGTACTTCCGATTTCAGGTCTTGGTCTGGTTGAGATGACTAGAAAAAGAACCCGCGATACACTCTCTCGCATAATGTGTGAGCCTTGCCCTTATTGTGAGGGAACAGGACGAGTGAAGTCGACATTATCAGTTTGTTACGAACTGATCCGCGAACTCAATAAAGTGCTGGCAAAATCAAAGGGGACGAAAGTTTCTATCTATGCTCACCCTGAAGTCACTGCGACTTTGACCGGTGAAGATTTTGATTTGATCGACACGCTTGAAGAAGCTCACGGAAAATCGATTCAGATCCGCTCTGAAAACAACTACCATATCGAGCAGTACGAAATCTTCCCACAAGAGTACTAGAGGGACAGATGAGAGTAGAGAGCTTTTACGGCGATCAGATTCACTCTCTTATACCAGCTCTGGCGGAACTCCGGATAAAAGTTTTTCACGACTTCCCTTATCTCTATGAGGGAAGTCTGGACTATGAAAAAAAATACCTCAAAGTTTACACTGACAGTTCACGAAGCGTTTTAGTGGCCGCGTTTGACGGTGATCAGCTTGTTGGGGCCGCAACAGCGTTGCCGCTATCGGATGAAGCTGACTATGTGAAAGAGCCGTTTATCAAGGCTTCCATGAACCTCAATGATGTTTATTACTTTGGTGAGAGTGTGCTTTTAAAAGAGTACAGAGGCCATGGTTTAGGACATCGTTTTTTTGATGGACGAGAAGCTGCCGCTAAAAAATTTAATTTCAAATTCGCAGCCTTCTGTGGCGTTCAAAGGCCGGAAAATCATCCAATGAGGCCCTCTGATTTCCGCGCGCTCGATGAGTTTTGGAAAAAACGCGGCTATGAAAAAAAAACAAAACTCCAAAGTGAGTTCAGTTGGCTCGATATCGGCGATAATGCTGAAACAAAAAAAACTATGATCTACTGGATGAAACCTCTATGTTAACGATTGCAGTCTCACAATATTCATTAAAAAAGCATGACTCTTTCGATGCTTTTAAAAGAAACGCAGAAATATGGGTACAGGAAGCGGCCGTAAGAGGCGCGCGCCTTCTGGTTTTTCCTGAATACGGCTCGATTGAGCTCGTCTCGCTTTTATCAACAGAGGTTCAAAAAGACCTGGCCTTGCAGCTCTTAGAGATTCAGAAATTCAAAGATGATTTCCTGAAATGCTACATCGACCTGGCCCACAAATTTAATGTCTATATTCTTACGCCGAGTTTTCCATGCAAGCTGGATGCAACTTATATTAACCGCGCCTATCTCGTAAAACCTGATAAAAGTCATGCTTTTCAGGACAAGCAGATGATGACCCGCTTTGAAGATGAGGAGTGGAAGGTTTCAAGTCCGCGTGAGAAAAAACTTCAGGTGTTTGATGTGGATGGAGTGAAGGTCGGTGTTTCCATTTGTTTTGACGTGGAATTTCCCGATTTCGCCAGAGAGTTGGCACTCGCTGGCGTTGAACTTTTACTTGCGCCCTCATGCACAGAAACACAAGCGGGCATGAATCGTGTTCATGTCGGGGCCCGCGCCCGCGCGCTGGAGAATCAGTTCTATGTGGCCGTCTCCCAGACGGTAGGAGATGTGGATTACTCTCTGGCCATTGATAAAAACACCGGGATGGCAGCAGTTTATTCAACCTGTGACCGCGGTTTCCCTGAGGATGGTATTATAAGTATTGGTGAAGTTAATTCCGCAAAATGGGTCTACGCTGACATTGATCCAGATCATGTTGCCAGAGTCCGCGAGCAAGGCAGTGTGCTCAATTTTAAAAAAATCCAATCTATTCCCCGCTAAAAATCTCTCTTTTTGAAAATACGCACTTCGACACTGCTTCGACGAGAAACGTCTACACTTTGTCTCAATAAAATATAAGAAAAAGAATGATATAAATTAACTTAAGAATATTTTTTGAGCAGGACTTGCAATGTATCCAATTAATGTTGTCGAAAAAGAAACTAGTATCAGTAAATACTTACTTAGAATGTGGGAGAGGCGTTACTCGTTTCCCAGGCCTGGTCGCGATCAAAAAGGCGAGAGAGTTTACACCAATGAAGACCTTGAGAAGTTAAAACTTATTAAGACTCTGATGGAAGACGGCTACCGTCCTTCTAAAATCATGGATAAAAGCCTTGCCGAGCTCAAGGAGCTCTCTAAATCCTTCGAACGTCCCACAACTCTGACAAAGGAACATGTCGTCGTCCTGGTGACTTCTCCGAGTCTAGAAGACGAAGTCAGAGAAGCCCTTAAAAATCATACAGTTAGAAAGGTAGTCCTCATCAAATCCCATGAAGATATCAAGAACTTAGCTCTGTAAAAAGGATCAATACCCTTTGACTGGTATAGAGGGCTTTGATAGGGTGTCCCTAATTTTACGGGAGGCCTTATTATGAAAAGTTTAATCGCTGCGGCACTTTTACTCACTTCATTATCTACGTTTGCACAAGAAGCAGGATCTGTTGATTCACTACTTTCAGTTCTTCCATTAGGCACTCACCAAGGCCAGGATGACCGCGCTCAGGACTGTCGCGTTTCAGTAACTGAAGCGAACTTTCCGTCAAAGGCCATCTCTGTCACAGTTGAAAACAATAAATCGAAAATTTTCAAAACAATCACAGACGGATCTGAATTCCTTTTTAGAGCTTACAAGCAAGAATTCATTCAGACAGACCGTTATTATATCGATGCTACAAGAAGCGCATACGTTGAGAGAATTATCAGAACTGTAAAAGCAGGTGATAAAAGCTTATACGTGATCGTTGCCAACGAAACGACTGTAAACAGAGAAAGATTTGTTGAAATGGTTGAGTGTGTAGTTAAGTTCTAATAAATTAGAAATTTTTTAATATAAAAAGGAGAACATTGTTCTCCTTTTTTTTTGCTTAAGCCGCAAATTTATGTGCTTTTGATATCGTCAGCCGCAAAGCCCCGATTGCCTGGGCGTAAGTCCCTTTATTATAAATTTTTTGAAGCTGATTGAGGATTTTATCCAGATTCTCTTTAGTGGGTGTTTCTGTGATGTTCAAAAATTGCCCGGTGAAATCTTCGGCCACGATAAACATCATGCAGAGTGGGGATATTTTCAGGTTAAGGGTTTCGCTGAAACCTTTGCCATTTTTGTTGCCGTGATGTTCACGAACCAGGGCCGCAATATCAAAAGGGATACATGTGAATTTTCCCAACATCTCCGCAGACTCAGAGGCATGGTTATAAATTTTTGTTTTATCTTCTTCTGTGTAATTGCATTCTTGCAGGTCTTGTATGCTGGTGATGCGTGCCAGTTTACCGTCGGTCAGGGAGATGTCATGGAAGTAGCACAGGTAGGTGATCTTTTCCTTGATCTGAGGCGAGTTCCAGTCGAATTGGGCCACAATTTGTGTCAGGATGAGTGCACTCAGGTGTGAGTGCGCATAAGCGTAAC
Source organism: Bacteriovorax sp. (assembly GCA_040377165.1). Lineage (GTDB taxonomy): Bacteria > Bdellovibrionota > Bacteriovoracia > Bacteriovoracales > Bacteriovoracaceae > Bacteriovorax. The sequence continues at coordinate 4,559 of JBEIPI010000083.1, forward strand.
TCAATTTATTTGATAAAAGCTGATTGAAAAAATGATTGAGGGCATGGGCTTCCTGAATTGATTTGCTCATTGACTTTAAACTCTCTTGAACTAAAACCTCGGTCTGTGGGCTAATCCCCAGAGTCTGCAGATGCTCTCTGGTGATCTCATAAGTGTCGGAGTTAAGCTGGATTTTATCCGTTGAATTAGATGTTTCGCTTTTTAGTTTTGCAATCAATTGTTCAGTGGAAAAATTCACGAATTGGTAGAAGTGATTTTTTGTAATATAAAAATGCTTGAGACCGATGTTGATATATCTCTCTACTTCGGCCGGTGCAAAGTGTTCGTAGTTTTTCACTCTCTTGACGTACTGATCTTCCTGTTGGTGTTTTTTTATTTTAATGTAAATATCACAACCCATAAGGGAGGTGTCGATATTCAGGAAATAGTGGGCGTTAACCGGGACATAATCAAGCAGGTCTTCATTAAGCCCCTGGATGACCGGAAGATTGAGAAGCCTGGCGCTTTCTCTAATAATTTCTTTCCATGACTCAGCATTTTTTAATTTGATCTTGCATTCAAAGACTTGAGAGCTATTGCCCATAACCAGCAGCTTGGTATTTATATGGTGGTCTTGCAAATGAGTGTTGATGGCAATGGCCGTTTCCTCATCGCCTATGTACTCTCGACAGACAGCGAGTGCGAATTTTTCTTTTTGCAGGCAATTAATTGCATCCTCAGCAGAGGAAGCTGTCTCAACTTGCACACCCAAGGCATGCATGAAATTGAGCTTTAAAATTGTTTGAAGAGATGAATCCGGTTCAATGAGGATGATTTTTTTCATACAGAATGTATCGGTATTCTATTTAACAGTTTTAAACAATTATAATCAGTAAACCAAACTGACGGGACTTGTTTGTTATTGTTATGTGGCTGAATTATATCAATACCTGACTCCTTTCCATGTAGCGTTCTGGCCGTGTGGTTGGTGTGAATCCAAATTTTTGATATAAACCGTGAGCATCTTTAGTTCTTAGCATCCAGTTAACGCTTTTTAACTCAGGATTGGCAAAGATTTCGGAGAGCATTTTTTGCGCAATCCCGAGGCTTTGAAATTCTTCAGCGATGATGACATCGCATAGATAAGCGATGGTTGAATAATCCGTCACAATTCTCATGAATCCAATCTGCTTGTTTTCGATGAAGCCCGAATAACAAAGTGAGTGAGAAAGCGACAAAAGAATCATTTCCTTGCTTCTCGAATTCGCCCAATATGTTTTCTGAAGCTCATCGATAACGAAGTCCTTATCAATATCAGAGTAGGATGCAGAAATGACTATTTTTGATTTAATGTGATCCATCTTTCAATCTCCTCACAGGCCTTATGGTCAAGACCATGATTTCTTTTTTTAAGTTTTTCGATAATTTCTCGTCGTTTTTCGACGCTGCGGTTTTGTCCCATTTTCCATTTTGCCAACACTCGCTTTGGAGTGAATTTCACAATCCCCAGGACTTTGTAGTCGCTTTGGTAAATGGCCGAATCAAGCTTCAACGTTTCGTATCCACCTTCGCTCTGGTATTTTTCTAAAAAAATTGGCAGCAGTTTCGCCATGTCTTCCTTTTCTGTGTAGACGATGGCTTCGCAGTTGAACTCTGCGTATCGGTAGTAGGAGGTGGCGACACCGCCGTCCTGGGGATCGATCCAGTAAGAAGGAATATTGCAGAGGAATTCAAAGAAAATAAGTGTTCCGGCCTTTTTTTCAATGACTTCGATGAACTGCTCGTCGGAGCGATTTAAGTGAAAGTAAAAAGCGCCGTCAAGATAGACCGGGTTAAAAACGCCATTGTGCTCACCGGTTGAGACGGTGCACATCGAGAGGCCTTGAATAAAGCGCTCTATTTCTTCCTGATTGTTCTGCATATACATTGGGTAATTTTTCATACTCCTCCCTTATCATGGTCATGTTAAAATCTTTCTGGTATGTTTAAAATAACCAGATTTAATATTTTAGGTATACCAGATGAAAGAGCTTAATTTAAAACTTCTAACTCACAACAAATCCAAGGCACAGGCCCTGGCCGACACCTTCAGAATGGCAATTAAAAATGGTGTGTTGAAGCCTTCAGATGTTTTGCCTTCATCCCGGGAACTGGCCTTGAAATATAAAATGAGCCGGCATACAGTGATGAATGCGCTTCAGATATTGGAGTCTGAGGGGTGGATTGAGGCCTTCGAGAAAAGGCACTACGCAGTTACAGCGACACTACCGGAAAAGTTTCTGATTCCTGCTACTAAAAACATTTTTAAACCAAATGTGCCGGTTCATGAGCTGGTGATTCCCAATAAAATTGATATCGCTGATTATGAATCAGACCGCCATTACAAGTACCCTTTCCTGAGCGGTTTTCCCGATATCCGTTTATTTCCAATGAACAACTTCAAAAGCGCTTTATATGACAGCTGCAAGAATACGAGTCTTTTGGATTATGGTGATCCGAGGGGACTGCCTTCTTTAAGAGAGGAAGTGGCCTCTTATTTAAGGCGAGTCAGAGGTGTGAAGGACAGGTCTGTTGTCATCACCAATGGATCGCAAGAGGCGATTTTTCTTTTATCGCAGTTGCTTTTGAATGCAGGGGATTGTGTTGCGGTTGAAGCCTTGGGGTATCCGCCGGCGATGGAAGCAATCAAGTTTTCCGGAGCGAAGATTATCCCGGTTGCCATTGATGGCGAGGGGATGGTGATGGAGGACTTAGAGCAGAAAATCAAAAAGCACAAAATTAAAATGATCTATATGACTCCACTACATCAATACCCAACAACCATTACGCTGACTGCATCCAGGAGACTTAAGCTTTACGAGATAGCGCTGAAAAATAAGATCACTATTCTTGAGGATGATTACGATCACGAGTTTCATTACAACACTACTCCGGTCGCTCCTTTGGCCTCTTTTGATCCCGCCGGGATTATTTGTTATGTATCGACTTTTTCCAAAGTTCTTTTTCCTTCGGCGAGAGTTGGTTTTATGGCGATCCCGGAAAACCTGGCACGAGAGGTGGCAAAACTCAAGCGCATTACTTCAAGACAGAATGAGCATTTGATTCAAGGTGCGATTGCCATCTGGATGAAGAGCGGAGAGTTTGAGAAGCATCTTCGCAAGATGCGCAGGGTTTATCATGAAAGAAGAGATGCGCTCTTGGCAGATTTAAGTGCTTTGAAAAAGAATAAAAACATCTCGTGGACTGATCCTGAAGGCGGCATGGCCTTGTGGATGAATATCAATCAGAATTCGACAATTGTGGCGAAGAAGGCCCTGGAACGATCGATCTTTGTGGCACCTGAGAAAAAGTTTGTTTTAGATGGCAAAGATGGGACCCACTTAAGGCTGGGGTTTACGGGACAAACGATTGAAGAGAATAGGGAAGGCCTAAAGGAGTTATTTAAACTTCTTTAGGCCTTTACTGTTTTAGACTTTTTGGATTTTAAATTGACCTTTTACATCACCTTCGATGTCGACTTCAACAGCGCCCGCAGTAATACTGGCCTCTGCAACTACTTCAGTGGCAAGTGTCTGCTCTTTTAAGTAAGCAACGTGAGTTGGGTCACTTAAAAGCGCTTTGAATTTGTCGTTACCGGAGAAGCTGATTTTAATTCTGTCTTCAACATTCAGGTTGATATTTTTTCTTTGTTTTTGAACCAGGCTCGCTATCTCTCTGGTTGTCCCTTCATCAATCAATGACTGATCAAGTTTAGTGTCAATATCGATTGAGATGAAGCGGTTACTCATCGCCTCAGTTCCTTCTTTTGCCTCTCTGAAAACCAGGACCTCTTCAGGATAGAAAGTGATCCCATCAAGCATCAATGAGCCTTTGTCTTCAAGTTCATTCAGGGCCTTGCCGTCAAGCTTTTCGATGATCGCTTTGTATTTCCCCATGTCCTTTCCAAGTTTTTTACCAAGAAGAGGAAGGTTTGGTTTAGCGTAAAGCTTGATGAATTTGTCTTCTTCCGTCGAGAACTCGATGTTTTTAATGTTGAGTTCGGTCTGGATGTATTCAGAAAGTTTAGCAATCTCAGTTAAGAGCTTCTGCTCTTTGTGGATGATCGTTAAGCGCTTAAGCGGAGTCTTGACTTTGATCTGCACCTGATTTCTCTTTTGTCTTCCCAGAAGGATCAGTTGCTGCATTCTTCCTACGGCCACTTCCAGGTCGCTGTTAATCAGGTAATCGTTGGCAACAGGGTAGTCGCATAGGTGAACCGATTCAGGCTCAGCTGAATTCATTTTTCTCAGCTCCTGGAATACGTGCTCAGAGAAAAATGGAGCAAATGGCGCCATTGAAATCGTAAGCTCTCTTAGTGCAGTGTAAAGCGTAGAGTAGGCTGCGCACTTATCATCTGTTAACCCGTCAGACCAGAAACGCGCGCGGTTTAAGCGGATGTACCAGTTCGTCAGGTCTTCAATGAAAGTAAAGAGCGCCGGTACAACGTTGTACAGGTGGTATTCTTCCATTTCATTGGCGATGTTTTTCTTCAGTGTCTGAAGGTTTGATAGTAACCATCTATCAACGATGTTATCGGATGTTTTGAAGTTTTTAGTCGGAGACCATCCATCTACTTCAGCGTAAGTCTGGAAGAACTTAAAAGAGTTCTGCCATGGAAGAAGAACTTTTCTTACCATGTCCTTTACGCCGTTATCGACGAAGCGTTGCTCTTCTCCTTTAACCAGGCCTGAGTTGATTAGATAAAGTCTTAAAGCGTCTGCTCCAAACGTTTCCATCAAGTCATCTGGTGGAGTGTAGTTCTTTAAGCTCTTCGACATTTTTTTACCGTCTTCGGCCATGACGAGACCGTTAACAATAACGTTTTTAAACGCCGGCTTGTTAAAAAGCGCAGTTGAAAGAACTGTTAATGTATAAAACCATCCACGAGTCTGATCCAGACCTTCAGCGATGAACTCGGCCGGGAATCCTTCTTTGAACATTTCTTTGTTCTCGAAAGGGTAGTGAAGCTGAGCGTACGGCATTGAGCCTGATTCGAACCAGCAGTCCAACACTTCAGGAATTCTTCTATAAACACCTTCTTCACCTGTTTGAGTGAAAGTTAAGTCATCGACACTTTCTTTGTGAAGGTCGGTAACTTTGGTGCCAGTTAGTTTATAAAGTTCTTCAATTGAACCAATGCAGACTCTTCTGTCGGTTTTGTCGTTGATCCAGATAGGGATCGGAGTACCCCAGATTCTGTTTCTCGAGATGGCCCAGTCGCGCGCACCTTCCAGCCATTTTCCAAAACGGCCTTCTTTGATGTGCGATGGAGTCCAGTTGATCTGGTCATTGGATTTTAAAAGTTGGTCTTTGATTTTTTCAACACTCACATACCACGACGGGATCGCTTTATAGATCAGTGGAGTGTTGGTGCGTGGGCAGAATGGGTAACTGTGGACCAGGACTCCCTGGTCATAAAGAAGTCCAGCGTCCTTTAATTTTTTGATGATGTCTTTGTCGGCCGTCTTAACGTGGACACCTGCAAAGTCAAAAACTTCCTGAGTGAATTTCCCAGCGTCGTCAACCGGGCATTCAATCGCGCCGATACTTGCTTCTTTCATAACACGGTTATCGTCTTCTCCGAAAGCTGGAGCGATGTGAACGATTCCTGTACCATCACCAGTGGTGACGTAGTTATCATTTAAAACAACGAAAGCCCCAAGAGCTTCATCTTTTTTGAAGTATGGGAAGAGTGGCTCGTAACGAGTTCCTTTAAGTTGGGCACCGGTGTACGATTCTAAAATTTCATAGTTTCTTTTTTTAGAGTAAGCCTCAACTCTGTCCTTAGCGATGATGAACTTAATATCTTTGTCTTTGTCGTGAACTTTCACGTATTCGATTTCCGGACCCATACACAGGGCCAGGTTCGAAGGAAGTGTCCATGGAGTTGTCGTCCAGGCAGCGATGTAGAAATCCTGATCTTTAACTTTGAAGAGAACTGTCACTGCCGGGTCCTGAACGTCCTGGTAGTTTGAAGTGGCCTCGAAGTTTGAAAGAACTGTTCCAAGAGCAGTTGAGAAAGGAACAACTTTTGTCCCCTGGTAAATGTAATCTTTTTTCCAAAGCTCGCTGATTACCCACCACACAGACTCCATGAATTCCGGGTCCATTGTTTTATAATCATTTTCGAAATCAACCCCACGGCCGATTCTGGTGATCGTGCGCTCCCATTCGCTTGTGTAACGTTGAACGATGGCACGGCATTGGTCGTTGTAGCCTTTAACACCTAATTGCTTTACAGCGTCTTGAGCGGACATTCCTAACTTTTTATCGATTTCGTTTTCAATCGGAAGACCGTGACAGTCCCAACCAAAACGTCTTTCAACGTAACGACCTTTCATCGTGAAATAACGAGGAACGATGTCTTTTAGAGTTGAAGCTAAAAGGTGACCATGGTGAGGAAGGCCTGTGGCAAACGGAGGTCCGTCGTAGAAAATGTATGGTTTACCTTTTCTTGTCTGATTTAGCGACTTCTTGAAAATGTCGTTTTCTTTCCAGAAATCGATAATCTTGTGCTCGCTTTTAACAAAAGAAAAAGAGGTAGTTTCCGATTCATTTACTTCGGTATTGAGATCAGTTGACACGGGAGGCTCTCCTTGGGGTGATTCACAGTGGGAAATTTTAGCACTATGCCCGGGAATTGACCAGTCTGAAGCTACATTTCCAGAGGGAGAATGCCGAAAAAACCAGTATGAAAAAGCTATTTTATTGCGGTTTAATCGTCTTAACGGCCAGCTTCTTTTTTAAGGCAGAGGCCAGAGAGGCGAGCGTGCCGGCTAAAGTTGAATTCAAGGGGCAGAAGGAAAGTGTCACGAATTGGGGAAGTTTACCCATAGAGTCTTTTTTGTCTTTCAAAAACTGGAAGGAAGAAAGCGATATCAAAGACACTATCCCGGGCTGGGAGCGGATCATTCGTGAGAGAAACAACCGCGAGTTGGTGGGCAGGATTTATCAGTGTGTGGGCTCCTGCCGCGTGGACCGTGGAGAGAGTTTTTTCAACGGCTCTTCCCGCACCGGCCTTTATGAAGGCGACGAGATCCAGACGGTGGGCGATAGTTACGCCTGGATTTTCTTGTTTGACGGCACGATGGTGAGGCTATCGCCACAATCTTCAGTGACTTTCAATGAGTTCAATGTTGGTGTGCAGGAGAATTTTATCAATGCCCGTATCAATGCCGGGAACGTTTTATGGCTTTCGCGCCATGAAAACAGTTTTGTTGAAACCAACGTCAGGGAAACAGATGTGATCTTTTTTCCCTATGCCGAATATGAATCGTTGCCTGTTTCAGACAATAAAAAATATGTGGAAGATGATTTGATTGAATTGATCTCGGAGAAACAATCTCAGCTCAATCACTACAAAGCACTTAATGAGAAAATTGCAGCCAATAATAAGCTGACGAAGAAAAAAACCACCCACGCTTTTTTGGTCATGCCGAATGCGACGATTGTCGGGCAGTCCCCAAGTCTTGAGATGGTGGTGCTTCTCGGCGGGAAATCTTATTTCAAAAAGCGCAGCACTGAAACTCTGGCGATGGAAAAAACAGACGGGCCGGCGGAGGATTTATTTTTACAGTTGAGAGGTTTTGAAAATAAGGGGCTCAATACCATCCAGGATGATATGTGGATTTCCGTTGATGAAAAAGGAAGAAATTCAGCGCAGTCCGAAGAGATTAAATGGCTTAATGTCGGAGAATTCATCACGAAAAGAATACCGAGCATCATGATGGCCCGTGAAATCTGGCTGGAGAAATATTCAGAATTCGCCTTCCGTGAAAAATACGATGCTTTTAAACTGGCCAAGGTTGACGGTTACAGGCTTTGGGGAAAAATCAAAACAGAAGAAGGAAAAAAAGAGGACCTGGAGCTTCGTCTTGAATTTCTAAAGGAGTATTTTAGAAGAGTGGAGACTTCAAACCTGCTGGCCAGTTCACGCTTTAAAGAGCGTCTAATAGAGCGAGGAGAGAAGACCTCGGCGATGGAGTACGGCGATTACTTTTTTATTACCGCGCTTAACCGCTATTACAAATACGGGGAGAGGTTGCGCGAGAATTCAGATGACAAAGAAACCGGAGAAGTTTTAAACTCAACTAAGAAACTTCTTTGGAAAAAAATGCATGGTATCAGGTAAATTCAATCTTGTTTTAGGTTCACAAAGCCCCAGAAGAAAAGAACTTCTGTCGTGGTTGAAAATCCCTTTTAAAATTGTCACGGCTGATCTCGATGAGATTTCAAACGAGACGGATGAAGCGAGAATCGCCATGGACCTGGCCTCGCAAAAGGCCCGTGCGGTTTTTGAAAAGGCCAGTGATGTTCAAAACGGCTTTATAGTCGCATCCGACACCATTGTTGTTTTAAATGGAAAAGTTTACGGCAAGCCAAAAGACAAAGCCGAGGCACGCCAGATTCTCTCTGAGCTTTCCGACAATACCCATTTAGTGATCACCGGTGTGAGTTTTCTTTTTAAAGACGCTGATACGCAAAGGGTGAGAGAGCACTTGTTCTATGATTCAACAGAAGTGACTTTTAATGAGATCACAAAAGACTTAATGGATAATTACATTGAGACGGGGGATTCTCTGGATAAGGCCGGGGCCTATGGTATCCAAGGCCCCAGCTTAACTTTCATTTCAAAACTTAGCGGCAGTTATTCAAACGTCGTCGGTTTCCCACTTGATAAGGTGGTCAGTGAGCTTGCCATCATCCTCGGAGATGATTGGAGAGAGCAATTCCTAAAATAGTTACCTTAGTTTTTTTAACGGCTTCACACTTGTATTCTTCTTAACAGACTTCGTAGGTCTTAAAGAAAGAGTCTTAAGTGTTGTAGACGTTTTTTCGACTGCTTTAGAAGAAGTGTTTCTTCCAAGTGATACAGCTTTTGGGAAATTAGTTTCTTCGATAGAATTGGTAGTTTGATTGTCAGTTGTCATGTCATCCTCTTTGTTAAAAATTGTTAAATGTTGAGTCCGGTTTGTAACCTTTTTCAACCATTAACAATTCCCACTAGAGGAGAGTTGTAGAAGGTTCGAAAAGAGTTACTTAGA
>JBEIPI010000132.1:0-7352 GCA_040377165.1 Bacteriovorax sp.
AGCTGAGCTACACGCCCAAAAATCTATATATTGCTATATGAAATCGTGCTTTCGTATTCAGTTCTCATTTCAAACGTGAGGGAGAATTTAATAAAGCAGTGACGATAAGTCAACCCAAATTTAATAAAATATTAATAAAAATAGAAAAAACTTTTTCGATAACGTTTTATCGGTATAATTTTTTTAATAACAACTGCTTAACTCGTGATGGCGCATGCAAACAATTAAACTATTTTCATTCATATTTCTCATTCTACTAGCCGGATGTAATAAGGCCGGAAGCAAGATTGAAGTGATCGCCAATCCAAATGGTGAAGAAATCGATATTGAGAAATTAAAAACGGATATCGGGGGACTCTCTACAGCGTCTGCAACTATGAAGACAGTTCACGGAGACATTGTTTTTCGCTTTTACACTAAAGCAGCACCGAGAACATCGGCGAGAGTAATGCAATTAATTCAGAATAAATTCTATGACGGTCTTATTATTCATAGAGCGCTTCCCAACTTCATCATACAGACAGGAGACCCCACTGGTACCGGTACGGGTGGAAGCGGAACAAAGCTTAAGGCTGAGTTCAACGAGCTTCAGCATATCAAGGGAACAATTGGAATGGCCCGTGGTATGGACAAAGACTCTGCTGATTCACAATTCTATATCAGCCTTACCACACTCTCTCATCTCGACGGAAAGAATACTGTCTTTGGGCAAGTTGTGGATGGACTTGATATTCTTCCTAAGCTTTCCAAGGGCGATAGGATTATCTCTATCACATTGAACCTTAAGGATACCTCCAACAATTAATTTTTTACTCTACTAATCTGAATTCTTCTATGTAATTAATATAGGAGACCTATTGATTTATTTAGAATCTGGCATAATCCCCCTGCAACAACACCAACTGTTTTCAGGAGTGGATTATGAAAAAAGCCATCGTTCTTCTTCTCGCACTAGCAAGCCTTCAGTCATTTGCTGATGAACGTTTCCCTCGTCCAGATAGACCAGGCAACGGTCCAGGCGGACGCATTGATTTCCCACAATGTTTAAAAGAGCTTGATAGAGTGACAAGACAAGCTGACGATCTTCAGAACCAGCTCAACTTATGTTTGATCAACAATAGAAATCCAGGACATGGTCCGGTTAACGGAAGAGAAGTTGAAGAGCTAAGAAGAGAAAACAGAAGATTGAATGATTCTATTGACCGCCTGACTTCTGATAACAGAAATCTTTCTGATTCAAATGCGCGCTTAAGTTACGACAACAACGCTCTTACTGATTCAAACAATCGTCTCTTAAGAGAAAATATCGATCTCCGTCGTCAACTTGATGACCTACAAGGTGGAGGAGGCCGCGACCGCGGATTCTTCAGTTATGCTGGTTGTACCGATGCTTACGGAACTGTGGATGTAAAATACATTGCAGCGGCAACAGGAATGTTCCAATTAGAAGCTGAAACAAATGCTCTTAAGGCAGTTCAAGCAGAAAGAAAGTGTACCTACGGCGTAAAAACTGTAGAAACAGAAGAAATCAGAACTGGAATTGAAAGAAACTACTGTACTGCTGGATGTACTGATGCTTACGGATCAGTTGATACAAGATATATCCAGGCCGGAAAAGGAAGAAACATGGCCGAAGCTAAGTTTAATGCTTTAAAGTCGGCTCAAAAAACTTATAGCTGCACGTACAGCGTAAAGATTCAGAACTGTCAGTAATTTTAAAAATGTTCAAAGAATTTCATCAAAGAGGAGCTCTCGAGCTCCTCTTTTTATTTTAGCCGATCAGAACTGATCTCATTGATAAGCTTCCAAGTTCAAAAGACTCGTAAGGGAACATGGTTTTTTCTCCCGGGTCAGTCGCTCCAAGAACATAAAGAAGTGGCAGATAGTGATCGATTGATGGATGGGCCATTTTCCATAGCGAATATTTAGAAGAATCCTCGGCCAGAAGCTGAGTGAGATCCGCATTGAGGATGGCGGCCTTGATGATTTCATCAAACTCGCGGGCCCAGTCGAAGACCGGGGCATTTTCACCGCGGCTCAGTTGGCGAAGGTTGTGAACAATGTTTCCACTGCCGATAATCAGCACTCCCTGCTCGCGGAGTTTTTTTAATTCGCGGGCGAGATTGTAGTGATCCCTTAAATTCATGAAATTCTCATTCAGTGAAAGCTGCACCACTGGAATGTCAGCCTTGGGATACATATGGTGAAGCACACTCCAGGCACCGTGATCAAAACCCCATTCGTGGTCAAGCTCTGCCTGGTATAAATTGAGTGTGGATTTCACAGTGCCGGCAAGACCTACGTCTCCGGGTGCCGGGTAATTGATTTTATATAAGGCTTCAGGGAAGCCGTAAAAATCGTAGATCATTTTTGGATTAGGTGAAGCCTGCACCTCTACACCTTTGGTCATCCAATGGGCGGAGATCATCAGGATTTTTTTAGGCAGAGGAATCGATTCCCCCAGACTTTTTAAGTGCCGGGTGAAATCGTTGTCGGCCAGGGCATTCATGGGACTTCCATGCCCGATAAAAAGCACGGGCATTTTTGCGGTTGATTGAAAATGAGTTATTGCTGTCATTGCAAGCAGTCCTGTTCCGGATAATGCTAAAAAGTGTCTTCTATCCATTCCACTATTCTAACCTCCAGGGGGATTTAAAGATAATTCAAAGAATTTACCGGGATGATATGAAAAAATTATCATATTGCCCCTCTCTAACTAAAAATGGGTTAAATTCCCCACACTTTAAAGGGGTATATAAATGAAGGCATTAGCTTTAGCATCTTTGTTGGTTATTTTGGCGCAAACATCTCACGCAGGGATGAAATCTAATATGCCTTCAACGTATGAAGAGACGGGAATCCCGAACTCTCACCTGCTTTCTGAAAATGTTATCCGCGGAATGGCACCGAGAAATAAAAAAGACTTGCAGACTCTGCTGGATTTGGGAGTCGAAAAATTCCTGATGTTTAAAATTGATACTAACGGTGATGTCGCAAAAGAGATTGAAACCCTTCTAGCGATGGGAGTGCCTCAAAAAAATATGCTCCAACTGGATTTTCCATGGAAAGACATCACTGATTATGGGGCCGTTTGTGAAATGACTGTTGAGGCCCTTAATATGATCAAAACTGCGGAAGCAAATAACGAGAAGATTTTTTTCCACTGCACGGTGGGTGAAGACCGCACGGGATACCTGGCGGGGCTTTATAAGATTTATCGTGGCGACAACGAGACCCGTAAAGAGATCTTTGACGGCGAAATGTGCGACAAGGGTTATGAGGCGGGAAATCCGGAGAAAATCTTTACTGTGGCCAAAAAAGTCAGGGATGCTCTGACTCCGGCCTTTATGGGGATGGCGGATTTAATTGAAAAAAATGCGGGGAAAAAACTGACAAAGACGATGTGTAAGAGTCTGGTGATCCCGAAAGTGAATTTCAAAGAATACAGCTGTAAAAAATCGAGACTGCTTTAATTATTTTGCGATAGCTGGTGATCTACCCAGGACTTTTTTGCTGGCAGTGAAGTGAATTTTTCCATCGGCCACCAGAATGTGAAGATAGTCTCCCATTGAACTTTCAAAAATTGTCTCAAACTTTTCTGAGCTTTCGATACCTAGCTCTTTTAAATCCGCAGTCGCAAACAGCTGGCGTGGATTTGTTTCAATTAAAACGCCTTTGCCCTTTAGAAAAGAAAAAGTGCATGAAGCCGCGTCGATGATTCTTCCACAGGTAAGCATAATGCTATCCGCTTCGTTAATCACATGCAGGTCTTTGCCGGCGTTCAGGTTGTCCATCAACATCTGCAGGCGCGCCCCTTCTCCCCTCTCATTTACTAAAATCGCTACTTTTTCCGGACGGTGAAAAATACCGACCGAGTCATTTGCGGCGAAAAGCTGAGTTGAAAGTAAAAGTGAAAGAAGAAGCGCCAACAATTTCATTAACGGTACATACCTTCAAGAATCAAGGCTGCCGCATAAAATGCCGCTGAAATAGGAATGGCCGCGATGAATTTTAACCAGGCCGTCTCTTCTTTTAAGTGCATGTAGAAATAAGCAACTACCATCGCTTTACCAACAGCCAGCCCAACCAGACCTATTGCTTTGTAGGCGTACTCAGTTTTAAGACCCGGAATCATCAACTCCAGAATAGTTAAAAAAGTTAGAACAAAAAATACAATGACGTATTCTTTTGTGTGGCTTTTGTGTTCGTGGTGGTTATGGTCGCCCATGGCTATCTCCCTCTAAATTAATTATTCGTTACAGGTTGTGGTTGAGCGTGAGAAAAACTGTTGTTCACTAACAGCCCAAGATCAATCATCATCCTGTCCATCTCAACTCGCTCAGTTCCGTAGTATCCTCTGATTTGTCCTTTATCATCCACCAAAACTAATTTCTCAGTGTGAGCGATATCAAACAAAGTCACTTTTTCCGTATCAACTTGTTTCTCTACTGCTTCTTTTTTTCCCATCGGGACTTTGAAGCCGTCGATCACAATTTTTTCCAGGTCGGCCTGGGTGCCGGTTAAGTATTTCCAGATAAAAGGATTTGAGTGTCTTTTTCTGGCAAACTTATTCAGGACTTCCGGAGTGTCTACTTCCGGGTCAACCGTGAAAGTCACGATCGCCGCTTTCGTTCCAAGACCTCTGATTCTTTTTTGCACTAAATCCATTTTCGCCATTAATGCCGGACAAGTTGTCGGGCATGAAGTGAACATGAAGTTAGCAATATAAAATTTCCCTTTGAGGTCCTTATTTCCGAAAGGCTGTCCGAACTCATTTGTTAAATTAAATTCCGGAACTGTGTAATACACCGGCAGCGGCGGAGGAAGTGTACGGTTTAGTGTTTTATAAACCGGGTAACTAAAAGACAGGACCCAAAAAAGCAGCCAGAAAGATTTCCTTCTGATCAGTTTCTGGAACCAATTGTCTTCTCTATAAAATCCTGTCGCAGTCTGTGCCATAAAAATTACTTCTTAATTTCTTCCAGGAACTTTGCTCTAGCTGGAGTTCTCTTTAGGTCCATCAATGATTTCACATAGTGAGCTACGGCCCAGATTTCGTCGTCCTGAAGAACGCCTTTCCAAGAAGCCATCGCTGTCCCACCTACACCAGCGTTAAGGCGGACATATAGGTCCTCAACCGTAACAGCGGAACGAACCTGATCGTATGTGAACTCCGGCGGCATAGTTGCCACACCGTAATCAGACGGTTGAAGTTTTACGTGATACATATCCGGATCGAATTCCGTTGCCGGAGACCCGTTAATTTTTTGCGAGATTTGGCTGAATTCAGCATGAGAAACGTAAGCTCTATGGCAAGTCCAGCACTGAGCAACCACGTGGTAAACTTCCTTACCTCTTTGGATCGCACTTTCTCTGTGGGCCACACCATACGGGTCTTTTCCGGCAGCAATAGCGTCACCTAGTTTTTTATCAGCGCCTTCCCATTTTTCAGGTGCGAAAGTCTTGATGTATTGAACTACGTTGAACATCTGCTGATCTGAAAGATCCCATGGAAGCATTGCTGTTCCGTGAAGTCCTTTCTTTAAGATGTCATAAAAATGCTCATCATGAGGAAGCTCACCAGAGACAACTTTACCGAATTTAAACTGCCCTGATTTAAAGTTTCTTGGAGGAACCGTTAATCCTTTAGCAGCAACACCCTGCCCATCACCTTTTACTCCGTGACATGGCATACAGTATTCTGTGTACAGAGATTTACCGTCATTCAATTGTTTTGCTGTCGCGTACACGCCACCGGCAAAAATCTTGTCTTCTTTAAAATGAGATTCACGACATGACATTAATGCCAGAAGTGAGAAGACGGTTAAAGTTAACTTCAAAACTTTCATAGTATTCCTCTTATATGTCTACAAAACAAAAATAGTCACAAACATTATTAGCCAAACGACTCCCAGGAAGTGCCAAAACTTCCCGACGTTTGACGCTTTTACAGTCGTCATTGCTGTAGGATTTTTAAGTCCTTCATACAGCCAAAGTAAAAGTCCAAGACCAGCTACAATGTGAGCAGCATGAATCCAGGTAAAAGCATAAATAATCGAAGGGAAAACTCCCGACGAAACATAAATCCCATGGGCCTTAAGCTCTCTCCAGAACAGGACCTGGCTTGCCATAAAAGCAGAACCAAGCATGATCGTGATTAAAAGATAACTTTTGTTCACGATGTTTTTAGCCAGACCAGCTTCAAACTTATGAAAAAGAAATGAGCTGACAATAATCAAAGCTGTGCTGATTCCAGGTAAAAGAAGAGATGGTCTCTCCATTCCTGCTGGCGGCCAAACAGGAGCAGTGAAACGGAAAAGAGCAAACGCCATCATCAATGTTAAAAATAACATTCCAAACGACACCAACGTCACAATCATAGCAACAGAAGAGATGACTTTATCCCCTTCTTTTGCCTGAGCAATGTTTTGCGTTTGAGTGTTTGCCATTGTAATTACGCCTTCACCAATTCTTCAGTTTGATATTGGAAATCTTTCCCCGCTAAATTCGGGTTACCGAATTCATGCGGCCCACATTTAACGCTCGGAATATCTTTAAAATTGTAATGTGGAGCTGGACTCGGAATTGTCCATTCAAGTGTTCCAACTTCCCAAGGGTTCTGCGTTGCAATCGGCCCTTTATACATAGAGTAGATGAAGTTATAAACGAAGAACAATTGAGCTGCACCCATCGTTAAAGCCGAAATCGTGATGAACATGTTCAGCGGGATCAGGTTTTGAAGGAATTCGTATACAAACGGATTGTAAATACGACGGTGCATACCCGCGTATCCAATAACCATCATTCCCATGAAAATTCCGTTTAGACCAAGCATTGAAAACCAGAAGTGGATTTTCCCAAGGCGCTCGTTCATCATGCGGCCGAACATTTTCGGGAACCAGAAATAAGTTCCAGCGAATCCACCAAGAAGAACCGAAGCGGCCATCGTGTAGTGGAAGTGCCCTACTACGAAATATGTATCGTGAAGGTAAAGGTCAGTTGAAACAGTTGCCAGGTATAGACCAGTGAGTCCTCCTAGACCAAATACGAATACAACCCCAAGAGAAAATAACATTGGAGTATGGAATCTAAGTGATCCTTTCCAGATAGTTCCAAGCCAGTTAGCAAAGAATACTGCTGAAGGAATTGAAATCGTCATTGTTAACATCATGAATGATTGAGTTAACAGTGGAGACATCTGAGTTGAGTACATATGGTGACCGTAAACCAGAGTCGATAGAATCGTGATTGCAGTCATTGAAAGTGCTGTCGCTTTTGCTCCAAACGCTGGCTTTCTTGCGAAAAATGAAAGTAAGTCAGACACAATTCCCCAAGCTGGAAGAATTAGGATG
>JBEIPI010000063.1:0-17355 GCA_040377165.1 Bacteriovorax sp.
GACCAATCGCGATTGTAAGGAGGTAAAAAAATATTAATTTCATCTTTTGATGATAATGTTATGATAGCGTCATGAAAACTTTTTTTGTTGACCTAAAGAATTTTTTGACTGCTACCGCTAACGACGAACGCATCCCTTTGAGGGATAAAAAAGTTCTTCTGGCAATGGTCGCACTCTTAATCTCTCCAGTAGATATCATCCCCGACTGGATTCCGGTTTTTGGGTTAATTGATGATCTCATCATCCTCGGCCTGATTTTGGATTATTTCTTCAGTGTCCTGGATCAGGCGATTCTCCTGTCTCACTATCCATGGGGAATGAAAAGTTTTGCAAGACTTAAGCGAATCGCCCGGTTCATGTCATTTTTCGTACCAAACATCATCAAAGACAATCTCTGGAAATACACCAGAGACCCGTTTTAAAAAGTCGCTCCAACATTGAATTCAATCTGATCAACACTTCCGCCATTTGGGCGCTTGATGTTTGAGTAAATCACGTCCAAATCAACCGGAACAAAGTAAAATAAATTCATCTTCAATCTCGGTCCGGCAAAAAACGAGTGAATCGTTTTCTCTCTAAAAAGAGTTTTTCCCAATACTATCCTGTCGGCATATAGCGACTCACGTCCAAGTAAAAGATGAGCTTCCTTGAAAAAGACCGGGACCAATCCCCAGCCGCGGTAGATATACCAGAAGTTGTAATCGACTTCGAGCCTGGCACTGAAGATCTCGTTTCCATAAGCATTGCCGTAAGGAAGTCCGTGGAATTCATGCCAGCGGAAATCGTTCAATGTATTTCTTCCACCGCCATAAATAACTCCGCGCTGGAATCCTGATTTAAAAAGTTTTCCGTAAGAAAGTTTCAGGCCTCCACTGAAGCGCTCATAAAAGCGCAGGTCAGTTCTAAACACCGACTGCAGGTTAAGAAACTCATCACCCTGATCAGGGAAATCCTGCTGCAGCTTCATTTGAAATCTCAGACTCTGGAAAACATCATCAAAGCTTTGGGCATCATATGAAAGAGAATTGCTGACTCCTACGTTTTTGATAGCGCGCTCTGAAATAAAATCATCTATTTTTGTGTTCCCGAAATAAAGGCCAGGAAGCAATGTCCATCTTTTCATTAAAAAAGCGTACCTGGTCCCAACTGTCCATTCTGTGGTTTGATCGATATTGCTGCTGAATTCAGTCTTAGAGTATTCATGGTTAAAAAATGCATTGATAAACCACAAATCACTAACCGGAGCCACGCGGTGAAGGAAAGTAAAATTTCCTCCAAACTTGCTTTCGCTCGGGTAAGCAAGAACAGAGCCCGTCAGCGTGGTTAAGTCCATCGGGTCAGAAAATGTTGTCGTCGCTCCAATGCTATTTAAATTTTCACTTGTGCCAGTTGCGATAAACCAGTAATGAGGAACAAAGTGATAGGCCTTAGGAAAACTCTCCGCTCCGGTTTGAGCAAGATTCGCAGCAGAGTCTTCATCTTTGAAGGCCACTTGAGTAAGGGCCACGCTCTCCGTTTTGCCGGCGCTTTTTTTCAAGTACGCCACACTCTCGGAGATCGGCATTTCTTTGGTCTTTAAACGGTTTTCAAGAACTAATACGCGGTCATTAGTGACTTCTGCGCTGGTCACACGGTTAAGAATATTTTTATCCAATGAACTGATTGAAGCTTTTTTAAAACCATCGTTGAATTCAACCAGTTTTAAATCTTCCCCTTCTCGTAAAATCGCAAATGATTCTGTTTGAACCGGAAGATCGAAGAACTCTTTTGACTCATAAACTTTAAAGAAATTCTCCAGTGTCAGGTCGCTGATATAAAAAGCAGTCCCCACTTCCTTGCGATTTAATTTAATGAAAACTTTTTGTCCTACTTTTTTAAAGAACACTAAGTTCACATCAACGCCGAAATAATGAAGCACATCCGAATCCGTCACTTTCTGAGTGGCCAGATCAACCTTCTGTCTCTCGATTTTCCATCGATTGTTGATAAAGCTCGCTGTCAAAAAACGGTTATTGCCCAGACCAATGACGTAACTTGGGTCATTGTTTAAAGGAATGGTGTATTCAGCAAGCAGGGTTTCCGAATTAAGAAGTTTCCACACGCGGTTGTTCTTGCGGTAATTCGGGTCCTCATTGAAGGCCACAATCAGAAATTTACCGTTATCACTCACTTCATTGTCGATATTCGGAACCGTTGTCATCCCTGCGATATCCGAAATTGAAAAAGGATATTGATTGACCATCATGTTCACATTTTCCTGAAGGTCATAACTCACCAGCGCTTCACTGTGTCTGTATTTTTCTACCTTAAAGAGTGTGTTGCCATCCAGATAAATCCCTTTTTGAAGCTCGTCACTTCCAAAAGCATTGCTGATTTTTGTCCCCCAGGCTTCATCTTCAGGTTTTTGTGCCGGCTGAGTGGATATTAAATGTTCACGGAATTCTTGGAAATTATCCTCGGCGTTTTTACCGGTACAGATACTGAACACACGGTTAAGCAGGAAAGGAATCTTACTTGAATTCTCCTCTACCAGACACTTTACTGCCCCGGGATTTTTCTTTTCCACATACTCAATAAAATGCGAACCTGCCCAATAAGAAAGTGACCCGTGAGGATACAATCCCGGCTCATCAAGACAGTCGATTGTTTTACAATAATCGGCGCGCAGGAATTGGATCAAGAGCTCTTTTCTAAAAAGCGGATTGTGAAGACGCCCGCCGCTAATCAGATGAGATTCGGCCCAAACCGCGATCCCCTCAGTGAACCATCTCGGGACTACCATCACCGGAAACTTCGCTATCGATCCGAATATTTTTCTGGCCACTTCCAGAAAATCCCTGGTCTGATCCAGATGGGTCACGTGAACATACTCGTGAAAAATAAGTCCTGTCAGCCAGTCCTCCATCACGATGAGATGTTCATTGTTGCTGGGAGGGAATTTATAGAGATTAATAATGTCAGTGGGAAATGTCCGAGCATTTCCATTGGTTAATCTCAGGTATGGATCAACATTAAAATGCACAATGGTTCTAGGCACATACTGGAAGTAGTTGATCGCTTTAATCAGGTCTGTTTTTATAACTTTTTCAGCTTTAAGGGCAAAGTCGAGATCGCGCTCATCGAAATGAATTTCGGCCTGAAGAACACCATAATCAGATTGGACACTCACGTGGATCGTTTTTAAACTAACACTTTTTGCAAAACTCATTGGAGAAATGAAAGACGCGAAAAAAAACAACGCGACTACAGAAACGCGAAAACCGACCATTTTTTTCTTCCTTATGTACAGTAAAGTTGGCATAATCATATCTGTCTTTAAGATCATTTGGAAATCAGTTTGAAATAATCTTTGCGTTTTTTTCAACATTAAGGAGCTTTTTCATGAAACTTAGATCTCTACTTACCCTGACTGTTTTAGCTGTTACTCTTACTATGACTTCTTGTGCAAGCAAGAAAACAAAACCTACTGACTCTGTTGATGGTGGAGTTGATACAACTACACAAGTGGACAACGGAAACAACACAGGAATGGCGCTTGAGCTAAACGGTGACTCTGACTCAAATCGTGCCGGTGCACTTAAAACTGTTTACTTCGCGTACAACTCTTCAGCTATCGAAGGTGACACTCGCGATGCTCTAAACAACAACGCCGAATTCCTAAAGACAAATGCTGCTGTTAAAATTCAGGTAGAAGGTCACTGTGATGAGCGCGGAAGTGTTCAATTCAACCTTGCACTTGGAGAAAGAAGAGCTAAATCTGTAAAGGATTATCTTGTTGCTCAAGGTGTAGCTTCAAACCGCGTTTCAATCATCTCTCTTGGTAAAGAAAAACCAGTTTCTTTCGGTCACGATGAAGAATCATGGTCAAAAAACCGTAGAGCAAACTTCCTGGTAACTGAAAAGTAATCTAGATTTTGAAAAATAATTTAGCTTTAATTCTTATTGTTCTTTTTGTTTCGGCGTGTGGTTTAACAACCACTCGCCCGAAACTTGAAATGTCTATGGCCCAGACCGCTTTCATGGCGGCCAAAGACGCCCAGGCCGATGTAAAAGCACCTGGACTCTACCGAAAAGCCGAGTATTACTATCTAAAGGCGAAATCATCCTACAAGCGCAAATACTTCAATAAAGCTCAGCAATACGCTCTACTATCTAAAAAGTACTCTGAAAGAGCGGAATATGTTGCCATCAGAAAGAAGACGTTAGAAAATTTATAGGTAAACCATTATTACCTGAAATTATTCTGATGAGGTCTTGTCCTATGAAACGTTCTCAAATTTTTATTTGTGCACTTCTTTTAGTTACATTCGCTGGTTGTAAAACGCAGGAAGATATCCGCCGCGAAAGAACTGTTGAAACATTAAACGAAGAGATCCAGCAAACTAAAAAGAACGCAGCCTCAGGCAACAGCCGTTTCCAGGCGATTGAAGAGCAGCTGTCGCGCTTAAATGGCCAGGTGGAGGAATCTAACCACAACCGCGCTCAGTCTATCAAAGACAACCAGGCGCTTAACGATCGCATCAACGTCCTTGAAGAAGCCAACAAAAAACAAGTTGAATACCTAAAGGCCTTAACTGATAAAGTTAACAACCAAAGTGACTACATTGAAGAAGTTTTAGAAAAATTAAAGGCCCTTGCAGAAAGACCTGCAGAGAAGCCGTCTTCAAAAAAAAAAACAGTAAATCCAGATAGCGTTGATTCAGTTATCGATGAAGAAGTGCCTGCTACTTTCTCAAGTGGGATGGAAAAATACCGCGCGAAAGACTACGATGCCGCAAAAGAAATCTTCCTGGTCGTGGCCGACAATAAAAAGGCCAGCAAGAAAAACCGTGAAGGTGCGACACACCACCTGGGAATGATCGAATACAAGAGCAAGAATTACGATAGCGCAAAAGTTTATTTCTCTAAGGTCTTCAGCGACAACCCTGATTCATCATTTGCTCCTGCCGCTCTTTTAAACCTGGGAAAGACTTTTAACCAACTTAAGTCAAAAGACGAAGCTAATATGACTTTCGACGAACTTATCTCGAGATTCCCAAAGAGCAAGGAAGCTCAGGAAGCGGCCAAATTAAAAAAATAATCACTGAGATCAAACTATGAAAAAAATTCTTTTTCTTCTCACTTTCGTTCTCGCCTCTTGTACTTACTTCATCGAGAAAGTCGATCAAAATAGCGTGACGAAAGCACCGGTAGAACAAAAGCTTTCATTAGTTTTCTCTCACAACATCAGCGGTGAAACCCACCCATGTGGATGCAGAAACTTTCCATTAGGTGGTCTGCCACAGGTTGCGGGTCTTTTTGCCAATATCTCCAAAGACAGCGAACTTCTTTACGTCGATACGGGTGATACATTCTTTCCTTCTTCGGTTGTCCCAGCGAGCATGAAAGACTCGCTTACTTTCGCCGCTGAGAACCTGGCCGTGGGTCTTGATCAAATTGGCCTTAAGTATTTTGTTCCGGGAGACCAGGATTTCGCTATGGGAGTGGAATTTCTTCAAGGAATCGCCAATACCAGAAAGTTTGAGTTCCTGATTGCTAACCTAAAAGACGAGTCGCTATTAAAGCATAAAAAATTTGTAGTGATTGAAAGAAACAAATCAAAGATCTTCCTGGTCGGTTTAGTTGACCCGGAAGTTTTTAACGGTCCTCATGCAGACTATTTCCTCTCTCCAATGGCAGCTCTACCAAGCATCATCGAAGAAGTGACCAAGGCCGGTTACCAGAAAAATAACGATTACCACCGCCTGGTTATCCTCTCTCACGCAGGAATGGACCCGGATGAGGCGATGGCAAAACAATTTCCTTTCATCGACTGGGTGATCGGGGCCCACACGCAAAACTTCCTTCGCTATTCAAAAGATGAAGGCAACGTTAAAATAGTTCAGACTCTTTCAAAAAACCACTACGTCGGCGATATCAAAATCGATGTGAATTCAAAAAAACAAACGGACACTTACGAGCTTCACGAAGTCCGTGATGAACTGGAAAGAAACTTAAACCCAAACCCTCTGCGCTCTTTCATCGACGACCACAAAACGAAGATGAACGACTTACAGATCAAAGAGCAGGCGAAGATGGGAATGAGCGAGGCCTTGACTGCTGAACTCCATAAAGGTGTAAAAAAATTTAAAACAGCAGCAAGCTGTATCGAATGCCACAAACCACAGACTGAATTCTGGCAGGGAACCCCCCACTCTATCGCCTACACGACTTTGATCAATGTAAAAGAGCCGAACAACCTTTCATGCATCGGCTGTCACTCACTTGGATTAAACGACCCGAAAGGCTACACCACTCAAAAAAATATGGTGACCTTCAAAGGAAAACCGGCGAAGGCCTACTGGGATGAGGCAACGAAGCTTGGGCAACACATTGAAACAGTCAGAAAACTTCCAGCAGAAGAAATTAAGAAGGTTTCTGTGAAGTGGTTTGCCCTGGACAAGAAGAGCGGTGTAAAAGAAAATTTCGCCAACGTACAGTGTTTGAATTGTCACACACAGGAAGACACCCACCCGAAAAACACTCTGCCTAAACTGGCCGCTAAAGACCGCGAGTTCAATATCAAAAATAAGTGTTTAAGCTGTCACACTCCAGACCAGTCACCTGAATGGTATGAAAGTGGAATCAAAGTTAACGAAAAATTCAACGAAGCTTATAAGAAAGTGAGCTGCCCTGCTATTTAAGGCAGGGCCCTCAATCTGTAACCTACCCCGGATTCATTCTCAATAATCTCTCCTGCTCCAGGAGAGGCGCCATCAAGCTTTTTCCTGATCTGACCAAAATACACCCTGAGATAATGATTGTGCTCAACTGAATTCGGCCCCCAGATTTCTTTTAAGATCATTCGGTGAGGCACCAGCTTCTCGCCGCTTCTTAGAAGCAGCTTTAACAAATCATATTCTGTGGAAGTGAGCTTCAACTCAGCATTTGCATAAGTGACTTTATGGGTGGCCTGATTAAGTGAGAGTTTACCAAAACTAAGTACCGGCTCAGTCGCTTCAGTTTTTGAATGGCGCAAGGCCACTCTGATTCTCGCCGTGAGTTCTGGCAAACTAAAAGGTTTTGTCAGATAGTCATCCGCTCCGTTATCAAGCGCCAGGACTTTATCCTCGTCCGCATCTCTGACAGTCAGAAAAATAACCGGAACACTGGACCATTCACGGAGTTTTTTCAGGACTTCAATCCCATTCATATCAGGCAGACCATGGTCCAGGATGACCAATGAAGGTTTTACTTCAATCACTTTTTGAAGAGCTTCCTGCCCATTCTGGGCCTCATGCACCTCAAATTGATTGGCCTCCAAAGAAACCTTTAGAAACTTTCTGATGGAAGTTTCATCATCGACAACCAGTATTTTAGTCATTTTCACTCACCAGGTTTTTAACGGAAGCTGGAACTTGTTTTTTAGGAAGCGAAATCTTAAAACACGCCCCCGGGTATTTATCATTGAGTTCGATACTTCCATTATGGAGCTCAATAATATTTTTTACAATGGCCAGACCTAATCCTAAACCACCGGCCTTGGAATTGGGAAGCCTGAAGAACTTCTCAAAAACTTGCTCTCTATATTCGCTTGAAATCCCGGGCCCATTATCATGGAAATAAACAATGTATTGATCCTTGCCTTCTTCCAGTGAAAGGGCCACCTCGGCTTCCGCTCCCGCATAACGGAAAGAGTTGGAAACAAGATTAGCGAATGCGTGTAAAAGCAGCGTAAAATCGGCCTCAAGGAGGTTTGAAACCTTACCTGAGAAATGCAGCTTCAATCTGCCGAAATCTTCCGCCGATAAAACTTTTAATTCATGAAAAAATTCTTCAAAGGTAAACCACTCCTGTTTCAAGGCCAGGTCTTCCCTCTCCAGCCGGCTCAAATCCAGAAGATTTTCCACGACACGGTTCAAGCGCTTTGCAGACGAGACGATTTCAGTCGTCAGAAGGTCCCTGGTTTCGGTGTTTTCCGCCACCACTTTTTCTTTAAGGGCCGAGGCCGATCCGATAAGGGCCGTTAAAGGAGTGCGCATCTCATGGGAGACTGAATTGAGTAATGTCTGGTGAAGTTTTTTTGAAACCTCGGCCAGCTTAAACTCGTGCACTTGTTTTCCGTAAATCACTCGCTCAAGGGCCAAAGACGCTTGCTTCATTAAGGAGTCAATCAGGATCTCCTGATCCACGCTAAGCTGCTTGCTCTTGTCCTGGGGATAAAAAAGCACTGTTCCCAAAACACTATTTTCTCCAGAAAGTGGCATACTAATGCAATCAGCGGCAGAAAGAGTGGCAGTAGACCAACCGGCCTTTTTGTTGTGGTGATATGACCAAAGGGCCACAGAATAATCCTTTTCGTTTAAAAGAATATTGTTCACCAGGACTTTTTCCTTCTGGTCACTGACTAATATTTTAATTGTCGAGCCAAAATGGTCTTCAAGTGTGCCTCTTAAAAAATTTACAATTTTTTTCTCATCCAGATGTGACGAGAGTTCTTTAGTGAACTCATATAAAGAGCGTGTTTGTTTCTCCCTTCTCTCCAGAATATTTTCCTGACGCCTGATTTTAGAAGTTAAAATCCCTCCAACCAGAGCAGCGATAAAATATGATAAAACCATCAGGATGTCTTCTTTGGCCTGAATGGTAAAAGTAAATTGAGGAGGAATGAAAAAGAAATTCCAGATAAAAGCACTTAAGAAAGCGCAGTAAATCAAAGGTCCGCGGGATAAGAATGTGGAGAAAAAAAGAATCGCCACTAAAAACACCGACCCCATTGAGCGGTATCCTAAAAGTGGGGCCAGAGCATAACTTACAATAGAAATCCCCAACATCATCCAGCTTGCACCGTAATAACTGTAAAGAGAACTGGTGAACTTTGGAATATGTTTTAAAAACTTCGAAGAGAATCCTGTGTAAACAGGCAGTCTCTCCGAGCGAATCACGTGTATATCGATTTCACTTTTTGAATTCACTAAACGATCAAGCAGGTTTCCTCCCTTAAAGAGGTCCTTAAAAAGCCTCTTGTCGGGACGGCCCAAAATCAGCTGCGTAATATGCTTATCAGCGCTCGTTCTTCTGATGGCCGAAAGAATATCTGTGTCCATGCTGGTGACTAATTCACCTCCAAGATTTTGCACTAATTCAATATTGGCCCTCAGTTGTTTTTGATCTGAATCCGAAAGCTGCTCACCTGTCTGAACATAAAGAGCATACCAAGGGCAGTCAATCATAGAGGCCATTCTGCGAGTGGCACGGATGAGTCTTTCCGAATAAGGGCTTTGGCTGATCCCCACCATTAATTTTTCATTGGTCTTCCATGGTCCACTCAAACCTTTGAGCACCATCTGATCCTGTAGGTCATGGTCCACTTTCTGAGCGATATATCTTAAGGCCAGCTCTCTTAATGCAATTAAATGCTCTATTTTAAAAAAATTCTCGGCTGCGCGCTCTGCCCGCTCTCCCAGATACACTTTTCCTTCTTTTAATCTTAATAGCAGCTCTTCGGGAGACAGATCCACAATTTCAATCTGGTCAGCAAGATCAAAAAAATAATCCGGAACAGTCTCACGGACATTCACACCGGTAATCTTTAACACAGAATCTTTGATACTCTCGATGTGCTGGATATTTACGGTTGTGTAAACATCAATGCCATTGGCGAGGATTTCCTCGATGTCCTGAAAGCGCTTTTTATGTCTTTGCGATTGGATATTGGTGTGAGCGAGTTCATCCACTAAAACCAGGTCAGGCCTTAGTTTTAAAATGCTCTCAAGGTCCATTTCTTCAACAACAGTATTTTTATGTTCAATCTTTAAGCGTGGAATCTGTTCTATGGCCTCTGCTAAATTCCCCGTTTCGATGCGCCCGTGAGTCTCCACAATCCCCACAAATACTTTATCACCGCGGCTCAATCGCTCTTGCCCGGTCTTCAGCATGGCATAGGTCTTCCCGACACCGGGACACATGCCCAGGAAAATTCTTAGCTTCCCTCTTTTATTTTCCATTCCTAACCGGTTAACCGCTTTTAAAAGCAGCTCGGGGTTAGGACGATCGCTGGCATTATTCATGAGCAAGTCTCTCCAAATTCAGGTTCAACTTTAGCACATTTACTCTTTCTTCACCTAGAAATCCTAGCTGTCTTTCTTCAATTGCTTGATTGACCATCATCGTCAGCTTGTCCGGGTGCATGTTTCTTGCGGCCGCAACACGAGCGACTTGCAGATGGGCCGCCTTAGGCGTAATGTGGGGGTCTAGTCCACTGCCCGATGTTGTTAGTAAGTCAAAATCAAGGCCTTTCATTTTTCTCTCGGTCACCGCCTTTTGATAATCACTGTTAGTTAAAGCGTAGTTAGAACCTGAACTAGCGTTGGCATTATAACTGGCCGCTGAAGGTCTCCCCCAGAAAAACTTCTCACTGATAAACTCTTGAGCGATTAGCTCCGAGCCAATTGTCTGCTCTTTTAGTGTCAGCATTCCACCCTGTGACTGGTGAGTAAAGAAAACTTTTGAAATCCCCATCACCAGTGCAGGATAAGCAACTCCGAGAATCAAAGTCATAAAAGAGAAAAAAAGAATGGATTGTTTTAATGTTTTCATAAATCCTCTAAATTAAATTAATCAATACATCGATGAGCTTAATCCCAATAAAAGGAGTGATGAGCCCGCCAAGTCCGTAAATAAAAATATTCCTTTGAAGTAATGCCTTCGCACCCACCGCTTTGTAAGCGACACCACGAAGAGCGAGAGGAATAAGCGCCACGATAACCAGAGCATTAAAAATAACAGCACTTAAAATCGCCGACTCAGGAGACTGCAAGTTCATGACGTTCAATGCGCTCAAAGGACCTGATTGAGCTCCCGAAGCGTAAAGGCCTGCAAAAAGAGCGGGAATAATTGCAAAGTACTTGGCCACGTCATTGGCAATACTGAATGTTGTAAGTGACCCACGGGTCATTAAGATCTGTTTTCCTGTCTCGACAATCTCAATGAGTTTCGTCGGGTTGCTGTCGAGGTCAATCATGTTACCAGCTTCTCTCGCCGCCTGTGTTCCGGTATTCATCGCCACACCAACATCTGCCTGAGCTAAGGCCGGGGCATCGTTCGTTCCATCGCCGGTCATTGCTACAAGATGCCCCTTTTCCTGTTCTTCACGGATGCGTTTTAGTTTCATCTCAGGAGTGGCCTGTGCCATAAAATCATCAACTCCCGCTTCTGCGGCAATCGACGCTGCAGTAAGTGGATTGTCTCCGGTAATCATGATGGTTTTAATTCCCATTTTTCTTAGCTCTAAAAATCTCTCTCTAATTCCATTTTTCACCACGTCTTTTAGATAAATCACACCGAAGACTCTCTCATTTTCACAAACAACCAGAGGAGTCCCACCACTGCGGGCAATATTTTCTGCCGCTCGAATTGTTTCGGCCGGCATGTGACCACCAAGAGAAGCGACATGCTTTTCAATAGCATCAAGCGCTCCTTTTCTAACCTGGACCTTGCCCTGGTTAATCCCACTCATTCTGGTTTGAGCGGTGAAAGGAACAAATTCGCTTTCTCCTAAGTTGGTGTCTTGGAGTTCAGAGTATTTGTTTTTTGCAAACTCAATAATTGATTTTCCTTCAGGGGTGTCATCACTCATTGAGGCCATATAGGCCAGGCGGTACATTTCTTTTTCACCGATATTGGGCGCAGGGATGAATTCCGAGGCCATGCGGTTACCGTGTGTGATTGTTCCGGTTTTATCCAGAAGAAGAATGTCGATATCACCGGCAGCTTCAACCGCTCGACCGCTTAGAGCAATCACGTTTTTTTGAATCAATCTATCCATCCCGGAAATCCCGATAGCACTCAAGAGGCCGCCGATTGTTGTTGGGATAAGACAAATCAGAAGTGAAACTAAAACAGGAATTGTGACTGTTTCTCCAGCAAAGTCCGCAAAAAACTTAAGTGTCACGACCGCTGCCAGGAAAACCAATGTTAAAGCAGAAAGTAAAAGTGACAAGGCAATCTCATTGGGGGTTTTTTGTCTGCTGGCGCCCTCAACCAATGAGATCATTCGGTCTAAAAATCCTTCTCCCGGGTCAACAGAAATCTTAATGACGATGCGGTCACTCAGGACTCTGGTTCCCCCGGTTACCGCACTTCTGTCTCCACCACTTTCTCTCACCACTGGAGCAGACTCTCCGGTAATGGCCGACTCATCGACGGAGGCCAACCCTTCCACGATTTCACCGTCTGCAGGAATAACATCTCCGGATTCACAAACCACCAGATCACCCTTTCGAAGTTCAGTCGCATTGATTTTTGATTCTTTACCATTTTTTAACAGGCGGGCCACCGATTGGGTTCTCGATTTCTTAAGTGACTCGGCCTGGGCCTTCCCTTTTCCCTCTGCAATCGCTTCTGAAAAATTGGCGAATAAAACAGTGAACCACAACCAAAGTGCGATCTGACACTCAAACCAATTGAAGGAATGAGACAGAAGGATCACTGTTGTGATCAGTGCTCCGATCGCCGTAATAAAGATAACCGGATTTTTAATCAGCGTTTTGGGATTCAATTTTGCGAACGAATCTACAATCGCCTGTATATACATTTCTTTTGTCAGCATTTTTTGTTTCATAGTACTTTTCCTTGAATAAGCGCAATTTGCTCAATGATCGGTCCAAGACTCAAGGCCGGGAAGAATGTCAGCGCTCCAACGATGACAATGACACCAACCAGGAGGAACACAAATAAAAAATTATCCGTTCTGAATGTCCCTACTGATTCAGGCATAATTTTTTTCCCGGCGATATTTCCCGCCAGGGCCATAACAGGTATCATGACAGCGAAACGACCAATCAACATAGCGACTCCTAATAATGTATTTAAGATGGGAGTATTCGCTGAAAGCCCGGCAAAAGCACTGCCGTTATTGGCCGCTGCCGAAGTAAACGCGTAGAAAATCTCGCTGAAGCCATGCGGGCCTTTATGCATCAGACTCGACATCACCGAAGGAGTGATTAGGCTGAATGCAACTCCGAAAAGAATGACAAAACTCGGAGCAAGAATCCCGATAACCGCCATTTTAATATCGAAAGCCTCTATCTTTTTTCCTAAATACTCCGGAGTTCTTCCGACCATAAGACCTGCGATAAAAACTGTCAGGAGCACATAAAGAAGCATTCCATACAGTCCACAACCAACTCCACCGAAGATAACCTCACCAAAAAGCATATTGAGCATGGCCATACCACCAGCGAGTGGAGTCAGCGACGAGTGCATGGCATTGACTGAACCATTACTGGCCGCAGTCGTGAATGTTGACCAGAGAATGGAGTTCGTCACGCCAAAACGAACCTCTTTTCCTTCCATAGCTGAATACACCCCTTGCTGGTGCTCAGACCATAACGAAACCGTCAATCCCAAGACCAGCACGATCATCATCGCGGAAAAAAGAATCCATCCTTCTTTCGGTTTGTTCATCATGTAACCAAAAGTGAGTGTGAGGGCCGCAGGAATTAAAAGAAGTGCTAGTAATTCTAAAAAATTTGAAAGTGGTGTTGGGTTCTCGTAAGGGTGAGAACTATTCGTATTAAAAAATCCTCCGCCATTAGTTCCCAGTTGTTTGATGGCAATTTGTGAGGCCACTGGCCCCTGAGCGATCACCTGTTCTTTTCCTTCAAGTGTTTTCACTGTCACTGGCGCTGACAAGTTTTGAATCACTCCTTGAGAGGCCAAAAGTACTGACCATAAAATAGAAAGCGGCAAAAGGATGTAAATGATAGAGCGGTTGATATCAACCCAGAAATTTCCCAGCTTCTTTGACTGGTTATTTTTAAAAGCGCGCACCAACACCAGCATCGCCGAAAGACCTGTCGCCGCAGAAAAGAAGTTTTGCCCGGCAAGTGCCACCATCTGCGAGAAGTGACTCATGGTCGCCTCTCCTGCATAAGATTGCCAGTTCGTGTTGGTCATGAAGCTCACGGCCGTATTAAAGGCCAGATGCCAGCTTAAGTCCGGAAGTTTGGCCGGATTCAGCGGAAGGCTTCCTTGGAATAAGAGGACAAAAAACACGAACAAAAAACCTACAAGATTGAAAGCAAGAATCGCCTTTAAGTACTGCTTCCAGTCCATTTCTTCTTTTTCATCCACTCCACTCACGACGTAGACCAGCTTCTCGAAAGGTGCCGCGACTTTGGATAAAAGCGTGCTCTTTCCTGAAAGCGACTTATGAAAAAAAGCGCCAAGTATTGGAGTGAGTAAAACCAACACAAAGAGCGCCATAAAGATTTGTAAAAAATCATAACCATTCATGGGAATACTCCTAAAATTTTTCCGGGAAAATTAAGCTGTAAATGAGATAAACAAAAACAATGAGGGAAATCCCTCCGACAATAACAAAATCCATATAGACCTCCTGAATCGATTTCAGGATAGCGAATCGAGGATCAAGATTTCGTCAAAATGAGGGTTTTAGGAGTAAAGATTTAGTAAAGATCTAAGGAAGTGCCTGAATATACTTTAGGAATTCCTGCTGGTATTTCTTGTTTTCCACAAAGAACACATCCCCGTGCCCTCGGTTATTAAAGGTCCAGAAATCCTTAGTGGGCGCAGTGGTGATTTTCTTATACAGCTCCTGCCCTAGTTTATAAGCGATAACAAAGTCCTCTGTCGAGTGGATTGAAAGAACCGGCATCGTCAAATGAGTGAGCTTGGGGTCTGCAGTGTAAGCGTTGGTGACAATAAGTGATAGCGGCCAGAAGGTTTTTTCGCGGGCCACTTCTCTTGGTGAAAGAAAAGTTGAATCTAAAACCAGCAGAGAAATTTCATCACGGTGTTTGAAATCCTCCAGGGACTTAAGTGCGATCGCTCCTCCTAAACTTTGCCCGTAGACAATGAAGCGCTGGAAATTTCCTTTCTTAAAATGATCGTAAGTGTAATTCAGGAAGGCCAATCCGTCCTCTGAGACACCTTTAGGCTCAGGTTTTCCTTCACTGATGCCGTAGCCTCTGTAATCGAAAATAATCACCTCATAATCGTGCTCCATCATCCAGACAGAGTTTGCGAAGTGAGAAGTTAAGTTTTGAGCGTTACCGTGAAAATAAAGCAGCAGGTTTTTTGGATTTGGTTTCTTAGAGAGCATTCTCCAGGCGGAAAGTTTTGTCCCATCAATAGAAGGAAGACTGAAAGCTTCAAACTTTACATTAAAGCGTGAAGGAAGTGCATAAAGATAATTGTCCGGCTGGTAAATGATCGACGAGCAGCCAGTGAGCAGTAAGCTTAAAACGAGCAACTTAAAAATAGCGGCCATAACTTACCTCGTGAACAATAGCATTTTTAGTGAAACTTCCAAAACGCGAAATCACAGAACTCTCAAAGCGGAAATCCTGTTTATTGTCTGGAAAAAAGGAATGTTTCAGCCCCATTTTGTTGTAATAATCATCACTGATTTTCTTAGTGGAATCAAAGCGCAACTCATTAAAGATTCCGACTTTGTACTTTGAACCCAGTTGAGCGTAAAAAGAGAGATCGGCCACGGGCCCCACTCTAAAACCTTTTTTCAAGTGAGAGCTCGCCTCTCCGAAGACTCCGGCCATTAAACTTAACACTGTCTTATCCGTTCTGAAAGTCACTCCACCCGCGGCGTTGACACTGATCCTGTGGCAAAGTGAGCAGTCTAAATCATAGATCCTGTCGCTTGCGACTTTTGCTTTCCAGGAAAGCTGAGGGTCATAAAAGCGGTACTCGTGAAGAGAGATCAAATCCACCATCACCAGTTCGTCATAGTCGATTTTTTTATTTTTCACATCGTAAAGCATGGAACCGTAAAGAAACTCAAACTGCGAGAAAGAATCAAACCCCACATCGCGGGCCATGAGATCATGGTAGCCCTGTTTCAACTCCAGTCCCACTAACGTTTTGTGGTTTTCAACTCTCGTAAAGAGGGAGATCTTCTGAGGATTGTGTGAATGCTCAGGCATATTGCTTTGATCGTAAGACTCTTTGACGGTCTCTGACTTTGGAAGTTTGGCCCGGGCGATCAGGGCCGCTCTCATGAGCTTTTGTGATTTTTCACTAAGCTTCTTTTTAGTGCGGTAGTGAGTAAAATCCAGGTATGAGGCCACTGCTTCAAGCACTTTTGGGTTGGAGATATCAGCGGGTAGCTCTTCCTCATCGACAATCGCTTTGACCTGTGAAATTTCCCAAGGAGTGAGTTTCTCCCACATTTTTGCTAATTGCTTTTTTAAACTCGGGCGGTAATGAGTTGAAGCGATCCTTCCTTCAAGAGTGAAGTGTTTCACCATTTCTCCTGGCAGATAGTACCAGCGGGCATGAGCATTCACGCGGTCGTCGTCTTTGTAAGCGACTGACAAAAGATCAGCTAAAACCGCTGAGCAATTTTCATCGGTGAAGTAATAATCAAAATAAGTCGTCTGATAAAGCTCCCACAAATGATTGATCATCCTGTCGAGCTCGGCCGGAGTCATCTTGAGGTTGTACTCAATCAGATCCCTCGACTCTCCATTGTTGTATTCATTGACCTTCGTGTAGTATTTAGTAACTTCAAAGAGGCCTTTGTAACCACCAGACATCCCCTTAAAAGCAAACACGATCCCCATATCTTCCGTCTCTGGCACCGCTGAAAATGTCACTGCGTAATCCAGAAGATCATTCGTCTTTCCTTTCTGGTTAAGTCTTAAAAGAGTGTGACCAAAAAGCGAAGAAGGATTATTCGGGTAAGAAGACGAAAAAATAAGCGTGACTGATTCTGCGTTAAGACCTTTTTTCCATTCTTCAAACTGAGGGCATGGAGCTTCAGGCACACCTTCCAACAAACCTTGCGACTTTAAAAACTCGTAACGCTCACGAAAAACACATTGAGCGGGATAATTAAACCATCCAACCTTCGAATCAATTTCCTTGAACGCTTCGATCGTCCAATTAAGCTCTGACTCAGGATTGGTTTTCCCATCGGGTGCAAGAAAGAATTTCTCCCCATCAACCTGAGATTTGCCGTTTTTGTAATGAAGGATTTTTTGCTAGTACTTAGAATCGAAATTTAATGACGCTGCCGAGACGGGCCCGGCAGCGATTAAGAAATTAGATAAGAGAACAAGAAGAAGCAAGTGTAGCATTGTTTCTGATTTCTGCCTTTACGTTGTTGTAAAGTTCTACACCAGAAGTGTTAGCCGATGGTAGAACTGATTCATATTTTGCTTGAACCATTGAACCAAAAGCTTCTGCGTTTTGACAACCGAAAACACCAGCGAATCCAGCTACGAATTCCCCGTTTCCACGAGACATTTCAACTGCAAGTTGGTTCATGTTCGCTTCAGCGAAGTGGATTCCTTTTGCGTCGTTTTTAACGATTGAGTGCTTAGCACATCCAGA
>JBEIPI010000048.1:0-23677 GCA_040377165.1 Bacteriovorax sp.
GAAACAATGAATATCGACGGGGAAAATCTAGTCAATCTAGATCAATGGAAAAATCAAAAGAGAGAAGGAAACTTCTCTGATTACCTTAAGGTTTTAAGCTTCAACGATCTTATGAACGAGTCAAACAGTCTCATGGATCAAATCAAAAGAAGCGAAGAAATGGACGACCTTTTTTCTAAAACGCGCGTGATGATGAACGAATTCACGAATCGTTTAGAAAGAGAATCAAGGCATCTCTCTGACTCAGTTAAAGATCTAAAAAAACAGATCGAAGACAAACTTCACTAATGACCTCAAATGCCCGCGGCTGAACCAAGGCCTCGGGCTTCAAATGGCACCTCTCTTGCTCTAATAACCCTATATAAAAAAATATTTAAAGTTTAAGTGACTTAGCTATAACTTATGTTCATTTTTTTTACAGGGAGCCTTAAAATGTCTAAGAATCATGCAGTCCTATGCAACCTATCTCTAGTCTCACTCCTTGCCTTCACGGCTGCTTGTAGCGACCCAAAAGTTAATAAGTCCTCTTCAAAGGCCCTGACAACAGTAGAAGCTTCCAAACTAATCGATGCCGGCAATAATGAAGAAGGTGCAGAAGTTTACGCCAGAATGGGAGAAATCCTGTTAACTAAAGCTGAAGGCACAGTCTATGCTGAGGCCATGTTTGCAAAATCCCTTGAGGCCCATTCATTCAACAATAAAGCGAATCTTTATAGCGCGGTCTTAGGACCAGCAATGACATTAAAGGGATACGTTTCACGAGCAAAACCACTGGCCACAGATGAATACTCAAAAGAAGCCTTGAAAGAACTCGAGCAAAGAATCCGCGCGAGCGAAATAAAAGAATTTATCGATTTCGCACTGGTTCCAAAGGCCGATAAAAAACAGATGATGAAAATGGACGATGTGAGAAAATTCCTGCGCAACGAGTATGCGATTGAATTAAAAAACTCGCTGGAAAAACTGGATAAGGTTAAGAGCGATGTCGTCTTAAACTTCTCTAATTCTCCAATGAAAAAACGTTATGAATCAGGACAGTCATGCGACAGCGGTGTCGACCAATGCGTACAGCAGATCTCATTTTCTGCTGCTCCTTCCACAATAAGAATAGATTCCTACGATCTAAAGGCACTGAAGATTCTTTTGAAAACTCAAAGAAGTGCTCTGCTCATTGCGAGCTCAATCGGTCTTAACGGCTATGAAGAACTTAGTGATATGGCCGAAAAAGGAAAGATTGGTAGTGACCGAGACGCAGTTGCGGCCATCAAATCAATTCCAGAATTACTTAAAATCGAAGGATCAAAAGATGACCTAAGAGAGATCTTCGACCATAGCGAAGAAGTGATGAACGACCTGATCGATTTCTCGAAAATCTCAGCCAAAATTTGCAACATGGAAAGCCGTTCTTCAAATGCTTTTGAATCAATCTGTGTTTCAGAGATGGCCGCTGAAAAAATCAATGAAATCCTGCTTTTCGTAGCGGGGCCGAAGTCATTGGTACTAGGTAAGAATGAGCAAGGTGAAGACGTAATGGTTGAAGTAGACTTAAAAGCGCTGATCAACTCAAATGTTTCAAGCCTACAGGAACTTCTGCCAAATAAATTTGATTCAAAGGGAAGAGCGATTGACCTGAAAGACCACACATTCGCGGGAATCATTCCTAACGGTGATCTTCTTTCAAAGTTAAAGACGGTTGTTAGGTAATTACTAAAATGAAAAGATACCTTTTATTAATAATCATGGCACTCGCATCTGTTGGAGTAAGGGCAAATGAAACATGCCCTCACTCCATCCAGGATGCCTCTGTGATGCTGACTCTGCCGGGTGAAACCAACCTCAGAATCACTTCAAGCGCCATGTGCAACCAGAAGGCCTATTTCGCCGATCGTTTTTTTGACGGCGATGTGGAGATCTGGAAAAAAGGAAAGCTGGTAGGAAAGTTTTACTCCAGAAAAATAAGCTATGACCTGCAAACATTTAAAATTGTCCTGCAGAATTCACTTTTGATTGAGAGTGAATTGATTAAGAGTCAAAAATTTAAGGAAGCCACTTTGGTGATGGTTGACTTGAAAAAAGGAAGGATGAACTCTAATAAGGGTGAGTTTCGTTTTTAGAAATTGTATTTAATCGCCTTAATCCTATAACTATTTTTTTCAGCTTCAAAGATTACATAGCCAGGAAGCTTTGATTTATTTCCCAAGACACTCATACAAAAGTAAATCTCATCTTTAACATTTCTCATCGGAACTAAATCCTTTTTATCATCACAAATCCTCAATTCAGAAAATGAAAATTCCATAATGAGAAAACTCGCAAGCTTCCCTTTTTCTACACGGGTGATTTTTGAGCTCAGATAAGGTGAGAGACAATTAATCAACTCCAACTCATTTTTAACCTGCTCCGAGCAAGACTGATAACCACTCCACTGCTCCTGGGCCTTAAGGAGTATTTTCGTCTGAGACCCCAGCAATATTTGCGGGAAAAGCATCATGACTATCAAAAACGCATTCTTCATTTGACGATTCCACCTGGCTCAACAACTTTGCTTCGCGACGGAGGAAAAAGCATATCGTAGAGGTTTGTTCCGCCGGAAGCAAGTGCACTTCCCGCATCCAGTAGATCTTTTGCAGTCAATTTTGACGGCGTCTCCACTTGTGAGGAGCCCGTGCCGAGGCATAACGGATGAAGAGTTTTTTTGGCCACCTCAGCTGGAAGGTTCTTTTTAAATTTTTCGCAATAGCTGCTGGAGACCGGACAAGAAACTTTATTTTTATCCGTGAAAGTTTTAATCGCTTTTAACATCTCGGCATTTTTATAGCTGCTGCAATTGACTGTCTCATCCATCGAAGCATCGAAATAATTCTCAAGTTCAAAGCTTTGTTTGATGACAAACTTATTATCTTCGCACACAACCAGGGCCGGTTTGCCATCCAAAAAATCTCGCCAAAAAGAGAGGCCTTTATAGTTGGCCGATAAATCAGCGTACGACTTCACACCGAAAGATTTTAATCCCCACGGTCCGTCCTCCTGGGCCATTCCGAAATTGAGGGCCTCTGAAACTTTTTTAGGCGGAAGTGCCGGGTCTTGTCCAACTAAATGCCAATAGAGAAAACCGTGGGAGAAAAAGTGATCAATTTTATCCAGGCCGACAACAAATTCCTCTTCTCTAATTTTGATTTTAGTTGAAGGGTTAAACGAAGTTCTTCCATAAGGGATTTCCCCTATGTAAGGAACTTTCGTATAGTCCATTTGTCCGGCAAAAGGAATTGTGCGGTAAAGGTAGCCAGTGATGCTGGGAAAATTTCTATCTAAGTCATCCTTCAAATACTCCATCAACATCTTTCTGTCACATGAAGCATTTTTGCGTGAGTTTATATCCTCAACAGCTTGTTTTATAAGTCCGTTAACAACATTGTTAATGCGTGAATTCCCAAAAGAGGCCTTTGAATCAAGGCGTGCAGAAAAATCGTCGGGTTCACCGGCAATGGACTTAGAAATTAAATGAAACGAAAGGCCCAAAAGAACCAGCGATTTCATAATTCACCTATAAACTTTCTAATGATTGATAATCGTGTAGAACTTTCGCTCGAAGCAAAGGGATTTTCATTCTGCGGTCATAACCCAGCAAATGCGCCACAGTTCTCAGTGTCTCAAGTTGCTCAGCGCGATTGCCCAGCGACTCAAACAAGCTAAGCAGATAAACAGTATTCTTAGCAAACGTTTCTACGTATTGAAAAATAACCAGTTTAAACTCAGGGTCTGGGTTGTAGAATTCACACCCTATAAAATTAATAAAAACGCGGTCGACGTTGCTCTGGTTTTCAAATGAGCGCACCATGCGCACCTTTGTTTTCAAAATAGTGCGGGTGAAATCATCTGGAGAGAGTTGTTTTAATTCATCAAGGTTCATTCCGCTAAAGCGCGGGTAATGGATGATGTTGAGTGCTATCGGAAGTGAGTTGATTTCAGGAATGTGAGGAAGCTCTGACAGGAGAACTCCGCCCTCTGAAACGTTCAGGATGCGTGCCTTAAAGACGTGCTCCCCATCGACATATAGTGCCTGTGATTTAAGAGGAGCACGCAAATATTTTCTTTGTAACCTAGGATCGGCCATCTATTCCCTTATAATAACTTCGAAGCGACTTCAGAAAGCGGCGATCTCTCACCAACTTTTAATGTCGTGTGAGCGATAATATCCTCAGTCTTTAAACGTTCCACAACGTAAGCTAATCCGTTATTTGTTTCATCAAGGTAAGGTGAATCGATCTGTTGAGGGTCACCGGTAAGAACGATTTTTGTTCCTTCACCTGCTCTCGTTACGATAGTTTTTACTTCGTGTGGAGAAAGGTTTTGTGCCTCATCGACAATCAGATACTGACCTGGAATAGAGCGACCGCGGATGTATGTTAACGGTTCAACGTGAAGCATACCCTGGTTGATCAGTTCCTCATAAGAAGTTCCGGCCTGCTTTCTGTTTTGGTTAAACAGGAAGTCCATATTATCGAAGATCGGCTGCATCCATGGAGCAAGCTTTTCGTTTACGTCACCCGGTAAGAATCCCAGGTCGCGCCCCATCGGCTGAATTGGACGGGAAACAAGTAAACGAGAGTATTTTCCTTGAACGATTGCTTTCTCAAGTCCGGCGGCGATTGCTAGTAATGTTTTACCGGTACCAGCTTTACCAACTAAAGAGACAAGCGCCACTTCATCATTTAACAAAGCATCAAGGGCAAACTGCTGCTCGATATTTTTTGGGTAGATTCCCCAGATCCCTTCTCTTAATGAAATAAGAGGGACGATCCCTTTTTTGCCGTGGTGATATCTTCCAAGCAGTCTTCTTCTTGGATTGTGGAATTCCTGAAGAATAAAATACTCATTCGGGAACACACCCATCTGCTCATCTTCATCAAAAGCTAAAAAGCGGTTAGCTTCATACTCTTTTAATCTTTCGCCTGAGATTTCAAGCGTTCTTTGACCGGCATAAAGCTCTTCAAGCGTTACATCTACCTGTCCATAATCTTCGGCAGTAACGCCAAGGATGTCTGACTTCAGTCGAAGGTTGATATCTTTTGTAACCAGGATGACATCGTCGCCTTTTTGCTTAAGTGCTAAAGCTGAAGATAAAATCAGGTTGTCATTTAATGTTACGTCGATTGGAAGGTTTTTATTGTCGACAAAAAGATCCACTGAAATGATCAGCGTCCCGCCGCTTTCTAAAACTACACCTTCGGCCAGGGACCCCTGAGACCTGAGGTCATCGATAAAACGCGAAAAGTTTCTGGCGTTTCTTCCGTTTTCGTTTTGATCTTTTTTAAAGCGATCAATTTCTTCAATAACGATTAGAGGAATAAAGACTGTGTTTTTGCCGAATTTTCTAAAAGCGCTTGGATCGAAAAGAAGAATGTTAGTGTCCAGGACAAAAGTCTTTTTCAACAATACCTCCATGTATTAAAAGGCAGAGCGAAACAGTCTGGTATTTTTGAAGATCTCGGTGCCTCTTGATAATAATGGTAGAGAATTAGATATCAAAAGAAAAGTCGAAAAGACTTAAATAGACGACGAATCTTTTGGCTTCCTGCTCGCGGAATTTAGAACCTAATTCCACGCCATAGAAACCAGCGGTGAGTTTGACCGGCCAAAGCTTCACGCTTCCACCGTAAGAGACATATCCTTCACTCCACCCCGCATTGAGCGTGACGAGTGGCAAAGACAATTCTGTTCCAAAGTGAAACTTGCGCGCAAATACAACGGTGCTGTTGAGCGGGCG
Organism: Bacteriovorax sp.; assembly: GCA_040377165.1. Taxonomy (GTDB): domain Bacteria; phylum Bdellovibrionota; class Bacteriovoracia; order Bacteriovoracales; family Bacteriovoracaceae; genus Bacteriovorax. Next base: position 5,768 of record JBEIPI010000048.1, read on the forward strand.
CAAATCCGCGGCGAGAGTGTAATCAAAAAGCCCGTAGTCCTGCTTGAAAGCGACACCGGTGTTAATGCTCATTTCCTGGATAGGAATATCGCCGTTTCCTTCCATCTTTCTGAATCTCATGTCACCGACATCCATAATTGAGAGCCCTGCAGTAAAGAGGTTTCTCCCCGACGAATAAGCGAATTCCGTTCCTAAATCCACCCCCCAGGCCTTCCCCTTCGAGTAGCCGAGAGCTTTTTTCAGGTCATCAATTTCGGTTGCACCCGAATTGATTTTGTTAAGAAGAGTTGTTCCGAATAAATCGTACTGGTCATCAATTCCTTCGCGATTGACGTGCTTTACGCTGATGCCGACTGAAAGCCTTTTCCCCGAAGTGATTTTGGCCTTGTTGCTTTTTTTGATTCGCGAAGAGTAAGCCCCACTCCCCAAATTGTAAGCAAAACCCGCGACAAAACCTTTGTCGTAGCGGTAATCAATATCAAGGATCGGGTGAACCGCGTTTAAAAGGATCATATTCGTTTTTGAGCTGGCAAAAAGATTGAAACCAAATGTTCCCATTTTAAGCCCGGGAAAAACCGAAGCCTGAAGTGATACGGGGTAATTAAGAATACGGTCTGCAATCGCTGCCGGGTCTTTTTTAGGAAAGTCTTTGAAGCGGTCAGTATCGTCTAAAGCGTTCGTTCCACCAAAACTTGGGTTGAGTGGAGTTAAACTCACTCCTTTGTTTCTTCCCAGTGCGGCCGGGTTGTAAAAAAGTGTGTACTCATCATCGGCCACAGCAGTAAAAGCGTCGCCCATCAATTGCCCGCGCGGACTCCTACCGATAGCAGGAATCTCCTGAGCAAAAAGCCCATCCGCAGAGAAAATGAATAATGATAATAAAATACTTTTCATCATAAAACTAAGGTCTCAAAAAAGACTGCGTAATATGACGACAATGTTACGAGGTCTATATCAGTGTCGTTTTCACAGTTCGTCTGGCTTAAAACAGTTGCTGTCGGAGAGAAAGTCGGATCGATAAGCTCCAGTGCGTCTTTCTGGTCTTCAATTTCCTGAGAAAGTGAAGCTACATCATCCAGGTCTCCTCCACCAGCTGTGGCAAGCACACTCGGTAAAACCTGAAGAATATTATTTAAAAGCACCACACCTTCACAAAGCCTCTTGCGACGGTCTGTTGCGCCCAGGGCCAATTGAGAATGTGCAGAGTTCGTCACTGTACAGGCCCCGGTCTGTCCCCCGGCCGTAACGTACAATTGAACAGCTGCAGGAGTTGCGGTGTAGTCAGTGAAACAAGTGTTTGAAGCACTTCCTCCGCCTTTTACGCCGGCAGCGCTTGTGTTTCCATAAGTCTTCATCAGCTTCCCAACCTGCACCAGCATCATATAAACAAGTTGTGAATTAATGTCCCCTGCATGATCGGCCGAAAAATATTTCGCACGCTCAATCGAAGTCGGCTCAGTCGTCGAAGCAATTCCTCCTGCATAAAGCAGGATATCGATAGCAGTTTGAAGATCTCTAAAATTGGAGTCATCTGAAAGCGGCGATGTTACAGTCGCCAGTGATGTTGAATAAGTAGTCATCCCTCCAAGCGGAGCGGGTGTCGCAGTCAAAGCAATATCATCAGCAAAAAATTTTGTCGTGGAATAACCAGCACGGCAGGCATACGAGCTTGCGAGGGCCTTCAGGTAATAAGAATCTTTATTTTGCCTGCCGATAGATTCAAGCAGGTCGATGGCCGCCTGGCATTCACGCTTACTCAAATGAATATTAGCACTGCGAACAGCGTCTTTAATTTCTTCTTCCGTTTTTTTCCCGCACGACAAAAGCATCGTCAAGGCCACGAAAAGAAATAAGTATTTTAGCGGTTTTGATAGCATTAGCTTTCCTCTACATAATATTATGCCTTCGAGGGAAACAAGATGATATCAGGGGGAAATTTTCTCCGTCTTAGCCGTGGAGAAACTGAACGATTTTTTCGATCGCTTCTGAAAACACTTCCTTATGCAGTACCAGACTGATTCGCGCGGAATTAGGCATGCCGAAATCAGTACCCGGAACAATCACCACCCCTAGTTCATTAAGCATGTCTTCGCAAATCTGAACCGCATAATCATTTCTGTCGTTTTTACCCTGCTGGTATTTTTTGAAAACCGGTGTCTGGGTGAAATCGATCATAAAATAGAATGCTGAGACTGGCTGATACCAGCACTTCATCAGGTCGTTGTCTTTTAATTTTTCACGGATGATAGTGGCGTTGTCGCGCAAATGATTTTTCACCGGAGTTAAAAATTGCGCTGAGTTGCCGAAATTGTAGTTCATCATCGCACGCTGGACCAAAGAGTTCGCACTGCTGGTTAACTGCCCTTGAAGGTTCTCAATCCCCTTGCAGATATTTTTCGGGGCCACACAATAACCAATGCGAAGACCGGTTGATGCGAAAGCTTTTGAGATACCATCAACGATGATAGTGCGCTTTAAAAGCTCCGGTTTCTTCTGGTAAAAATATGTCGGTTTCGGGTCGTAATAACAGACTTCAAAATAGATTTCATCGCTGATTACCGCGATATCTGAATACTCCATCAACATTTCCGCAAACTCTGTCATCCACTCGTCAGAGTAATGAATTCCCGCTGGATTGTTGGGGCTGTTGATGATGATCGCTTTGGTCTTTTCTGAGATCGCCTTTCTTATTTCCGCCAGAGGAGGAGTAAAAACATCAAAGATCGACGACTTGACTTCAACTGGAACTCCACGGCAGAACTTGATCATTTCAGGGTAAGAAATCCAGTAAGGTGAAATGATAATCACTTCGTCACCCGGATCAATCAATGCACCTAAAATATTTGAGATCGAGTGTTTTGCTCCGTTAGAAACAACACAATCAAAACTCTCGCCCGCTAGTTCTGGGGCCTGAAAATTAATTCCACGGGTCTCTTCGATGTGATGAAGAATCTTTTTTCTTAGATCCTGGAATCCGCCCACCGGGCTGTATTGGTATGATTTTAAAAAATCCAGCTCACTTCTGATGGCATCGATAAAATCCTGAGGTGGTCTGAACGGGAGTTGTCCTGCTGTCAGGTTATAAACTTGCTTCCCCGATTCGGTCATTTCCATCGCTTTTGAATTAAGCTTCAATGTCACACTTTCGGCCATGCCTTTTACACGAGAACTAAGTTCCATAACAAATCCTTGAACTGATTATGTATATGGTATCAGAGTTGCGGAAAATTTGTTACAAAGATATAGCTGTCGCCTTGTTCATAGACCTTTTGGGCAACTAAACCAAGCTCGCCCAGGGCTTCCTTGGGGATTCCTTTTTTCGGATCGGACTCCACCCAAAGTTGACCAAAATACCAAGGCTCTTCCAGAAGAAACTTGATAACATCAACGTAAATGCTTTTCTCCGAATACGGAGGATCAAGAAAAATAACCGTCTCCTCTTTTTGAGCGGGAGTTAATTTCTCATAATCTGTTTTAAATTGTTTGATAAGTTTTTCAGCTGGGAAATGACTGCAGATGATCTCGCCGTTTTTTTTGTGATGATTTCTCACCAGCAAATTCTCACGGTTTTCCTCGAGAGTTTTCAGAACATGACGGTTGACCTCATTGAGATAAACCCGCTCTGCCCCCCTCGACCAGGCCTCAAACCCCATCGCTCCTGAGCCGGCGCAAAGATCGACAAAAATCACGCCATCGAGATCCTGGTAAAAATCGTAAATTCTTCTTCGAAGCATGACCGAAGTTGGTCTGATCAGATCGCCTTTAGGAACAGCAAGAATTTGTCCGCGGGCAAAACCACCCAGGATTTTAAGACTCAAGAAGCATCTCCAACTTTAAGAGTTAAGCTGCTTTCTTTGTATGCGAATTGTTTTGTGACGACAAAGGAATTGTGAACTTCATTCCATTTTCCATCGAAACAGTGCAACCAGAATCTTCGCTGATACACAGCTCAACTCCAGAAACAGTCACGATAAGACCTTTAACCGGGTCAATAGTAAGCTTCGCACTTTCGCTGCCTACTTTGAAATCCAGATTGAGGGCCATAGAACCCTGGGCCGAGAAGGCCACTTGAGAAGTTGATGTTGATGTCGTTGTCGGTATCGATGTCGCCATGGGAGCGACAGTTTTAGGCGCAGCAGGAGCTGCTTTTTCAAATGCCAGGACTTCTGCCACTGGTGCCACCGGCCTAGCAACGCTCTCGAAAACTTCAGCCGTTTCTTCAATTGTTTCTTCAATCGTATCTTCGGCCATCGCTTCGGCTTCAAGCTCCATTGCCAATTCAGCATCAATTTTTTCCTGAAGAGACATCTCAGCAGGCGCTTCCTCTGAAATGAATTCTTTTTCAAGGTCTTCAATCTCGGCCATAATGTCCTGCAGTTCAGAGTCGTTGAAGTTTTTATCTTCACTCATCTCTGCATCAAGGATTGCTTCAACATCATCAAATAAATTGTCGGCCATAGACGCCCCTCGTAAAAACCAAAAATACACTAGTGAAACTACGCACTTCATTGCTAGTTTTCACCTTTCTTATCGACTCGCTATGTAGAGATCTTTAGAAGTTTCTCATATCCCAGTATTATCTAGGACTTGCGTCAAATAATTATGGGAAATTTTTGCGTTTTTTGCATGACTTCTGATGCCTCGTTTGTCACTATTTTGTACCAAAAACAAATTGAATTGGTTGGTTATTTTTTAGGATTAAAAAGTTGGATCACAACACCAATAGACCACAAAAGTCTTGGATAGAAGACAGTCATCTTTCGCCTTTTTCAGGCGAGAGCACTGCTATGTCCGCTTTTAATCCGTCTGAATTTTTTATCCCGGGTTGGAAAGGCGAAGGCCTTATTACTGCTTCAGCGATCATTATCAAAAACACGCTAAGCAATCTCTCAATCGATGCCCAATCGCTTTTCAAAAAAACATGCTCGAGCAGCAAGTCGATGAAGAAACAAACTTTCGACGAGTTCCTTCATTTTGCTGAGTATGCCAAACTCGACAAGTCTCTACTGGCGCAACACCAGGACTTCTGGTTGCATATGCAGGATGAATCATCACCTATCAAAAAGCACATTGATGACTTCCTGAAAGTTCACTGCTTCAGGGCCGTGGCGATCTATCTTTTCAGAATTAAATTCATCATGGATTTAGCAAAAGAACAGCGCCTGGTTGTTACTGAAGATATCCTGATGAACCCGCTTTCATTCCTGGGGAAAATCTTCGTAAAAGACAGCTCGACAGAGCTTCTTTGCGACTCACTCCAGATCAACCAGTATAGCTGGTACCGTCCGACGGCCGAGTACAAAGACTCGCTGTTAAAATTGAAAGATGCTTTCGAAAACATCACTCTGACAGAGTTGATTAAACTTATCTCAACTCCAAAAGACGATAAAATTTACTCTATCAGAAACTACTCTCACTCATTGTCTCACCTGACTTTCGGTCTTTTAGTCAATGACCTGTTGATTAAATTTCCGACGTGGTTAAAACCAGAGACAGAAAGAAAAACTCCCGCCCACGGGAAAGTTTGTCTGCTACCAAAAACAATCAACACACGTTTTGCCGGCAATCACGTTTCATCAATGGCGCTTTCTCACTGGCTTGCCCAGGAGACCAACGTCAAGATTTCCCAATGGAACAACCTGATCTGCCCAGAATTTGAAGGGACAGAATTCATCGACGGACAGTTCCTGAAGATCTGTCAGGAGCTTCAATTTCTAAGCTTCCTGACCAGAATCGCAGTCGAGCACAAATACGAAATCGTGCCATTTATCTGTAAGATCATGCGCGAAAAATATAAGCACTCTCCTGAAGACGGCATGGGCCAGGCTTCATTTTTCAACCTGGGAGAGCTGCCGTCCGGTGACACGCTTTACAATCGCATTGTCTTAAATTTAACCGAGCTGCCAAAGACCAACCCTCACCACTTTTTGGTGCAACAAATCCTGGCGCAAAAAGCGATGTTAAAAAAAGACGCAATCATTTACGTCTTCACTAATCAGAAGCTGTTTGTTCCAAGCCATAGCGACCGCGTAGAACAGCTTTTAAAAGACTTTAAAGTTGAAGCCACCATCAACATGGAAGAGCTTAAAGGAAAGGGTGAAATAGCCCATTTCGCTTATATCCTGACCAGAAGAAACGCCGAAGTCGCTTCCAACAAGCACTTATTCTCGGTCAACCGCAAGATGAAAGAGTCATGCCTTTCATTCGAGTTTAAAGGCAACCTGACCCGCTTTAACAAGTTCAACAAACTGGTTGAAGAGCTTCAGCGCTTTATCAAAAATAAAAGCCCTATCACCACGCCGATTTATGTTAATGAAGTGGAAAGAGATATTACTTTTGAGTTCCACCAGGACGCTATTATCGATGGTAAACTGGTATCTTCGGTAACCAGCAAAGATGCAAGCCATCTTCCTCACCCGAGCTTCTTTAAGAACCTGACAAAAAGCAGTACATCACTTGATACGTTTTTTAATATTGAGCTTATTGCTCACGAAGACTGGAGTCACGGCAACCGCAGTGTCTCAAGCGAGCTTCTAGGCCTTAAGTTCGGCCCGGAAAAACAGTTCCCACTTCTACTCATTGTTAATCAGAACGACCCGATGGACGTTAAGATTGAGCTGACTCCGATCGATGCTTACCGCGGAAAATTAGAGCAGTACGGGACTGCTTTCTACTCATACTTTGGTCTGACTCCAAAGCACCCGGCCATCAACCTGAACGTTTTCAGAGAGTACTTCTCTTCAATGCTCGGCCACCAGATCATTCAGCTTCAGCTCTCTGATGGGCCGGCAAAACTAAAGGCAAAACTCCGTTCACTTTTAGTTCCGAGCTTCTTTGCCAAAGCGCAGTTCATGCCTGATTCAATCAAAAAGCATTTTGAGCTTTTAGACCTTGAAGCAAGCGATCTGAAAAATTTCCATCCTGAAGAATTAAGACTGAAGTTCAATGCCGTAAAAGGGCATTTAAACACTTATAGCGATGAATACCCATGGCACCTACTGGGGCTTCTTTCGCACTTTAAATTGCAGATGAAGTCGCTGGTTCAGGAGCTGGAAGACGGCAAACCTCAGAGCTTCAACTTCAGCAATTCACTCATCTCTCATGAGCTGGTGAAACTGAAGACGTTCTCTATTTATCCAAAGAACAACGACGTTTATGTTGAATATAAGATTAAGAATCACCAGGATCTTCAACTGCCTCTGACTTCACTTTCTATCAAGAATGCTGACGATGCTTGTGTGCTGATTTTCAAGTTCCAGGAAAAAGACATCATTCACCTTCACGCTTCCGCGGTGATGATCCATTTTATCAAGTTCATCCTGCAAGGAGCTTCAGGCATTAAAATCGCTGATATCCTGCTTAACTTAAAAGTGCCTTCCGCTCAGGATCTGATTGAAACAACAAAACGCTTTGATGACTTGAAGTCCACGAAACAGGCCCTTCTGAAAGATTCAGAAGAGCTGGTTGCGGGTATTTTAAGAACTGAAGTTTCTAGAATTTAGATTAGGCGTTGTCCGCTGCAGACATAGCTGCAAGGATTTCTTTTTTGCTTCCCACCTTTAAGTCCACCAGGCGTCCCTGATTTGCGTTTACCGCTCCCTTAAAGATGATTTTCACTCTTCCACCAACCACGTTTCCATTTTGATCGATTTTATTATCAAGCTGAGTTTTGGCCTCAAGCCCGTTAAGTAGTGTCTGACAAATTTGCAAGTCAAGGTCCAGCTCAACCGCGCTGTTTTCCAGACCCGCTCTCTGTTTTAAGATGGCCTCATCAAAACCTGCTCCCGAATAAATCAGGTCGAATGCAACAACGTCACCAAGCTTATGGGCAAAAACTGAAATTGATTTCTCACCATTTTCTGATTGAGTTGAATTGATGGCGTAGGCGAATAAATGATAAAGCGTCTGCTCCACATCTTCTCCGCGCGCGCGGATCGAAAGATTGTCCGGAATATTGATGTCCAGCTGAACGCCTTGAGAGAAAAGTTTCTCCGCCAGTAAGTCCACAACCGCTGAGCTCATTTGCTCAAGGTTTACATCTTCCCACTTCACTTCTGTCATATCTGCAGCGACTCCAATCGTATCATCTTCCCAAATCTGTTCGATATTCACTGAAGCTTTAGTTGTTCCCAGTGGGGTTATTAGGCTCTCAAGTGATCCCTTGTTTTTATTTTTTTCCGTTACCGTGTTCGAGTGAAAATTAGCAAAGAGCTTAGAGCAGTTGATCAGGTCATTTTGCTCCAACGCCACTCTGATAATCTCCCCGACTTTCACACTGCTGACTCCCCCGTTGTCTAAAAGCTCTGCTTCTGCTTCTTTTTCACGGGCGTTGTTTGAAAGACGGCGACGGGTAAGGCTCATGTACTCAGCTAACATAATGATAACCAAAAGTGTCGCTGAAACGTAGAAAAAATTCTTCTGCTGATTAAGAGAATTTGTAATATCGTTTTTTAGTTTATCCGTTGATTCCAGGATTTCATCTTTAGTTGTTTCGATTTTCTCAAAACGCGCTTCCACATCGCGTGCCCCGCCGTTTCCAGCAAGGTTCTTTGCTCCACTTGGCGCCAGGATATCCTCATGAAACCAGTGAACGTTTGAAGCAAGATTTGAAAGTTGTTTTGCCGCCGCTGAGAGCTGCTCTTGAAAAGAATTTTCAACAGTCAGGATCCCTTCGGCCAGGCACTCTTCTGTCAGGTTCTGAAAATTTTGTGTAAGGTAGGTCGAAGCCGTGTCACCTAAAAGATTTGCAGTGTATGTCTGGTTCACTCTCGTGAAACAAGTTTGAATACCACTTTCAAAATTTGTCAGGCGTTTGATGTTTCCGGAATTTTCTTGAATTTTATAAGTTGTAAAAACCAAACCTGCTAAAAGGAAAAGGCCTACGATACTTCTTTTACTCTCGAAAACATTAGCTAGCTTTTTCATGAAATTGCAATCCTTGCAAAGTTTAGGGCATATTGACCCAATATAAGTTTACTCTCCCCCTAACCAGGGTCAATATATAGGATAAAAATACCTGTGTTTTCCAAGGGAGAAGTTGTAAGATATCGAAATGATCGGGAATAAGGATTCTAATAAGAAATTTCTCTACTCATTTCTTGCAGCGATAGCGCTTCATGCGGCAATTCTTGCCTTAGTCAAAGGCGACTTACAGAATATCGAGTTCTTAAAGAGTCTCTCGGAAGCCACGAGGACATTAAAATCTCCCATTAAACTTGATCAAATCAATATTATGAAACCGGAAGAAGTAGAAAAATTCAGACGCGTCGGAATAAAGGACGGAGTTAAAAATCTACAACGCCCGGATCTGGCCACAAGGCAACAAATCACCCGCCCAACACCACCAGTGAATAAACCGGAAAAACCTGGAAAACCAGGCGGAAGTCTTTCTCTGGAAAACCTTGCCCCAACTCTTCCTGCTCCCACGCAGGCCCCGGCACCTGTGCAAAAAACTCCCAATAATATCGGCAGAGAGTTCCTCGCAAAACCAGACAATTCAACAGGGGGGCACTTCTATTTTAATCACAGAAACCAGAAAGTGATTCCACGCTCGGCCGAGCAGGAACAACTGAAAGTTGAAGCGACGAAAAATTTTACTCCCCCGGTGAATAAGGCCACCCAGAATATTTCAAATTTTGAAATCCGCTATGAGAGACCCGAAGGCGTCTCGGAAGACGAACTCAACTCAGACGAAAAGACCTATTATTCTTTTTATGTAAGAAGCTATCAAAATTATTTCTCAAAAATCTATGCGACCTATGAAAAAACCGTGATCGAGCGCCCCGCTTTGGCCAGAATCTTTGATAAGAAACACCTGTTGATCGGGAAAATTGACTATGATGAAAATGGCAACATTGTCACAGTGAGGATTTTAAAATCATCGGAAGACGATGACCTTCACTACTTTTTTGAAGAGACACTCAAGCAGCTCAATCAGCCCAATCCGCCAAAAGTTTTCACCAAAAACCGCAAGCAGTTCTCCATTTATTACCAGTTACAAATTAATTAGCCTGCAAAAAAATAAAAAGATAAAAATCGAAATTTAGAGTCTGCCTAATCAAAAAATTGCTTTAAAACCACAAACAAAGCCGCACCAAAAACATAAGTTTTTATCATGCCTTTTGAAGCAAGATTTTTGATAAACTCAATCCCGGCTACATCAATCTTTTTTATATTAGATTTGATTTTTTTTCTAAGTAAGGCCTTTTCATTGAGGTCGAGAGTTTTAAAAAGTTCATGGATTTCATTCTCGAAGATCTCCTTAGTCTCACTGTCGATCTGCGGCTTCGGGATATGTATCTTTGCTTCCAGGTTCTTAAACTCGAACTTCTTATAAGCACCTTCACAGACCTGGCAATCATCCATGTGCTTTTTAATTTTCTGATAGCTCTTATCTTCAGGATGAAGATCCATTAACGAGAAGACATTTTTAGTGTGTATGCAGTAGTCTTTTGAAATGGAAGAAACTGATGAAACAAAAACGTTACGCCTATCCAATCATCTATCCTTAGTTATGGTTTCTAAAATCATTCTGCAGCCCCGGACGGGCGCTAAGGCCTTCAATCATGTTTATCCGGGCAGAATATAAATGGGCCAGCACTTCAGTCTTTGACTTGCTGGAAATAAACTCGATCATCTCACTAGAAAATTCACTTCTCTCCTGAAGAAAAAGCACCGCTTTATCATCAAAATCCAGGGCAAAAAAACCCGAGTTATCTTCTATGCTTCTCAATCCCGCTTTCAGCTGGTGGTAGCGCTTTTTGGAAAGGTCATAAAGAGTCTTGTATAAATGAAGCTTGATTTCCTCTGAATGCTCCAGCACTTTATCCGCAGAGGATTTCGACCATTGATCCACCAGTGATTTCTTTTGAATGACAAGTGCTGCTACTGAATCAATCATCAGCTGGGTGGCCTGCAAGTCATCAGGTATAAGAATAAAGGCGAAGCTATAAAGATCTGTACTGAGGCCTTGAATGAATTTTTCTAAATCTAATGTTTTCATCGTGATCTTATTTAGGAACAATCCTTTGCCCTAAGTCCTTCTATTCTACCCCTCCCTAAAAATGTTTACAACTTCCTGCCTAATGAGGAATCAGCAGGTTAGGAGGAAAAAAGGAGGAATCTGGCCCAAGATATATTTAATTTTCAAGAAAATTACCGGATCAGTCGAATAGACAATGGATAGAACTTAAAAACCCAGGGTTTTTTATGAAAAACATGACAAAAATCTCCTTCCTTGTATTACTCCTTTCAGTCGCACTGAGCGGTTGTGCGGAGAAAACAAAAGGGAAATCTGTTGTTAACAATTACATCACAAATCCATCAACAGGTGGCTCTACTGGTGGATCAAATGGCGGCGACACTGATGGTGACGGCGATGTCGATGCAGATGATGGAAGAGTGACTTTTTATACCAACCTTCCGGTGCTCACAATTCAGGGTCCGGGAACAAACGGTATGTACTGGTCGTCAGCTTCAAATCTTCCAGCTTACATCTCTCCTAACCAATTCAGAACGGATGCTAAATTCTCAGTAAGAATCAGAGCTTCAAAAATCGTTGGCGGAACTGCTCTTGCAAACTCTTCTAAACCGGCGAAGGCCTGCTCACAATTTACTTCAAACAACTACAGCAAAATGCAAGCGAAGATCATGCTTAGAAGATCTGGCGATAGCTTAGGTGAAGTTGTGACTGTAACTTCAGATGTAGACTCAGTTGGAGCTGCGGCTTCTTTCTCTGTTCCCGGCGGAACAACTCAGCCATACATTTTAGAAGTTGTAGAAGTATTAACAGATCACAGATGTAAACAGTCAGGTGGATCACTTTACTGTCCTTATGCTGACATCCCATACAACTCAGGTGGACCTACAGACTGTGTTGGTTTAAAAGTCGAGTTCGCTACAGACTCAAGCTACAGCACAAACTAGTTCCCAATCAAAAAATACCTATAAGGAAGGAGAGGCTTGGCCCTCTCCTTTTTTTTGACTACTCATTCACAAAAAAATCTATTGACCGTTAGCCATACGAACAACTTAATTTTTGCCCAATGAACAATTTTTTCTCATTGCTCAATAACTTTATGCCGTTAGACTATTTACTTAAAGAGTAACTTTTTCTTAACCACCTTTTACAGGAGTGCCCATGAAATTTTTCTTAAGTCTTATGCTATCTACCTTTCTTGCTACAGGAGCTTTCGCTGAAGCTCTAACTCCAGAGCAGACAACTGCTCTTAACAAGCAAATCGAAGAAATTAAAAAATTAGGATCGGATGCAAAAGTTGTTGAAGCAGTAAAAGCTGTTAACACTGCTGCTCTTGCTGACTACAAGGATATGACTCAGGACAAGTGGAAAGAGCTTCCGGTTCTGGATCCAAAAGTTCGTTACTTCTCAAAAAACGCTCTTGCTGAATACCTTAAAACAAAAAAGACAGACATGATCACTGAGATCTTTGTTAACGCTGCTGACGGAACAAAAGTTGCGTTCCTTGCAAAAACATCTAACTGGTCACACAAAGGAAAGCCTAAGCACGACGACCCAATGGCCGGAAAAACTTGGCAAGGTGCTATTGAAATGGATGAGTCTACAGGATTAAAAAGCATTCAGGTTGCTGTTCCTGTAATGGATGGTGGAAAAGCAATTGGTGCTTTGACTGTTGGTTTCTCAATCACAAAACTTAAATAATTAGACTTTTTACCTTAGAGAGAGATGAAAGATGCTTAAAAAACTTGGATTACAAAAATATCTTTTAACGGTCGTTTTTGGAGTTGTCCTCATAAGCTTCCTTTCATCTCTTTTTACTATTAGCTACATTCAGAAAAATATGAATGAGCTTTTGGATTCTTCTCAAAAAAGTGCCGCTTCCAGCAATAGTATTATTGAGCTTTCAATTGATATCTCCTCTATTCAATCGGCCCTTTCTCCTCTAATTACAGAGAAGGACCCTGATGTACTTGAGGCGGGAATCGTTAAAATCAAAGATAAAATGAAGGAAACGCTGGCAGGCATCTCTGCCTGTAAATTCGATTGCAAAAAAGTCGATGAAATCAACAAGCTTTATCAGGAAAGAGTCAACGACCTGATCGACAAAAGAATCCTCCTGGGAAAAATGTCGGAGGCCATCGAGTATTTCATCCAGGACGTCAGCCCTCTTTATCTGCAAACTCTTGTGGAGTTAGAGCAAAAAGGCGATGTAGTTAAGCAGAATACCCAGATCTTCATTAAAAAATCTGAAGAACAGGCAGTTAATTTAAAGTACGCTATCATGGCCTCAAGTCTTTGTATGATTCTCATTATCACTATTGGTGGATTGAGCTTCAGGACCAGCCTGGTGCGAGTGCTAAAGCAAATTTCAGAGCAGCTTAACGGCAGCACTATCACACTAAATGATACATCTACGAAAGTAGCAACAACCAGCGACTTCCTTTCTGAATCCTCTACTGAGCAGAACGCCACAATCCAGGCGACTTCTCAAGCGGTTCAGGAAATCTCACAAATGACGGACATTAACCGCAACAACGTGCAGATCTCCGCTGAAAATGCGAAACAAAGTCAGACAAAAATTGCTGAAGGGAAAACGGCCATCGCGCAAATGCTCTCTTCTATTAATCAAATCAGCCAATCGAACAAAAAAATGGTTGAACAAATCAACCGCAACGATACAGAATTCGCCGAAGTGGTGAAAGTTATCCAGAATATCGATGAAAAAACCAAAATCATTAATGACATCGTTTTCCAGACTAAACTTCTCTCTTTCAACGCTTCAGTTGAAGCGGCAAGGGCCGGAGAGCATGGAAAAGGCTTCGCGGTAGTTGCTGAGGAAATCGGAAACCTGGCCATCATGAGTGGTACTGCGGCCAATGAAATTTCAGAACTACTTAATAGCAGCGTCAGACGAGTCAATGAGATCGTAAAAAACTCTCAATCTTCTATGGCCGGAATCGTTGAGAGCGGAAAATCCACTATTGAAGAAGGTAATAGAAACGCTGAAAACTGTAATATCATCTTCGATCAGATCTCTTCTGAATCAGAAAGTATCTGTAGTCTTCTTGAAGAGATCAATGCGGGAACTCAGGAGCAAAGTAAAGGTATTGAGGAAGTTAACAAATCAATGCTTCAACTTAACGATGTTGCCAACAAGAGCGAGCAAGTCGCCCAGGAGTCTCTGCAGATGTCAGCTAAGCTCAATGAACAATCCGAGTCTCTTGGACAAATCGTTGATGAGCTGGTGGTGATGCTTAACGGGAAAAAAGTCGGATAATTTCCAGTGCCAGGTTTTTCTTGTGAGCAAAACTCACTTCTACCAGAAGACCTGGGCAAGTGATGTTAATCTCCGAGACATGATCCCCCATAATATCGAAGGCCACCCAATCTATCCCCTCTGCTAAGAGTTCAGCACAGATGCGGTCACATTCTTTTTTCACCAAAGGTGTAAGTTCGACCGCGTGAAACGCAGCCCCTTGTGCGATGTTGGCGAGAAACTCACCTTTTTTTGGAACTTTCAGGATTGAACCCAGCTCCTGCCCTTTAAAATAAAGCGAACGGATCTCGCCATTGACCACTTCTTTACAAAATGGCTGGGCAACAATCGCACCATTATTTGCTTTCACTTTTTCCTCGAACTTAAAAGCAAGATTGGCATCATTTACTGCAACCTTCTCCACTCCAAAACCCTGGTACAAATCCAGCGGTTTTAAAATAAGTTCCTGATGATCTTTTTTCATCAATTCCACAAACCCCATAAAACCCTCTACAGAGCTCCCAACATAGGTCTCCAGTGAGGATTTCTGAGTATAAGCATGAAGCTTTTCATTGAAGCGCAGGATTCCATCGGGAGAATTCACTACATTTATTCCGTGAGTTTTAAAATAACGAAGCATCCATAGGTATCGAAGGTAGCGGGTATCAAACGGAGGATCGATTCTCATATGGATCGTGTCTTGTGCGTCCAATTCCACATTCAATGAATTTTTGACTTCAAAAGACTTAATGTAAGCCCCATCCTCATAAAATTCACCTTTAAAATCGTAAACAGTGAACGAGTGTTTTGCTTTATTATTAATATAAAAATCTTTCTCAAAAAGCAGGTAAACTTCCATCCCCTCTGCTTTCATCGTTGTCGCCAGCATCAGTGTGCTGTCTTTTTTAGGATTTAATTTTTCAATGGGGTCAATGAAGAGGATATGTTTCATGTGGGTAGGCCTTTTGACTATTTAAATAGAAAAACTTCGAAGTCCTCCTCCTCACTTTGATTCTGGAATTCTTCGTACTTTTGGACAATCCAATTATAGTAGCCTTTTAAATCTAGCCCAAGCTTTTTCTGAAGACTGGCCAGGTCATTGGACTTCTTCTCATAAGTTAAGAAAGCTGCAAAGCTCGCGTTATTCCAGTTTCGATCCAGAGGAAAACAATCCCTGGGCTGTATATCCAGCGCCTGGCACTTTTTCATAACCTCTACCTTAAAGCGCTCCTCCATGAACTCCTTAAGAATCGCCTCTCCCTCTTCTTTGGTTCTAGGCAGAAGGCTTTTGTACATCGTCTGTAATTCCGACGCCAGTAAAACGACCAATTGTTTTATCTTCTTATTGCTCTCTTCTTTCTTTTGCTCAAACTTCAAAAACTCTTCCTGTTTGATTGAGAGAAAATAGTCATTGAGCATCCTTTCTGAAAAGTACATTGCCAGGTTTTCATTCAGGTCCACCTGATTTTTGACAAAAAAGATCGTGTGAAAAAGCTCATGAAAGATCAGCTCGGCCAATTCATAGTCATCATACTCAAAAAAAGAGGAAAGAATTGTATCGGTGAAATACCCCAGGGTTGAATAAGCATATACCGGCCTGATCCAGGTGACTAAATCCTCGGCTTCCTTTTCTTTGGCAAATTTTTAGCGGAGCTTAAGCTAAAAAAACCCAAATAAGGAAAACATCCCATCAATGGAAAGCAACTCTCCGCCGCTTTAATTTCCTGATATGGAGAAGCTATCACCAGGTAAGTGACGGCCTTGTTTTTCAGGATAGTGGTCTGGGAGTAGATTTTAGTCTCTTTTTTCTCCCAATATCTGTAGAAATAACTTTTGAGTTCTTCGATTCTTTTGATTTTTTCTTTCTGGTCTTTTGGAATCCGGACGTTTTTAAGCAACTCTTTATTGTCTTTGCCTTTGGAAAGGAGGGCCATCTGCCCTACTCCCTGCTCATACAGGTACTCAAACTTAGCGCAGCCTGTGACCAGAGAAAGCAGTGATGAAACAAGAATAACTTTTTTTAAAATACCCATGAAAAGCCGACAGCATATTTGACATTATCGCGCGCCTTATCCATTTCAAAGGCCGGAAACAGAGTCTTAACCGAACCCTTTAAAGATAATCTCTCAGTCATGCGCAGCTGGAGAGAGAGTGTTCCAAACACTGAGTCGATCCTCTGCTTTCTTTCACCACCGGTAATAATAGTGCGGACGGAAGTTGCTGTATTTTCTACCGTCAAATCAGATTGATAATCCACAAATTGTTTAGCGTACCCAATTGAAAGTCCTGGAATTAATCTCGCTGTTCTTGGTGCAAACATCTGCTTAATCCCAATCCCAAAAACTTTACTGGTCACACGATTCTGTGTCGCCACTAAGTCAACTCCACTGGCCACGGTATAGCGGTCATTTTCACTGGTCACATCTTCTGAACGGGAAGCATTCAAGTCGATAGCGGTGTAATCAAAAATATATGTGGAAAGTGCGGTCGAATAAGTTTTTGTCACATTTGAGTTTTGTCTATTAAGTCCGTAAATCTGACGGTCGTAACCAAAGTCCATAGCGATCTCATTAACGATCGCAAAACTAGTTAGGGGGGTTAATGATAGCAAAAGGAGCAATAGGGTCTTTTTCATAGAATCACCTCGACTCTATTCTACCAATTTGCGAATGTGGGATTAATGAGGGGGAAGAATTTCCCCCTCTAAACATAATATAAACTACTGAAGTAACGAAGGTGCTTTTTTACCAAGGTCTAAAACAAGCTCGGCCTGACAAGAAAGGGCCGTCGCACTTGTGATTTTCACATCAACCCAGTGCCATTTGTAATCTTTCGTATCGTTTTCAGGAACAAAGTGGACAATTCTGTTACAGTTTGTACGCCCTTTCCACTTCTTGATCCCGCCCATATTTCCATCTGAATCAACCAGTACACGGTATGTTTTCCCGATCATTGTCTGGTGGATTTTATCCTGGATTTTTAACTGGTGGGCCTGGATTTCACGAAGACGAGCGCCCTTAACATCATCTGGAAGATTATCTTCCATCTTAGCTGCGCGGGTCTTAGCTCTTGGTGAGTAAACATATGAATAAATGAAGTCGAACTGGGCCTTAGTTAAAAGATCCATCGTTGCCTGATGCTCTTCTTCTGTTTCGTTAACAAACCCTGCGATAATGTCCGTTGATAGGACAATCTCCGGCTGAGCGGCACGAAGTTTTTCCAACAGTCCAAGGTAGTGCTCCGGCGTATATTCTCTGTGCATTCTTTCAAGAACAGTTGCTGATCCCGATTGGACCGGCAAGTGAAGATGTTTTGACAATTTTTTAGACGATCCATGGACCGCGATCAGTTCATCAGAAACATCATATGGATGTGAAGTCGTGTAACGGATCAGTTCCAGACCTTCGATTTTATCGAGTTCCATGATCAATTCCGCCAAGCTCTCTCCGTTTTCTTTTCCGTAAGAGTTCACGTTCTGACCTAAAAGTGTCACTTCCTGAATGCCCTGGTACTTCACCAGCTTTCGCACGTCCTCTACAACTTCGGCCATTAGACGGCTTCTCTCCTTACCGCGAGTGTAAGGGACGATACAGTAGGTACAATACTTATTACAGCCTTTAATGATGTTTACGAAGGCCTGTGGTGAGTCTGCTGAGACTTTCGTTTCGATTGAAAA